>QCPG01000001.1 GCA_003212615.1 Prochlorococcus sp. AG-436-E22
ATGATCTCAAAAGTATTTCTAAAAATCATGATTTGATGGCTGATTTGGTACTAAACCATGTTTCATCATCTCACCCATGGGTTCAACAATTTATTAAATCCCAAGAACCAGGCATCTCAAATATTTTTTCACCGAAAGAAAATCTTGACTGGTCAAATGTAGTTAGACCAAGAAGTTCCTCCTTGTTTTCACAAATAAATACTGAAGATGGCCCTAAACAAGTTTGGACAACTTTTGGTCCAGATCAAATTGATTTGAATTGGAATAATCCAAAAATGACTATTGAGTTCTTAAATTTAATTATTACATATTTATCTAATGGAATTAAATGGTTCAGGCTTGATGCAGTAGGTTTTATTTGGAAGGAATCAGGGACAACATGCTTACATTTGCCAAAAGCACATTCAATTGTGAAACTCTTAAGATTTCTTTTAAATAATTTGCTTGAAGATGGAGTTTTAATAACTGAAACTAATGTTCCCCAAAAGGAAAATCTGTCTTATCTTATTCCAGAAGATGAAGCTCATATGGCATATAATTTTCCATTGCCTCCACTTCTCTTGGAAGCAATTATTACTTCGAGAGCTGATATTCTAAACTCATGGATTTTTGATTGGCCAAAATTACCTGATAATACTACTCTTTTTAATTTCACTGCATCCCATGATGGCGTTGGGTTAAGGGCTCTAGAAGGTTTAATGAATGAGCAGAGAATTAATAATCTATTAATTAATTGTGAAAAAAGAGGGGGATTAGTAAGTCATAGACGTTTATCAAATGGGGAGGATAAACCATATGAATTGAACATTAGTTGGTGGAGTGCAATGGAAGACTCCAGTAGAGATTCAAATCGATACCAATTTGAGAGGTTTATCTTGACTCAATTATTAGTCATGTCTCTTAAAGGCGTTCCTGCCTTTTATTTGCCAGCATTACTGGCTTCCGAAAATGATATCAAAAGTTTCTCTATGACTGGTCAAAGAAGAGACCTCAATAGAGAGAAATTTAAATCAGATAATCTTTTACCTGTTTTAAATAATCCTGAATCTAATGCAAATAAAAACTTAAAATATCTTTCCAAAGCTATGGACGTCAGATCAGTACTAAAGCAATTTCATCCTTGTTCAGAAATGAAATGTTTATCAAAAGGCAGAAGTGATATTGTTGTTATTAAAAGAGGTAAAGGTCAGGGATCTATTTTTGCGATCCATAACATGACCGGAAATAAGATTAATTATCAATTAAATGATAATGATCTACCCCAAATAATAGTTAATGATTTTAATATGAGAGATTTTTTAACATCCAACAAATACAATTGGAAAAATATTAGTCTCGATCCTTTTCAAGTTATTTGGCTAGGTCCTTTATAAATGTTTGAAAATTCTTCTCTTTGGGTAGTTAGTGATGTAGATGGCACTCTAATGGATCATTCATATGATTTAACGCCTGCTAAGGATACTATAAAAACACTTCAAAAATTATCTATACCTGTAATTCTATGTACAAGCAAGACAGCATCTGAAGTAAAAATTATTAGGAATGAACTAAATTTGAAGGACCCATATATTGTTGAAAATGGTGCAGCAATCTATGGTGAATCTCTTATAAAGGTTAATGGGGAAATTATTCTTGGGAAAAAATACGAATTCCTTGAAGATATCTTAAATTTTATTTCTAAAGAAATTGATTATAAACTTATTCCTCTTAATAATCTCACTGATCAAGAAGCAACTCAGCTTACAGGTCTAAAAGGTAACTCATTGAACTTAATGCGGGATAGACATTGGAGTATGCCTTTTTTAAATCCGCCAAGCTTTTTAGAAGAAAAAATTTATACTTGTTGTAAAAAGTACAAAGTAGATATTTTTAAAGGAAATAGAATGAGTCACTTATTATCTACAAACTCTAATAAAGGTAAAGCAATAAATGCTCTTAAAGAATATTCAAATATTTCAAATATTCAAATTATAGGTTTGGGTGACTCTCCAAATGATTTACCTTTACTTTTGAACTCGGATTTTAGAATTGTTATTCCGGGAATAGATGGGCCTAACTTAAATTTACTAGATCAATTAAAAGATTTGGAATTTACTTTGGCTTCTGAACCGAATGGATATGGTTGGAAAAATGAAATCAATAAATTAATAAATAAGTTAGAACTAATTTAGAAACATGAAAGATTTAGATATTAATTTCCCACTTGATAAATTTGAAAAATTAATTATTGATATTGGCTGGGAATCTTTGGATGATTGGTACTATTTTTGGAACAATCAAAAAAATATTCTTTCAATTGATCAATTTTGGAATAATAAAGTAAATGATGATTGGATATGGGGTTTAGCATTACCTCTTTTATCTCAGGCTTTTAAATTTCAAAATAATTTTGCTGAACGAAAAACAATTGGGATCTCAGCACTTCCTGGGACAGGCAAAACAACTTTAGGTAAATGGCTTGAAGCAATATCATTAAAATTAAATTTCAAAATTGCAGTTATTTCAATTGACGATTTTTATCTCCCGTCAGATGAAATGAAATTAGCAATTAAGGATAACCCTTGGAATGTCTCAAGAGGTTTTCCAGGTAGTCACTCTGTAAAATTAATGCATGAAAAATTATTAAATTGGAAAATTAATGGAAAATTAAACGTACCAGTTTTCGATAAATCCTTAAGAAATGGCTTAGGAGACAGATCACATTGGAGATCAGATAATCCTGATTTGTTAATACTTGAGGGATGGTTTTTGGGGATAGAACCTTTCTCTATTGATGATATGAATGATCTACCAATAAATTCAGTAGATTTGAGTCAACATGAATCTTCTTATAGATTTAACATTCAGAATAACTTAAGCAAATATTTAGATGTTTGGAGTTTAATAGACAATATTTGGCACTTAAAGCCCTTGAAGTTTGAATATATGAATATGTGGAAGTCAAATCAAGAAAAAGAAATGTTTTTAGAAAAAGGAAACGCTCTTCAAGATGAAAAATTATCCAGTTTTTTGAGAATGCTTAATGTTTCTATCCCTCATAAAAGTTTTGATGATATGAATTCGTATGCATTGTTATTAATTGATAAAGAAAGAAATTTAATTGAGGCTGGATTGAATTTATAATATTTTCTGATTTTCTTTTTTTTCAGTAATTTTTTATACATTATTAGTAGATCTAAATGATGTTTAATAGTCTTTATTTTGTTGTTTAAGGATGGTTGAGTTCTCTTACAAAAATGAAGGCTGTAGAATGGTTGTTTTGAGATGTATTGGCCAATCAAATTTTTTTTTAGAAAGAGTTTTATTTCCAACTGAAGTTCTTACTTTTATGGCCCCAATTGATTCAAGAGTTGAAATCTGGGGAAATGAATTATATGGTCCTAAGTTGGAAGAGAGAATAAGAGTTTCATCTGATAATGAAGATTCGACTTTAGTGGCTTAGAACAGAAATCTTTAAATTGTCTTCGAGTCAAAATTTTTTACAAATACCTATTTATTGTTGATATTATCTAACTAACTTTAGTTTCTTAGGGATGTATTATTTTTCTTCTTTTAAAATAGGAGGTTTTGTTGTCTATGATGCTATTGCAGGAGTTTGCCTTTTAATTGGTTTAGGAGACTTCTTCTTTCTTGCTATCAAAGATCCTACAGATTATTAAAGCTGGGTTATATTTAAAATGTTTTTTTGATTTCTTATCCCCTCATTATTCATTCAACAATTTAATCATGGATTTAACAACTATTTTATTTATATTAAGTTTGCCATTCGTTTTATTAACTGTTTATTTTGGCACTAAAAATGATTTCTATGAAAGTGAAAATTATAAGGGTGATGGTTGTGCTCATGATGTGAAAAGGTAACTTTATTTATTATCACCACTAAATACACAAGTCCATTTACTATCAAATTGCCAAACAGGTTTATATATTTCATTTGTAATTTTTTCCCCTGCTTTTTTACATGAATCGATATCTTTCATTGGAATAGAATATAACGAAGGACTTGTTATTCCACTCACCTCAGGTCTTCCACCTGGTCCTTGTCTATAAGTTCCTATTATTAACCAATAATTAGCCTTTACAGAATCAGAAAAAAAGAATATATAAAAAAGAAATAATGGTATTAAGAAAAGATTTTTTTTCATTAATTTATATTAGCTTTTACTTATTAAGTGTAAATTGTAATTTCTAAATTGCTATTAATAAGTCAGGTAATTATTATGAATTTTGGAATATTTAGAATTTATTATTTATGGCTTAATTCAAGGTTTAACAGAATTTATTCCCGTAAGTAGTACTGCTCATTTAAAAGTTATATCTCTTTTTTTAGGAATTGATGATCCAGGCCCCTCTTTGTCAGCAATTATTCAAATTGGAAGTGTTTTCGCGATACTTTGGTATTTTAGGAATGAAATTTTTAAATCAAGAAGTAAATCTTCAAAAAATTTTTTTGATTATCTATTGTCTGAAAGTTTTTTGATATCAATTTTGATTGGTACTATCCCAATTATTTTGCTAGGTGGAACCATAAAATTATTTGTTCCTTATTTTTTTGAAAAGATTCTTCGTTCAAATTTATCAATTGCATTAGTTTCTTTCATTATGGCTATTTTTATGTACATAGCTGATAGTTCTACAAAAGGTTATAAAAATCTAAAAAATCATCATTATTCAGATAGTTTTTTAATAGGTTTTTCCCAAGCCTTTGCTATTTTTCCTGGTGTCTCAAGATCTGGGGTCACTATCTCTACCGCTCTAATATCAGGTTGGGAAAGAAGTGATGCTGCAAAATTCTCATTTCTTTTAGGCATACCGGCCATCTCACTTGCAGCTATTGTTGAGTTTATTTCTTCTGTTAATGAATTTTCCTCATTTGGTTTTCTCCCTCTAATTGTTGCCCTTACTACGACATTTGTATCTTCTTTATTAGCTATCGATTTCTTATTAAAGTATTTTTCTTCAAATGGCTTGAAATTATTTATTATCTATAGGATTTTATTTGGTGTTGTAATTCTTCTGAATTTATAATTCGTTTTGAAAAAATTTTTGTAATTATGTTAATGTTTAATTAATTTAGTAGTCAATGAATATTTTTATATCTTTTCAGCTAGGTGAAGTTGAAGTTTCAAACTTAACCATATTAGTGTTAGCGTTTTTTTCATCTATTACTTTCATAGCTGTCGGCATAAGCTCATATAAATTATATAAATCTCTTATTAATGAAGAAGAAAAGTGATCGGAACGGCGGGATTTGAACCCACGACCCCCACTACCCCAAAGTGGTGCGCTACCAAACTGCGCTACGCCCCGTATTATTACTATAAAGATAAGATGGTTTTAAATGTTACTCTTTATAGGATTGTTATCAGATCTCAATACACACTTTTCAACTTCCCAATTAAAGTTTTCCCATATATGATCTTTTAATTTGTAATTACTTCCAGTAAAATCTCCTAACTTAACTTTTGTAGGAGAAGAAGAACAATACTGCCTGCTACCAGGGGATGCAAGATATTGTTGATGGTACTGTTCTGCATAAAAATAAGTATCAATCATTTTTATTTCTGTTTCAATTAAACCAAGATTTTGTTTATTTAGTTCTTTTTGGTATTGTTCTTTACTGGCTAATATAATATTTTTATTATTCTCATTTTTGAAAAATATAGCTGATCTATATTGAGTTCCAATATCATTACCTTGTCTGTTTTTTTGTGTTGGGTCATGGCATTCCCAAAACATTTTTAATAAATCACTTATGTCTATTTCTCTTTTATCCCAGATAACTCTTACAACTTCTGAATGACCTGTTAAGCCTGAACATACTTCATAATATGTTGGGTTGCTTCTTTCTCCGCCAGCATACCCTACGGAAGTTGTTACTACTCCAGGGAGTTTCCAAAAACATTTTTCAGCTCCCCAGAAACAACCACACCCAAATATTATTTCATCTTCTTGAGGGTTAGGATCTCTCTTAATATTTGTTTTTAATATTCTATGAACTGAATTAACATCATTAGTTAAAGTTGGTTCTATATTATTCATAATTTTTCTTAGAAATTGGAACATAACTTCAATTTTTATATCATAAATTAAAAAATTACTTTTAGCCCTTAACAATGTTAGTGGCTAGTTCTCTTTCCCACAGTTGTTTGTAAAGCCCCTTTTCTTTTACTAAATCTTTATGATTACCTTCTTGTACTATTTCTCCTTTGTCCATTACTAAAATTCTGTCACAGGTGGCAGCTACAGAAAGTTGGTGACTAATCATTAAAATTGTTTTTTTACTTCTTTCTCGCATTTCATCTATTATTATAGCTGCAGTTTTATTATCGACGCTTGCTAAAGCATCATCAAGAACGATAATAGGTGAATTTACAAGTAATGCTCTTCCCAGTGCTGTTCTTTGTCTCTGTCCACCACTTAGTGTAATTCCTCTTTCACCCACAATTGTTTTCAATTTTTGAGGAAAATTATTGATGTCATCCATCAATCCAGCTTTTGTAGCACTTTTTTTGACTAATCCTTTAGAAGCTTTTGGTTCTCCAAAACTTATGTTTTCTGAGATTGTAGAGGTAAATAAGAATGCTTCTTGCGGAACAATTGCAATATTTTTTCTTAGATCTCCTAATTTAATATTTATTACATCAATGTCATCTAGAAATAATTGACCCTTGGGAATTTCAATTGTTCTTCCAAGAGACTTTGCTAGTGTTGTTTTGCCACAACCTACTGGGCCAACAATTGCTATAAGTTCTCCGGGATAAATTTTAAAATTTAGACCATTTAATGAATTAAACTTTGATCCTGGATACTTTATCGTTAAGCCTTTCGCTTCTAAAAATCCATTTATCTTTTTCTTTAAATATTTGGTGTTTGTTCCATCTACAATATTTGGTTTGTTCTGAAAGATTTCTTCTACACGGTCTAAACTTACTTGACCGAGTTGAAAAGTATTCAATGTAAACCCTAAAAGAGCCGTAGGGAAAACAAGCCTTTCTACGTAAAGAATTAAGGCTACTAAACCACCTATAGAAATAAATCCACTCTCTAGTTGAATAGTTCCTAATCCCAATAAAATCAATAAAGAAATTGATGAAATACCTTGCAGCAATGGAAATAAGGTACTTGCTGTTCTTGCAAGTTTTATCGCTGAATTTCGATAAGCATTATTATATATATTAAATTCTTTCTTCTCAGCATTTTCTTGTGCATAAATTTTGATAGCGCTTAAGCCAGAAAGATCTTCTTGTATCAGATCACTAAGTTTTGACAGTGATTCTTGTTGAACTTTTCTTTGATTCACCATTCTACCGCCAAATAAGCTCACTATTGCAAGGATTACTGGGAATATCATTAAAGCAGATATTGTTAATATTTTGTTAATTGAAAACATGGATGGAATAGTTAATGAATAAGCCAAGACAATGTTGCATAAGCTTAAAACCGTAAAACCCAAAAGCCTTCTAATGTTTTCAATATCGCTTGTAGCTCTACTTATAATGTCTCCGCTCCCTTTTTTTTGTATCCATTCTGGGTCTTGTATCAGCAAATGATCGAAAAGTTTCTGACGAAGATTGACCTCAACCTTTCTACCTATTCCAAAAACAACTTGTCTGGAAAATAGTCTGATTAAACCCATACAAGTTGCTAATAAGATTAACCATAACGATTTTGAAATAACAAAATCTGAAGAGAAACCATTTTGTAATTGGTCAATTATATGTTTTACTTCCAGAGGTATTACTACGCTCAATATATTGACTATTAATAAAGCTAAAGCCCCATATAGAAATTCTTTTTTGTATGGTCTGAGATATTTAGATATAACTTTAAATTTTAAATTTTTCATTTAATTTTGCCGATATGATTAAGATAATGTTTCATTTTTAAATATGTGAGCTAATTTTATAAATGATTCAGTATTTTTTTCATGAGTAAAGAACAAACTCATCCTTTACATGCAATAGACAGAAATATTATAGATTCTCTTATCACTAAAGAAAAACCAGAAGATCTTGATTTTATTAATTTGGCTAGATTAATAAATCGTTATAATTATTTTCCTGGTGAAATTGAAATTAAAAATGATATTGAAAAAATTTTAAAATTTTGGAATATTACTAAAAACCAACTTTTTTCAAAAACAAAAAAAATTTGGTCAAAAAGCTTTAGGCCTTCTAATACAAATAAAGATTTAGTTGGGTCAGGTTTTGATGCTTCAAATTGAATTCTATCTCCATATTATTCTTCTATAAATAAATGTCTTCTAACCTTTCGAACGCCGAAATCCTAAATACTTTGTTGGATGGAGGAAACCTTTGTGATTTAACTTCTAGATTGTTAATGCAAAGATGGCTTAATGATGAAATATCTGATGTTCAAACAGGAGCTTTTTTGAGCGCTTTAAGAGCTAAGGGTTGTACAGGAGTCGAATTGTCTTCTATGGCAGAGGAACTCTTAAATGTTTGCGAATTGCCAGTAGCAAGACCGAATTTGTATATGGTTGATACTTGTGGAACTGGAGGTGATGGTGCTAATACCTTTAATATTTCAACTGCAGTCGCATTTGTAGCGGCATCTTGTGGTGTAAAAATTGCCAAGCACGGAAATAAAAGTGCAAGTGGAAAAGTTGGCTCTGCTGATGTTTTATTGAATCTTGGTTTGAATTTAAATTGTTCATTAGAAAAAGTAATCTCTGCAGTTAATGAAATTGGAATAACTTTTTTGTTTGCTCCTGTATGGCATAAATCTTTAATTAAACTTGCTCCATTGAGAAAGGCCCTTGGAATAAGAACCGTATTTAATCAACTTGGACCATTGGTGAATCCTTTAAGACCTAATGCTCAAGTATTAGGTGTCGCTTCGGAGGATCTTTTGGAGCCTATGGGAAGTGCACTATTGAGGATGGGGATGAATAGAGTAATAGTAGTTCATGGTTCTGGAGGCCTTGATGAAGCTTCACTTCAAGGAGAAAATAAATTGGTATTTGTTGAAAAAGGAAAATTACGTTTTTCAAAAATAAATATCACAGATTTTAATCATGAAAATATTTCAAACGACAAGCTTGTTTTATCCGATGGAGAATCTAATGAGGAGATATTAAAATCTGTTTTAAATGGTTCAGGGACAAAATCGCATAAAGATGTTGTAGCTTTGAATGCTGCATTAGTCCTCTGGGCAGCAGGAATTGAGGAAGATTTGCGTGAAGGCTTTAATAAAGCTTTATTTTCAATTAATCAAGGAAATCCTTGGGAAAAATTTTTACTATTAAAAACTTATTTATCCTCAGATGAATTAAATTCAAATTGATGATTAATCCTTATAAGAAAAACGCAAAATTAGTTTTAAGTAATGGTATTATATTTCCTGGATTTTCTTTTGGAGCTTCGGGTACTGCTGTTGGGGAAATAGTCTTTAATACTGGAATGACTGGATATCAGGAGGTTATTACTGACCCAAGTTACTATGGGCAAATATTAACATTCACTTATCCTGAAATTGGAAATACTGGTATTAATCATGAAGATTCAGAATCAAGTATTTGTGTTAAAGGAATAATTGTTAGAAATTATTCAACCAATAATAGTAATTGGAGATCTTTAGAGAGTCTTAATCAATGGTTAGTGAAAAAAAATATCATAGGTCTCTATGGAATTGATACAAGGGCGCTTGTTAAAATTTTAAGATCTAATGGCTCTATGAATGGAGTTCTTGCTTCCGAAGATAGAACTGTAGAAAGTTGTTTAAAAATGGTACAAGAAACTCCAAAAATGGAAGGATTAAATTTATCTAAATTAGTTTCAACAAAGCAAAAATATTTATGGAAAAAGCCTACAGAAACAGATTTTGACGTCAGAAGAAGATACTTTGAGAAGTCTAATAAATTAAAAGTAATAGCAATTGATTTTGGAATAAAAAAATCAATTTTAAATAGACTAGTCTCCCATGGTTGTGAAATTTTAGTTTTACCTTCCCAATCTTCTTTAAATGATGTCCTATCATATAAGCCTAATGGGATATTCTTCTCAAATGGTCCAGGCGATCCTTCTTCTGTCACTGAAGGTATAGACTTAGCAAGATCACTTATTGAACATGGTGAAATACCTATGTTTGGAATTTGTCTTGGTCATCAAATCTTTGGATTGGCATTAGGAGGTTCAACTTATAAACTCACTTTTGGACATCGTGGTCTAAATCACCCTTGCGGAATGAATAATCAGATTGAGATAACTAGTCAGAATCATGGTTTTGCTCTTGACCCTAATTCTCTATCAGAGGATATAGTCAAAATAACTCATTACAACCTTAACGATAATACTGTTGCAGGATTAGAAGTTAATAATAAGCCAATATTTAGTGTTCAATATCATCCAGAAGCAGGACCTGGTCCACATGATTCAGATTATTTATTTGAAAAATTTGTTTCTCTAATGTTAGAAAGATGTTGACATATTGTTTTCTTTTGATTTGATTATTACATTTGATACATTAATTTTTTGGAGGGATTAGATCATAGAAGATTTCCAGAAGCTAACGGTTTCTTTAAGAGGAACTCTAGAGGTAAAAACAAATATTATTGTTTTTACTTTTAAAGGACAGCTTGATGCTTTCTCAGAAAAACAATTTAAGACTTTTGTTAATAATAATTTAAAGAATGAACTTCCATTCGTTATTGATCTTACAAAAATTGATTTTCTAGATTCGTCGGGTCTTGGAGCTCTTGTTCAGACTGCTAAAGAATGTAAAAAATATAAGTTAGCTTTCTCAGTTGTTGGTAATTCGAGAGTTGCTCAAACAATTAAACTTGTTCGTTTAGGCGATTTTCTTAACTTACAGTCTTGTCTTGAAGATGCATTACATTATTTAAAAGATTGAATTATTGGATTCAAAACTTGGTTCCATATGGATCTCCTAAAGAAATAGGTGTTATTCAACTTGCTTGGCTTGGTGATTCGGTATGGGAACTTCATCAAAGACTAAGATATGTGCATTTCCCTTTGAAATCAAAAGAACTGCATTTATCAGTAGTGAACGAAGTAAAAGCAAATTCTCAATCAAAATCTTTAAGTCAAATTGAACATTTACTAAATGAGAATGAAATAGATTTAATTAAACGTGCTAGAAATAAAATAAAGAGATACCCAAAGTCTTCAGACCCTACTACATATTCAAGAGCGACTGGTTTTGAAACTCTTATCGGTTGGCTATTTCTAAAAGATCCTAAAAGATTATCAACTCTTTTTGAATATCTTGAAAATTAAAATTTAAAGAATCCATGAAAAATTCATCTAAAAATAATTTTTTTGAAAAAAATAGTAAACAATATAAAAAAAAATCTGATTCTAATTTTTTCTCTAAAAATACAAATTCTTCAAAAAAAAATAATAATAGATTCTTAATGAATTCGTCTAAAAATAATACTTTTAATAATTTAAGCAAAAGTGATAAAAATAAAAGTAACTATTCATCCTTAAAAAGAAGAAAGCCAATAGCTATATCTAATTTAGATTTTTCTAATAAAGCTCCGAATATTTATCAAGATCTTTCTAATAAAAAAAATTTTGACGATTGGATATGGGGAAAACATTCGGTTTTTGAAGCCCTTACTAGTGAAAGAGCTATTAATAGAATTTGGTGTACATCAGAAATCTTTTCTTCAGAGAAATTCTATATTTTACTCAAGGACCTTAAATCAAAAGGAGTGCTCATCGAAGAAGTTTCTTGGAACAGGCTTTCACAATTGACTTTTGGCGCTTCACATCAAGGTGTCGCGATGCAGTTAGCATGCTCGAAAACAATATCTCTTGAAAAATTAATCTATTCTTCTAAAAAGAACTCTGCAAATCCGATTATTTTGGCCTTAGATGGAATAACTGATCCACATAATGTTGGCGCAATTATTAGATCAGCAGAGGCATTTGGTTGCAATGGTATCATCATCCCTCAAAGAAGGTCAGCTGGCTTAACTGGAACAGTTGCCAAGGTGGCTGCAGGAGCCTTGGAACACTTGCCAGTAAGTAGAGTTGTTAATTTAAATAGGGCACTAGAGGAGCTAAAGAAAAATGGTTTTCTTGTTGTGGGATTATCTGGAGATGTTCAATTATCGATTTCAAACTTTGATGAAAAAACACCCACTGTTGTAATAATAGGTGCTGAAGATAAAGGGATTTCTTTGCTTACACAAAAAAAATGCGATTTTCTATTAAGTATTCCTCTTAAAGGTAAGACATCTAGTTTAAATGCTTCTGTGGCAGCGGCAATATCACTATTTTACTTGACAAGTAAATAAGGTTTTTGTTAATAATATCTTTACGTAATGTTTTCTAAAATATTGTTGTTTCAATACATTTAGATAATTAATGAAAATTTATTGAATTTTTACTACAAAATTGTATAGAATTTAACAAGAATTGATGGTCTATCGAGACCAATAAAATTGATTAGACATTTTGGAAACAAACTCGGATTAGCTTGGTGGGCTAAAATCGAAACGGAACAGCCTAATACTACGTACTGGTATGGTCCATTTATTACTAAACGTAGCTTGAAAGCAAATATGTCCTCTTTTATTAAAGATCTCTCCGATGAAGGTTCTACCAATATCAAACATTCTTTTGTTCGTTGCAAAAAAGAAGAACCATTAACTGTTTGAAAATCTTTAACTTACAAGAAATACGTTGGAAATGGATTTTAAGTCTTTAAGAAAGCATATTAATAGTAAAAATGCTTCCGTTAAGGAATTAATAAATGATTTTTTTGTAAAAATTGATTCTAAAGATACTCAAATTAATTCATATATTAGTACTACAAAAGATAATGCAATCGCACAGGCTGAAAATATAGATAAATTACTTCAAAATGATGAAATACTACCTCCTCTCGCAGGAATTCCAATAGCAATTAAAGATAATATTTGCACTAAGGGAGTTTTAACCACTTGTGCAAGTGAAATGCTCAAAAACTTTGTTGCTCCTTATGAATCAACAGCTTCAAGTAAATTATGGTCTTCGGGTGGTATTTGTTTAGGTAAAACAAATTTAGATGAATTTGCCATGGGTAGTTCAACAGAAACGTCCGTCTTTGGTGTTACTTCAAATCCATGGGATTTTAATAGAGTACCAGGAGGAAGTTCTGGAGGCAGTGCTGCTTCAGTTGCTGCTGGATTATGTGCGGCGGCTATAGGTTCTGATACGGGAGGATCAATAAGACAACCAGCTTCTTTTTGTGGTGTTGTAGGGCTTAAGCCTACTTATGGCAGAGTAAGTAGATGGGGACTTGTAGCATTTGCTAGCTCTCTTGATCAAATTGGTCCAATTACAAATACTGTTTCAGATGCCGCTGAAATTCTTTATTCAATATCTGGTAAGGATCCCTTAGATTCAACATGTCTAGATAAACCAGTACCAAATTATTTGAGTGATTTAAATAAATCTATTAAGGATTTAAAAATTGGAATAATTAAAGAATGCTTTGAACATCCTGGCCTTAACCGAGAAGTTAAGGAATCTGTTCTTTCTGGAGTTGAGAGATTCAAAACTTTAGGAGCCGAAATCATTGAAGTTGAATGTCCTAGATTTAACGACGGAATTGCCACATATTATGTAATTGCACCATCTGAAGCATCAGCAAATTTGGCTAGATACGATGGAGTTAAATATGGCTACAGATCCAATGAAGGTTCTAATCTTTTAGATATGACATCAAAAAGCAGAGCCGAAGGCTTTGGAGATGAAGTGCAAAGAAGAATTTTGATAGGTACTTATGCCTTGTCAGCTGGATACAGTGACGCATATTACAAGAAAGCGCAAAAAGTTAGAACACTAATAAGAAAAGATTTTGATAACGCTTTTAAGAAAGTAGATATTCTATTAACTCCGACTTGCCCAACTACCGCTTTTTTGAAGGGTGATTTTGTTAATGATCCGCTCTCTATGTATTTGTCTGATCTATTAACTGTACCAGCTAATTTAGCCGGACTCCCAGCTATCAGTATTCCTTGTGGTTTTGATAACAAAGGATTACCTATAGGTCTTCAACTAATAGGTAATGTATTGGAAGAGGATAGAATATTAAATGCCGCAAATATTTTCGAAATTGATGCTCAGGTAATTAAGACTAGGCCTTTATTCTAAAATTGTATTAATAATTAATTTGTAATCACAAAGTATAGATTTTTTAGAAATTTTCTCTATTTTATATATATAAATTGACTGAATATGGGTTTCGTTCCGCTACATAATCATAGTGACTATAGTCTTCTTGATGGAGCAAGTCAAATTTCAAAAATTGTAGATAGAGCTTGTGATCTTGGAATGGATTCTATTGCTCTTACCGATCATGGAGTTATGTATGGAGTTCTTGACTTAGTAAAGAGGTGTAAAGAGAAAGGAATAAAACCAATTATTGGTAATGAAATGTATGTGATTAATGGTTCTATTGATGATCCTCAACCTAAAAAAGAAAAAAGATATCATTTGGTGGTGCTAGCAAAAAATCATACTGGTTATAAAAATCTCGTAAAGTTAACAACTATTAGTCACTTAAATGGGATGAGAGGTCGAGGCATTTTTTCTAGACCATGCATTGATAAATTTCTTTTAAATAAATATAAGGATGGTCTTATAGTTTCTACAGCTTGCCTTGGTGGAGAGATACCTCAGGCCATCTTGAAAGGAAGATTAGATGTAGCAGAGGATACAGCCCTTTGGTATAAAAAATTATTTGCAGATGATTTTTATCTAGAAATACAAGATCACGGATCTATTGAGGATAGAATTGTTAACGTCGAATTATTAAAAATTGGGAAGAAGCATCAAATAAAAGTCATCGCTACCAACGATGCTCATTACGTATCAAATATGGATGTTGAATCACATGATGCTTTGCTGTGTGTATTAACGGGAAAACTAATAAGTGATGAAAAAAGATTGAGATATACAGGTACAGAATATATTAAAAGTGAAAATGATATGCTTGAACTTTTTAAAGATCATATTGATGATGAATCAATTAAAGATGCAGTGAACAATACAGTAGAAATTTCTCAGAAAATTGAAGTATTTGATTTGTTTGGTAAATATAGAATGCCAAAATTTCCTCTTAAGGAAGACAAAGATTCTTTTTTTCTACTAACAAAATTATCTAATGAAGGTCTTTTAAAAAGACTTAAAAAAAACGATCTTACAGAAGTTGATGAGATATATAAAAAAAGATTATCTTCGGAATTGAAAATTATAAAAGATATGGGTTTCCCAGATTATTTTTTGGTTGTTTGGGATTATATCAAATTTGCTAGAGATAACTCTATCCCAGTAGGACCAGGTAGAGGTTCTGCCGCAGGTTCTCTAGTAGCCTATGCTCTTCAAATTACAAATATAGATCCTGTTGAGCATGGATTATTGTTTGAGAGATTTTTAAATCCGGCAAGAAAGTCTATGCCAGATATTGATACCGACTTTTGTATTGATAGGAGAAATGAAGTTATTGATTATGTTACTAATCGATATGGAGAGGATAAAGTTGCACAAATAATTACATTCAATAAAATGACTTCTAAGGCTGTTTTAAAAGATGTTGCAAGGGTTCTAGATATTCCTTATGGAGAGGCAGATAAGTTAGCCAAGTTAATACCGGTTGTAAGAGGGAAACCTTATAAACTTAATGAAATGATTGATAAGAATTCTCCTAGTCAAGAATTTAGAGATAAATATATTAATGACAATAGGGTAAAAAGATGGATCGATTTGGCTTTAAGAATTGAAGGAACGAATAAAACATATGGAGTTCATGCGGCAGGAGTTGTTATAGCATCAGAGCCTCTCGACGAACTTGTACCTCTTCAAAGGAATAATGAAGGACAAATAATAACCCAATATTCTATGGATGATATTGAATCACTTGGATTATTGAAAATGGATTTCTTGGGTCTTAAGAATCTTACGATGATTGAAAAGACAGTTTCTCTTGTTAATCAATCCACTGGAAAGACAATAAATATTGATGAGTTACCTCAAAATGATGATAAAACATTTGAGCTTATTGGAAGAGGAGATCTTGAAGGTATATTTCAACTTGAATCTGCTGGTATGAAACAGGTTGTAAAGGACTTTAAACCTAACTCTCTTGAGGACATTTCATCTATCCTGGCTCTTTATAGACCTGGTCCTCTTGATGCTGGCCTTATACCTAAATTCATAAATCGAAAGAATGGCAACGAAAAGGTTGATTTCCCTCATCCTTTTATTAAGTCAATTCTTACTGAAACCTATGGAATAATGGTATACCAAGAACAAATTATGAAAATTGCTCAAGACTTGGCCGGTTATTCTCTGGGTGATGCAGATTTACTTCGTAGAGCAATGGGGAAAAAGAAAGTATCAGAGATGGTAAAACATAGAAATATTTTTGTGGGCGGTTCTATGAAGAAGGGTGTAAATGAAAAATTAGCAAATGATCTTTTTGATCAAATGGTTTTATTCGCAGAATATTGTTTTAATAAAAGCCACTCAACCGCTTATGGTGCAGTAACTTATCAAACTGCATTTTTAAAAGCCCATTTTCCTGTTGCATATATGGCAGCTCTTTTAAGTGTAAATTCAGGCGCCAGCGACAAGATGCAAAGATATATTTCTAATTGTTATTCAATGGGAATAGAAGTTATTTCACCCAGCATTAATTTCTCTGGAATTGATTTCACTATTATGAATAATCAGATTTTATTCGGTCTGTCTGCAATAAAAAATTTAGGAGATTCTGCCATAAGAAATATAATTGAAAATCGAAATAATTTTGGAAGTTTTAAGTCATTATCAGATTTGTGCGATCGTTTACCTTCTAATGTCCTTAATAAAAGAAACCTTGAATCTCTAATTCATTGTGGTGCATTAGATGAGTTTTCAAATAATAATAATAGAGCTCAATTATTGTCAGATCTCGAACATGTCATTGAATGGGCCTCTTCCCGAAATCGGGATAGATTGTCCGGGCAAGGAAATCTATTTGACTCTAAAGAAGAATTTTCAAATGTAGCATTTTCAGATTCACAATTAGCTAAAGTTGATGATTATTCACTGATTGAGAAGTTAAAGTTAGAAAAGCAGCTTTTAGGTTTTTACTTATCTGATCATCCTCTAAAACATTTAACTAAGCCAGCAAAACTTGTATCTCCAATTAGTATTTCGCAGTTAGAAGAAATAAAAGATAGAACGAAAGTCTCTTTAGTTGGGATGATCCCCGAGTTGAAGCAAATCACCACTAGAAAAGGGGATAGGATGGCTATAGTTCAGCTTGAAGATCTTTCTGGAACTTGCGAAGCAGTAGTTTTCCCGAAAACCTATATAAGATTATCAGAATTTCTTTTGACTGATACTAGATTATTGGTGTGGGGAACAATAGATAAAAAAAGTGATAAAACTCAATTAATAATTGATGATTGTAGAGAAATAGATAACCTTAAATTGCTTATTATTAATCTTGAAGGTTCTCAAGCATCAGATGTAAGAGTACAAAATACTTTAAGAGACTGTTTAATTAAATTTAAGCCAGATAAAGGTAAATGTGGAATCAAGATCCCTGTATTAGCTGCAGTAAGAAATAAAAATACTATTACCTACGTTAAATTTGGTGAACAATTCTGTATAGGCGATATTCAAGGAGCATGCAAATTATTAGAAAATAAATCATTCCAAGTTAATTTGAAATCTTTAGTTTCCTAGATTAATTATTCTCCTCAAAGTTTTGTGTTGCAGGTTTGAAGGCTGCTTTAGCTCTTTGTATATTTATTGGGATATTTTCAATTCCCAAAAAAGATCCAGGCTCTTTATCCCAACTAGCGGATAAGATTCCGAAACTCAATCCTGCAAGACCTAACAAGAAAAATAAGGCTGAAATTGCAATAGTTGAAGAAGGAGGTATTTCAGCGATATTTCTAGTAACTATAATATAGCTTACAACAAAAACTGACATACCCATTATCGTCGGTATTCCTGTGGTAAAAAATATTCTTCTCGCCATTCTATCGGCTACATATTTAGGGATCCCACTTGATGTTTGCTTTGGGGCAGTAACTCTATTAGATTTTTTTTCTAGATTGGAAAAAACAGTTTTCTCAGATAAAGTTTTATTCTTTCCATTAAGTATATTTTTTTTTGATTGTTTTTTTTTCATTAATAGAAATCATCCTCTGATTCCAATTTTATTTACTAAGTCTTGATATCTTTGAACATTTTTTTCTTTTATGTAAGATAGTAATCTTTTCCTTTTCCCAATCATTTTTAATAATCCTTGCCTTGAGGCAAAGTCATGAATGTTTTCTTGTAAATGGTCACTTAATTTAGAAATTCTTTTAGAAAGCATTGCAACTTGAACCTCTGCTGATCCTGTGTCAGTTGCATGAACTTGATGGGTTTCAATAAGTTTCTGTTTTTCAGCTGTATCTAATGACATAAAATTTATTTTCTTAAATCTATATTACTACGTTATCTGACTATATTACTACTATCCTTATCCAAATAATTCATAGCTAACTTCAATAAATTTTCAAATGATGTGTTTTTTCCATTTTTAGTAGAGTTATCTGTTTCTTTGATAATAATTGGCAAAATTTTTTTAATTTCATTCTTGGTGTAATTTAAAGACTTTAAAGTTAACTGAAGGTCAGCCACCATTTTATTGAATTCAGTATTCTTAATATTAAATGCCTCTTGGCTTTTTTGTTGATCAATTTGCAATTCATTTTTAAATTTACTTTTTAATTCTAAAATTAATCTTTCACTCATTTTTTGACCTATACCAGGTACAGAACAAATTAAATTTTTGTTGTGATTATTAATCGCATTGATAACTTCACTAATGGAAAATTTATTTAATATCCCCATACCAATTTGGGATCCAACGCCTCTAATATTTAAAATTTCAATAAAGAAATTCTTTTGATCCTTTGATGTAAAGCCAAATAATAAATCTGAATCTTCTTTCTTAATGTGTTTTATCCAAAGTGTAATGTTTTTATTAGATATATGGGTTGTTTTTAATTCTAAAAAAAAGGATTCTAATATTTGGATTTCGTACCCTAATCCTTGACAATTTATTAAAATAAAAAATTTGTGATTAGTTTGCCATGATTCCACCAATTCTCCATTTATCCAACTAATCAATTAACCACCATCCACCTGACATCCAATCATTGCTCCTGCAGTCCCGCCAGCAGGTACCGCCCAAAATCTATCTTTACCCCTAGAAGAGGAAAGTGCTATTCCAGCTCCAAGAAGGCCTCCAATAAGTGAACCTTCACTACAGTCATTATCATCTATTTTCTCAGCTTGATTTTGACCTCCACAGGGTATTACCACATCCACTTCATAAGTTTTTACGAAGCCTGGGTTTGATCTTGTTCCAGGAATATATTCCTCTCTATATTCAGTCCTGGTACAAGTTACTGACTTTGGAGTCGATGCTTTAACTTGAATAATAGGAGTAAAACAAAACAATAAAGCTAAATAGAAAAATTTCACCTTTTTTTTTTATTCTTTCTATATTCTATGTCCTTTTGGTTATTTTGGTAGTAGATATAATAGTTCCTAATAAAACTAGTAAAGCACCTATTAAAAAATTTATGTTTATCATTTCACTGAAAAACAAAAATCCCCAAATCGAACCGAATAAAACTTGTAAATAGTTAATTGTCGAAGCCTCAGAAGCAGGTAAATTTTTTAACCCTACAGTTAAGAAAGTCTGACCTAATTGAGTAAATAAGCCAATGCCAATGATCCAAATTAATTCATTCCAATTTGGGGTAACCCAGTTGATTAATACAATTGGCAATAAAGTTATAAAAGAAACAAGTGGAAAATATTCAATAATTACATATACATCTTCAGTAAATGCAAGTTTCTTCACTGTAACGTAAGCAAATGCAGTGCAGATTGAACCAAGAAAAGCTATCGATAAAGAAACATTTTCAATCTCAACGTTTATATTAGATAATTGAGTTGGATTTAATATTACTAATATCCCAATCCAGCCAATAATTAAAGCAAAAAATATATTCGGATTTATTTTTTCGTTTATAAATATGCCAGCAAATATAGAAATAAATATTGGATATGTGTACTGAATAACAGTAGATATACTAAGAGGCATATTTCTTATCGCATAAAAAATACAAACTAAAGCAAAAGTTCCTAAAAAACCTCTCAAAAAAAGTAATGGTCTATTGTTCCCCCAAGGATTTATATTTTTCATCTTAATTATAAATAATGTAATCATTAAACTTAATAAAGACCGGAAGAAAACTAATTCATAAATAGGTATCCTTTTATCAATATTTTTTACACACAAAGTCATCAAACTAAAGAAGAATGAGGCGAATACCAAATTGAATTTGTTCAATGAGTTTAATTTTTTTTCTATTTCTGCAATATTTATCATTGAATAAATAGTTTTATTGTGAAATTAAGTAGATTCTTCTTTGATTTTGAACTATAACAAATAAATCATTATTTATTTTTTGATAAAAATCTCAATGGTTCATTCTATACACCCAAGAACTATTCAAGAGGTTAAGGAAAAGGCAGATATTGTTGAAGTTATATCTGAACATATTGTTCTTAAGAAAAAAGGCAAGGAATTTGTAGGTATTTGCCCTTTTCATGATGATACAAAGCCCTCTATGACAGTATCACCAAGTAAACAATTCTATTATTGTTTTTCTTGTGGTGCTGGAGGTAACTCTATTAAGTTTTTAATGGAATTTACTCGTGCTAATTTTTCTGATGTTGTACTTTCTCTTGCTAAGAAAAATAATATTAATGTTGAAAATCTTAAGGGCCCCCAAGTAGAAGCATATAAAAAACAATTATCTAGAAAAGAAGAACTTTATAAAATACTAAGAGTTACTAAAAATTGGTTTAAGTCTCAATTAAATAATTCTCTAGGTGTTGAAGCAATGAAATATTTGACATCTAAGAGAAATTTAAATAACAAAATTATTGATAACTTTGAATTAGGTTTTGCTCCAAATTCATGGAATGATTTATATAACTATCTATCAAAAGTAGAAAAATTTCCTATTAATCTTATTTTAGCTTCAGGTCTTGCCATTTCTAAGGATAATTCTGACAAGATTTATGATCGTTTTAGAAATAGATTAATTGTTCCAATACATGATATGCAGGGACGAGTAGTTGCTTTTGGAGGCAGATCTCTTGATGGCCAAGAACCTAAATATCTTAATTCACCTGAATCAGAGATATTTGAAAAGGGCAAAATACTTTTTGCATTTGAAAAAGCATCTAGCAATATAAGAAAAAGAGATAAAGCTATTATTGTTGAAGGTTATTTTGATGTGATTTCTCTTCATTCAAGAGGTATTACTAATTCTGTGGCTTCTCTCGGTACCGCATTAAATAAGTATCAAATTTCTCAACTATGTAGATGTACAGATAATAAAAATATAATCTTGAACTTTGATTCTGATAATGCAGGGATATTAGCTACAGAAAGAGTAATAAAAGAAGTGGAAAGTCTATCTCTTCATGATCAAATTAATCTTAAAATTCTTCAACTTAATGATTTTAAAGATCCTGACGAATATTTAAATAGTCATACTCCAGAAGACTATTTTAATTTAATTGATAATTCATCCTTTTGGATTGACTGGGAGATAGATCAGATCTTTAACAATAAGGATTTAACTAAGTCTGATATTTTTCAGAGTGTTATTTTCTCATTAGTAAAGCTTTTGAGTAAATTACCTCAATCATCAACTAGAACCCATTATTTACAAAAAGTATCTGAAAGATTAAGTAAAGGTCAAGCTAGGTTGGCGATACAGTTCGAACAGGATTTAAGAAATCAAGTTAAAGGATTTCGTTGGCATGGTAGAGCAAAAAAATTTGAGCAACCAAATGAAGTTTCTCGTCGTGAGAAAAATGAATCTGAAATAATTATTTATTATCTACATTGTCCTAATCTTAGGCTCTTTATTCGTGATGAATTTCTCAAAAGAGAAATTAATGGTTTTAATACTGAGGTTATTCAAAAAGTATGGGAAGCTATTTCAATTATTGAAGAAAATAATTTGGGTTTAAATTATTTAACTGAATTAAAACAATCAAATAATCAAATTCTTCAAAAAGATTTTTCTGATATTAACTTAATTTCACTTCTTCCAGATTACTTTGCTGTTGATAATTCTGAATCATCATCTAAAATTAATTTTTTTGTTAATCCGAATGAGTTGTTCTTAACAATGCTGAATAATCCCAAAGACAATTTACTTGGAACTTTATCACTTCTTGAGAGATATAATTCACTAAAAAGATGCAGGCACTTGATCGAATCTTGGGGATCTCAAAGATTAAAAACTTTAGAAAATTGCATATCTATCTTAATTGATAATTCCTCTTCAGGTTCCTCAGATACCAATAAAGAGATAGATGATCTCTTTAAGGATTTAAACTCAGATGCGATTAAATTTCAGGAACTATATTATTTAGAAAGACAACATATAAACTTTTTAGACAAACAACGTTGTGGTAATTTCATTGCTAGTTAAAAGGTATATTTTTAATTTATAGGCAGTATTTTTTAATAAGGTTTTTTACCTTTTTGGGTTTGTCTTCAAGAACATAAGCTTCTAATTCTTTTGCATAAGTTCCAGAAAAATTTGAAGTAGAGAACGCTAATGCTTTCTTCTTACTTTGATGTAATTTACTTTCTAATTTTTTTATATCTCCTACTGTTTTGTTGTTATTGCATTTTTGTATTGCATGAGTTGCTTCATGTCTTAATGCTTTTCTTATTGCCTGTTCTGTTTTGAAGTTGTTTTTATTTTGTTGTTGCTTTAGATTTCTATAATTTGTTTTCTTTTTTGCATTTTCAGTACAAATTATTATTTTATTTTCTTCAAAATTATGTAGTCCTTTAATATTTTTATTTAAGAGACACTCAACTTTATTTTCCTCAACGATGTAATTCGCCTTCGTCAATAAGTCAAGAATCTCTTTATCTAATTTGCTTAAAAATATTATAAATTCCATTTTAATTTTTTACTTTACTATAGTTGGTATCTGCTTGATATCGGTTGTAGATGAGCGACTTAAGAAATTCTTATTCATCGACCAACTTTGTGGCTTTTTTGTGATCGCCCATGTAATTGCATTGTTATTAAATCTTTTATTTAAGAAATCAATCGTTCTCATAAGATTGGTTGATTTTTTAAGTTCTTTCTGAGATTTGTAATTGATAACTGATTTCTGTAAATATGCGCTATTAGTTAAATCCTGCATTAAAACACCAGCTTTTGAAAATTTATATTCGGGATTATAAATTTCTTTAGATAATGCTACTACTATTTTTAAAATACTATTTGTGTCGTTTGTCGCATTTGTAAGTTTTCTATGAGCACTGCTTTGGTAGTTTTGATTTGAATATTTACTGGTTTTGGCAAATACTCTAATATTCGATGACCGCAAATTTTGACTTCTCATTTTTTCAGATGCTTTTATTGCGTGAGTGGCCAGTGCTTGAGTTAAGTCTTCTAATTTTGTGACAGGCATACCGAAACTCCTGCTTACCTGAATTTCTTTTTTTGATTTTTTATTTTGTTCTATAGGCAGACATTTATGACCTTTCAGTTCTAATTGCAATCTTTTCCCTACGATGCCTAGTTTCTTGATGACTTCATTTTCTTCCATATCTCTTAATTCTCTAGCATTTTTAATACCTTTACTTTGTAACCAATTAGAGGTTTGTTTCCCGACTCCCCATATCTTATCTACACTAACTCTTTTTAAATAATTATTCTCATTTCTGCTTATAGCTAAATCAAATATTCCAGCTGAATAATCAATATTTTTAGCTAATTTATTAGCAATTTTTGCTCTTACTTTATTTTCTCCTATCCCTACTGTTATGGTAATCCCTAGATTTTGATATATTAATGATCTTATGCTTCTTGCCCAAGGATATAGATTTTTATCATTAGGTCTAAAAATAGATATAAATGCTTCATCAATAGAATAAATCTCTATCTGTTGACAGCAGTTTTTTAGTAAATTCATTAGTCTTTTACTCATATCGCCGTAAAGTGAGTAGTTTGAGCTTAAAACTGCTACATCTAATTTATTTAATCTTTCTTTGACCTTAAAATACGGAGTTCCCATTTTAATTTTTAGAGCACGCGCTTCAGGACTTCTCGCAATGATACATCCGTCATTATTAGATAAAATTACTACTGGTTTATTTCTTAAATGAGGATTAATAGTTTGTTCGCATGAAGCGTAAAAATTATTAGCATCTATAAGAGCTATCGCCTCAACACTTGAAATTTTCATAAATAGCTATGTATTGAATAAATGACAACTCCCCATATCTGTACATCAATATGGTTTTTAAATCTAAAATCAGGATAATTATGATTTTCTGCTTTTAAATATAATTCATTATTTTTTATAGATAATCTTTTTATTGTAAATTCCCCGTCTATCATTGCAATGATAATATTCCCTGGCTTGGGCGTTAAACTCTTGTCTACTATTATTAAATCTTTATCTTTAATTCCTGCATTTATCATTGAATCGCCTTTAACTCTAAGAAAAAAAGTGCTAAACGGATTAGATATTAAATGTTCATTTAAATCAATATTTTCTTCTGTATAGTCATCTGCGGGAGAAGGAAATCCTGCTGATACTGAATCAGTTAATAAGGGAATTTTAAACTTTTTAATAGCTGAATCAAAGGAATCCAAGACTTAGGCTGATAGTATATATGTACTATACAACAAAAGCTGGAAAGTAGTTGGTTGTTAAATTTTATGTATTAATTTTAGATTAAATCTAATCTTATTAAGAACGATGGTAAGGGGAGTTGGTAGATATGGAAATAGCCCTATAGATTTGCTCAATTAAAATTAATCTAGCTAATTCATGAGGAAAAGTTAAAGGAGAGAGACTTAGTAGAAGATCAGATTTATTCTTTATATTTGAGCTAATCCCATCTGTATCTCCGATTAAGAAACTAATTTTTTTATTTTTAAAATTTAAAAGTAAAGAAGATAGTTCTACTGAATTAAACTGCTTGCCTTCTTCACTTAGGCAGATAATAATATTATTATTAGATCTAAGATTATTTATATTAAAAGTCTTTAACTCATTGATGATAAGTTCAGGCATTCTTTTTTTATATTGATTAATTCCATCTCTAATCCAAATTTTCTTTATTTTGCCGATAGCATAAATTGTTAATCTATTACTTTGAAGCATAAGAAAATATTAAATTTAATTATTCATCAAGAAGATAATTAAATTCATCATACAGTTCCTCTTCAGTTGTTAATTTCTTAGAATAATTAGGTTTTCTAGAATTCATATTAATTTGATTAAGCTCACTTTTTCTTAGTGAATGATTAACGTTAGAAGTTTCGTCTAGAGATTGTGTATTGTCGATTAATGAATAAAAAATTTTATTGGGATCTTCCGATTTAAGTGTGTTTTTGGTTGAATTATCGTTGTGATCTATTTTTGAATAATTACTTACATTAATATTATTGTTATTTAAATTTTTATTTTCTTTATATTTATTGAGTTTATCTAAATTTTCTTTTGATAAGCTCATGATATAAAGTATTAAATAAATTCATAATTTAATTTAAACATATTATTTATCTTTTAGATGAATTCTAAAAACTATCATCAAAAAAAAAGATTTGGACAACACTGGTTGGTAAATAAAAAAATATTAGAAAAAATTAAAGAAATTGCTGTTCTTAATAAAAATGACTTTATTTTAGAAATTGGTCCAGGAAAAGGTTCTTTAACATCTAAGTTATTAGATTCAGAAATTAAAAAATTACATGCGATTGAATTAGATAAAGATTTAATAAATTTATTAAATGATAAATTCAATAATAATGATAAGTTTTCACTTCAGCAGGGAGATATTCTTTCTGTAAATTTAGATTCGGTTAATAAGAAAATTACAAAAGTGATTGCAAATATTCCTTACAATATAACTGGCCCAATATTGGATATTTTCATAGGGCGATTGGGCATTATAAGAAACTATAATTACGAAAAAATAATTTTTTTAATGCAGAAAGACGTTGTAGATAGGATTTTGTCAAAAGAAGGTAGCCCCAATGCTGGTGCGCTTAGTATAAGAATGCAACTCTTATCAAAAATAAAAAAAATTTGCGATGTACCTCCTTCATCATTTAGTCCGCCTCCAAAAGTTTTTTCTTCTTTAGTAGTTTTCGAACCAATTAAAAATGATTTAAGATTAGACATTAGTCTAGAAAAATATATAGATAGACTTCTCCGAATTTCATTTAATTCAAGAAGAAAAATGCTTAGAAATACTCTTAATTCAATACTCTCAAATGAAGAGATAAATGAATTGTCTGAATCTTCAAAAGTTTGTTTTAATTTAAGACCACAAGATATTTCAATTGACCAATGGATTAAGCTTGCAGAAAATTGTATTAAAATTAAAAAATAAAAATTTAAGTATATGCAAGATTTAGCTAAAACAAAAATTATTATAAAATCTCCTGCCAAAATAAATTTGCACCTTGAAGTTATTGGTAAAAGAGACGATGGATTCCATGAGTTAGCAATGATTATGCAAAATATTGATCTTTCTGATTATTTAGAATTTCAAATTAATAATGAAGGTTTAATTAAACTTGAATCTGATTGTAATGATTTAAGCTTATCTAGTGATAACTTAATTATTAAATCGGCAAATCTATTAAGGAAAAAATTAAATATAGATTTCGGTGCGAATATATTTTTAAGAAAAAATATTCCAATTGGTGCAGGATTAGCTGGTGGATCCAGTAATGCAGCAGCAACATTAATTGGTCTTAATAAACTATGGAACTTAGACCTGGATCAAAATAAATTATGTTCATTAGCATCAACTTTAGGATCTGATATTCCCTTTTTTATAGATGGTGGTATTCAATTATGTTTTGGAAGAGGTGAAATTTTGGAGAAATTAGATTCAAACTTTGAATATGGGGTCCTTCTTTTAAAAAATCCAAATGTATCAGTATCTACTGCTGAAACTTATAAAAAATATAGTAATAGATTTTGTGATGAATATCTTACTCTTACGAGTAGAGAAATGATTGAGAACAAAAGAAAAAATTTAAGAGATAATGGTTTAAATAACTTAAATTTTGATAATCTACATTTAACTATAAAAAATGATTTGCAGTTAGTTGTTGAAAATGACAATGATTCTGTAAAGCAGGCATTAGATTTACTATCTAAATTAGAGAATTGTCTGACATTTTCAATGAGTGGATCAGGCCCTACATGCTTTGCACTCTTTAAAGATGTAGAGACGGCTGAAAAGGAATTCAAGGCAAATTATAAATTATTTAAAGATAAAGGTTATGATTCATGGGTTTGTAATTTACTTGAAAAGGGAATAACATTCATTTGAATTTTTACTATGAACAAAAATAAAATTGTGTCTGAAAATACTAAAAATAAAAACAGTGAGAATATCGTAGATAATATTCCGGAAAAAGGTCCATTAAATTTTATAGTTGGCTCAATAACTAGTTTTTTATTATTTATCTTTTTTTATTTTCTTAGTAATAAAATTGCAATTTATTTTTCTCTACATAAACCATCTAATTCTTCTGAAATAGTACAAAATATTTCTTCTAGTATTAATACTTTAATAATTGGATTATCTTTTTTGCTAACTTTCTCTTTCGCATTTATAGGAATTGGCCTTTTCATTGTATTTATTCGCAGTTTTTTTATGAAGAAAAATTGAATTACCAATATTATAAATAAAACACTTTATTTGAATGTCTTTACATGACCTAGGTCTTTTAATTCTTTTGCTCTCACCTGGAATGATTTTGTCAATATTACTACTTATAACCTTTGCAGAAGGAGGATAAATTAACCAAAATGGTAAGATTATAATGTGATTAATTAGGTAGTTAATTGTGGCTGGAACATTATTGTTTAATGCTTTGAGAGAGGCAATTGATGAAGAAATGGCAAATGATGTTAATGTTTGCGTTATGGGAGAAGATGTTGGTCAATATGGAGGTTCTTATAAGGTAACTAAGGATTTATATGAAAAATATGGTGAATTACGAGTTTTAGATACTCCAATTGCAGAAAATAGTTTTACGGGTATGGCTGTAGGTGCTGCAATGACTGGGCTAAGACCAATAGTAGAAGGTATGAATATGGGATTTTTGCTTTTAGCCTTTAATCAAATATCCAATAATATGGGAATGCTTAGATATACAAGTGGAGGTAATTATAAGATACCCGCAGTAGTTCGCGGCCCAGGAGGAGTTGGTCGACAACTAGGTGCTGAACATAGTCAAAGACTTGAGGCATATTTTCATGCAGTTCCTGGAATAAAAATTGTTGCTTGTAGTACCCCCACAAATGCTAAAGGTTTAATGAAAGCGGCTATAAGAGATGATAATCCGGTACTTTTTTTTGAACATGTATTACTATACAACTTGTCTGAAGAATTGCCTGAGGGAGACTATACCTGCGCCTTAGACCAAGCTGATGTCGTAAAAGAAGGAAAAGATATTACTTTATTAACATATTCAAGAATGAGACATCACTGCCTTAAAGCCGTTGAAGAATTAGATAAAAAAGGAATAGATGTTGAGTTAATTGATTTGATAAGTTTAAAGCCATTTGATATGGAAACCATCGCAAAATCAATAAGAAAAACAAATAAAGTAATTATTGTTGAAGAATGTATGAAGACTGGAGGTATTGGTGCAGAATTAATTGCCTTGATAACAGAAGAGTGTTTCGATGATCTTGATGCACGACCAATTAGGTTATCTAGTCAAGATATCCCAACTCCATATAATGGAAATCTTGAGAATTTGACAATAATCCAGCCTCATCAAATAGTTGAAAAAGTTGATGATTTAATAAGTGGGAGTATATAGTCAATGAGAAAAAGGCAAGGCTGGCTTTTTTTTATAATTTTACTACTTACTTTATCTATATATTTATTAATAAATTACCCATTACAGTTGGGATTAGATTTAAAAGGAGGTTCTCAGCTTACGCTACAAATTATTAAAGAGGAAGGAAATGTCACAAAGGATGAACTTGAAGCAGTTAATGCGGTTATTGATAGGCGAGTTAATAATTTAGGTGTTTCCGAGTCTAACTTACAAACCCTTGGTGGAGATCAATTGATTTTGGAATTGCCTGGTGAGCAGAATCCTTTAGTTGCTTCAAGAGCTTTAGGTAGGACTGCTTTACTTGAATTTAGAACTCAAAAAGAAGGAACATCTGAGGATTTAAAAGAATTGAATTTTCAAAAATCGAAGATTGAAGAATTAATTAAAGTATATTCCTCTGCAGAAAAAAATCTAAAAGGAAATGAATTCTTAATTACTATTCAGGATCGACTTAAGGAAATCGAACAAAAATTAAATTATTCAGTCAATAGTAAAGATTTATATGGAAAATTAATTGAAATTAAAAAATATGTTGACAAAGAAATTACAAATTTATTTATCACAACAGATTTATCTGGCAAGGATCTTATTAACGCAGGAAGGAGACAAGAACAAACAAATAACAATTGGGAAGTATTACTAACTTTTAGTAATTCAGGGGGCGATAAATTTGCCGAAATCACTAAATCAATTGCTGGCACTAATCAACTATTGGCTATTATTCTTGATGGGGAATCTATAAGTGAAGCAAGTGTTGGAAGCCAGTTTGCGAATACTGGTATTACAGGTGGATTAGCAACAATTAGTGGTAGTTTTACTGCTGAAGATGCTAAAGAATTAGAAGTTGCTCTTAAAGGTGGTTCATTGCCATTGCCCATTGAAATAGTGGAAACTAACACAATAGGTGCTCAGTTGGGGTCTAATAATATTTTAAAAAGTCTTTATGCAGCTATTGGTGGATTAGTTTTTGTTGGTATATTTATGATTTTCAATTATAGAATTTTAGGTTTTGTCTCAGTTCTATCTCTAGTACTTTATGGTTTCTTTAATTTAGCTCTGTATTCTTTAATTCCTGTAACTTTAACTTTACCAGGAATATCTGGTCTTATACTAAGTATTGGTATGGCAGTTGATGCAAATATTCTGATATTTGAGAGAATTAGAGAAGAATTATATGATGGTAATACTTTAACAAGATCTATTGATAGCGGTTTTGAAAGAGCTAATTCATCAATAGTTGATGGCCACATTACTACTCTTCTAAGCTGTTTTGTATTGTTTTTATTAGGAACAAATTTTGTTAAGGGTTTTGCTGCAACTCTAGGTATTGGAGTTTTAATAAGTTTATTTACATCGTTAAATTGTTCTAAAACTCTTTTGCGATTTTTTACAACATATCAATCTTTAAGACAAAAACATCTTTACCTACCAAGGAACAAGTTTTCTAATTGAAATTTTTTATTTCTAATCTTTCCATGAAATTATTTAATCTTGAACTAATAACAAATAAAAGAAAGATAATTGGTTTTTCAACATTTCTTATTTTGTTGAGTCTTATAGGAATTTTATATTCTACTTTTAATACTTCATACAAAAAACCTATTAATCTAGGAATGGATTTTGTAGGTGGTAATGAATTAAGAATAGAAAGAGTTTGTGACGAGGAATGTTCTGATATTTCACCTGATTCAGTATTAGAAAATTTAAGAGTGGTTTCTAAAAATAAAAATCTTTCAAATAATATTAAATTACAATTCCAAAATAATAATAAATTAATATCAATAAGAACACCTTATTTGACTATTGAAGAATCAAATAATCTTATTACTAATATTGAGAACATAATTGGGCCACTAAATTATGAGAGTAAAAACTCAAGATTAATAGGACCAAAGCTAGGAAAAAGATTACTTACTAATTGTGTTACTTCTTTGTTCGTCGCCTTATTTGCAATATCCTTTTATATAACTATTAGATTTGATAAAAAATATGCATTATTTGCATTATTAGCTTTATTCCATGATTTATTAATAGTATTTGGTATTTTTTCTTGGTTAGGAATTATTTTATCTGTTGAGGTAAATAGTTTATTTGCAGTATCGTTGTTAACTATTGCAGGTTATTCAGTAAATGATACCGTTGTGATTTTTGATAGGATACGTGAAAATTTAAGATCAAATAATCAAGGTCATAATGAAACTATTCAATTATCAGTTAATGAATCTTTTAGGAGAACAACTTTTACTAGTATTACCACGCTAATTCCTTTATTAACTATAATTTTGTTTGGTTCTTATTCACTATTTTGGTTTTCTGTTTCCTTATCATTTGGAATTATAGTTGGAAGTTATTCAAGTATTTTATTGGCTCCATCTTTTTTGATTAAAGATTAAGCTGATGCCTCTAACTTTATGAAATTGAATTACTATTTAATACTTTTATTCTCTTTAGTTTTAATTGATCTTTCTACTGAGTTAAGGATATTATTCGATCATTTTACTTTTAATTCATTATATTTTGCTTTCGCTAAACATCCTTTAGCTTTTTATATACTTTTTTCCTATCCATATTTATATAAAAAACTAAATAAGTAATTTTTTAAATATCTTTAATTGATTCTTTGATTAAAACCTGAATTACTACAGCTAGAGGAAGAGATAAGATTAGCCCTAATGGACCAAAAATAAAGGTAAAACCAAATTGAGAGATTAATGTTAAACCAGGAAGTAAATTTGCTTTTTTCTTCATTATAGATGGCATTATTATATAGCTTTCAATATTTTGAATAATTACATATGCTCCTAATACTGCTAAAGGTTTCCAAAAATTATCTAGTAGCGCAATTGAAATTGGAAATATACCACTAATAACTGGACCTATATTTGGAATTATATTTAATACCATTGCTATTAAAGCATTAGATAAAACATACTTTACATCTAATATTGATAAAACTATTAAAGATAATATACCAACTGATAATGAGCTTATGACCATAGAAAAGGCCCAGTTTGCTAATGCAATATTGCATTTATCAAGAATAATTCTAGATTTATTGCGATAATTTTTAGGGATTAATAGAAGTATATTTTCTTTATATTGTTTTGGTTCAATAGATATCATCAAACTAACTACTAATACGAAAATTAATTTTAAAAGACCTGATCCCAAATTCCCCGCTATATTAATTAAGTTCTTAAAGCTTTCTTGAATAGCTTTAGCAATAGTTGCAGCGTCTGGAATGGTAACTACATTATTTATTAGATTAAATATGTCTATAACATTGTCTGATTCTTCACCATAAATTAAGCTATTAAATTTGTTCAGATGTGTATTAAGTAAGATATTTATTTTAGATAAACCATTTGGAATATCAATTAGTATTTCATTGAATTCTTTTACAAAGGGAGGCAAGACAATAATAAAAATAGTAAAAATTATTATCGATATAACTGTTAATACAAAAAACAAAGATAGAGCGCGGGGAATTTTCACCCCTTTTTGTATTTTATTACATAAATTACATACAATATTTGAAATTACTAAAGAGCAAATAATTAAAAGTAGGAAATCTCTTAATGTCCATATTATTAAAGATGATAATAAGATTACTGCTAACTTGAAATATGATGAACTACTCAATTTAGATAATATTCTACTTCTTCTCAGAATATCCTAATCCATTTGATTTAGCATAAGTTTTTGCAAATCTCATGAATCTATCAAAGTCTAAAGTGTTCTTCCAAATATAAACTGCTTCTAAAAATATGGGTTCTCCATCGACAAACCTTACTTTGACTTCCCTAGTTAATATCTCACCTTCAGTATCAATCATACGCATACCTGTGATTTCACCCTCTGTAATTGAAGATAATGCCTGAGGTCTCTCGAACAAAAATAATGCTTGACCATTAGTACCATCTTTATTCCTAGTAAGCCTTATCTCAGGAACCACTGGTTCATCAGTCCCTTCATAAAATTGTATTTTTGCAAGTTTATTTGCTGTCATAATGTTCAATTTATAATTTTATATCTTAGGAAATATTTTTCACATTCGTTTATAAATATTTTATAAAACATTATTTATTAAATCTAGGATATTTTCATCATATTTTTTGTTGGTTAAATCTAATAACTTTATATTTTCTTTGCTAACCTTTTCATATTCATAACACCTATCGTAATAATCCAAAACTGATTTGCAAACCAAGTCCCATTTCTCCATATCAATTGAATCAAGAGCTATTTTTGTTCTCTGCGGTCCTAATCTTTTTTTTATCCTTAGTACACATTCCTTGAGTTCTTCTTTCTTAAATACACTATAAGTATTTATCAACTCATCTAACCTGTTTGATTCGCTCCTTAAAATCTCAATTCGCCTTGAAGTTTTCATCTGATTGAAGAATTCATGAGGTATTTTGCATTTACCAATATTTGCACTTTCAGCTTCTACAAAAATATTATGAATGCAGTTAAAGGAATACAATTTTTCAGCAATTCTATTTTCAAATTGTTCGTTGGAGGGTTGTCCCTTCATCCCTAAACCACCAAATGTACTACCTCTATGACAAGCAAATCCTTCAAGATCTATAGTTTGATATTTATATTTTTCTAGTAATGACAATAACCTTGTTTTCCCAGTTCCTGTTTTCCCCCCAATAATTACGATATTCCACTTTTTTGAGAAACTATCTAATATCCATCTTCTATATGTTTTGTATCCTCCTTTTAGAGTAATGGGAGTAAATTTATATTTTTCTAGTAACCATGCAATACTTTGTGATCGCATTCCCCCTCTAGAACAATATACTCTGATTGATAATTCATTATTTTTATTAGAGTCAATATTCTTAAATAAATTATCAAGAAGTGGTTCAATTTTTTTTTCAAAAAATTTTAATCCCTCTATTACGGCTTTTTCTCTACCTTTTTTTTTATAAATTGTCCCAATTATTGCTCTCTCCTCATTGTCAAATATTGGAATGTTAATAGAATTAGGCATATTTCCTTTATAATATTCACTCGGGCTCCTAACATCTATAAGTGGTCCTTTAAAACATCTAAATTTCTCTAGCTCTTTTCTTTTGAAATTCATGGATGGTTTTTATTTTTAGGTTAATTTATTTAAAATGACAATCAAAGAACAAGATAACTATAGTAATGCTACATTAGATCTTATTAATAAATTTGTAGACTCTAATCAAAGAAAAAGAATAAATTTATTAACTAAAATAGAATCCGAATTCGAAAATATTTTTAAACTTGGACCTACCTTGTTTGAAATCTTTGATAGAGATGGAGATGACTGGGCTGCTGGTTGGTTATTGCAGGTCTTAAAAAAATATAAACCTGATTTCTTTGAAAATAATAAATTTAATAATTGGTTTAATACTTATTCAGATATTGATATTAATTATGAAGAATTGCAAATGATGTTAGTTGAGCAAAAATTTGAAGAGGCTGATAGATTAACAAGTTCATTCCTTCGAAAGTTAGCGGGAAAACTAGCTGAAAAACGTGGATATGTTTTCTACAGTGAGGTTAAGAATATGTCAGGTATAGATCTACAAACAATTGATAGATTATGGACTATTTATTCTACTGGTAGATTCGGCTTTTCAATTCAAGCAAAGATTTTAAAATCAGTAGGGAAAAAATATGAATTATTGTGGCCTAAAATAGGCTGGAAAAAAGAGGGTTTATGGACAAGATATCCTACATCTTTTTGTTGGTCATTGAAGGCCCCTGATGGACATATGCCTTTAATAAATCAACTAAGAGGAGTAAGACTTATGGACTCAATCCTCAGGCATCCTTCTATAGCTGATAGACACAACAACATTCTTTGATATAGAGGTATTTAATAAGTTAAAATTTAGTTAGTGTAGAAATATTATTATGTCCTTATTGCAGGGCAAAAATATTTTAAAAATTTTTAAGAGGCCAAGTATTAACTGGTCAAATTACGAATTTAAATCTTCATTACAATTAAATGAATTTGTTGATCAATTATTAGAACCAATAAAAAAATCTCAATCAACCTATCTCATCAAACTGGGCTTACATGAAGCTCTTGTTAACGCAGTAAAACATGGAAATAAATTAGATCCCAAAAAAATTATTAGAGTAAGAAGAATAATTACGCCTAATTGGTGTGTCTGGCAAATACAGGACCAGGGTAATGGTTTAGAAATAAAAAAAAGAAACTACAAATTACCAAAAAAACTAAATAGTGTAAATGGCCGCGGCTTGTACATTATTAATGAATGTTTTGATGACATTAGATGGAACAGTAAAGGTAATAGGCTTCAGTTGGCTTTAAAAAGGTGATTTTTACCTGGACAAGGTTGATCGGTATTAACTTCTTTTAACCATTTAATACTTTCCTCCATATATTCAATGGTATCTTTCTCATTACAAGAAATAATTAATTGGCATAACCCTGCTGAAATAAGTTCTGCAGATCTTTTATATTTATTTCCTTTATCTTTATGCCATTTTGAATGATCAATTGTTAACTTTCCATTAAGACATTGAACAAGCTTAATAGTTTCTTTATCCCAATAGTCCATAGAAGTTTTTTTTTACTTTACAGCAGACCATACTTTGGTCATAAAAAAGGAATTTGATTTCACATTTTTAAAGCCTACTTCGTCAAGTTTAGAATTTATATCCTCATTTATGTAATCACAATAGAAAGGCTCATGAAAATTTTTATAGAAATTTTCCATAATGGATGTAAAGTCTGGTGAATCACTTATTTGAATCGAATCAGCTAATACTAATATTCCACCGGGCTCAAGAACCCTATAAAATTCATTTAATACTTTAGCTCTTATTGTTCTTGGTAATTCATGAAATAAATAAACACAAGAAATGCATTGAAAGCTATTATTTTCAAAAGGTAATTCTTCAGCATTTCCTTTTATTAACTGAATTAAATCTCCATCTAAATCTGAAATATATCTACTTGCCTCTTTTAAGTATGAATCAGATAAATCAATTCCTGTAATTTCTTCTTTAGGAAATGCTGCTCTTAATTGTTTTAATGTTCTTCCTGATCCTGTAGCAACATCAAGTATTTTTATAGAACTTTTTTTTCTATCGCTAAAAATTTCAAGACCTTTTTTTATTGGCTTAATTATTCTTCTCCTCATTGAGTCAGCACTTCCATTAAAAAGTATCTCAACTTGTAGGTCATAAATGCTAGCTGAAAAATCTGATAAATAACCATCTGTTTGATGATGAAAATTTCTCAAGTAATATTGAGGATAATTATCTTTATCAATTGATTTTGGAAGATCATCAAAGTTTTGTTTTCTGCGTCTATCCCATGTATTAGGCATATCGAGCCAAATTTTAGGATATTGAGTTAGATATCTAAGCCATGGCTCGTCAAACAATAATTTTTTTGGATATATATTTTTTTCTGCATCATTCCAATCCTCTTCTCTTAAGATATCCATTGAATTTTGGATTTGCATTAGTAGATCCTTATCTATATCAAAATTTTCAAGCTTTGAATCGGGAAGAATAAAATTCATTAATCTTGAACTGATATGCTTGTGAGCGAAACCTGCAATGCTTTTACTTTGTTGAAGCGTTTTATATGCAATTTTTGAAATAGATTCCCTAGCCATTTTTTAATTTGTATATCTATATTCCAACAAAAAAAAAATCAATTTGAGAATATTTTGTGATATTTCTCAAATTGATTAATTTAAACTAATGTGTTCTTTTAATTATGCATCGTAATACATGAAAAATTCATGTGGATGAGGCCTTTGTCTTAGTTGTTGTACCTCTTCGTATTTTATATCGATAAAGTTATCAATAAAATCTTCAGTAAATACTCCACCAGCTAATAGATAATCCTTATCTGCTTTTAGCGCATTAAGTGAGTCATTTAGAGATGAAGGTACTGTATCAATTTTTGCAAGTTCATCGGCAGGAAGTTCAAATAAATCTACATCTACTCCATCACCAGGATCAATTTGATTTTTAATTCCATCAATACCAGCAAGCATCATTACAGAAAATGCTAAGTAAGGATTTGCAAGTGCGTCACCTGATCTGAATTCTAATCTTTTAGCTTTAGGGCTTGGACCAGTTAAAGGTATTCTTACTGCAGCTGATCTATTACCCTCAGAATAAACTAGATTTACAGGGGCTTCGAAACCAGGAACCAATCGTTTATAACTATTTGTAGTTGGGTTAGTAAATGCTAAGAATGATGGAGCATGTTTAAGTATGCCTCCGATGTACCATCGTGCTGTTTGAGATAAATTTGCATAGGCTCCTTCACCAAAAAATAGTGGCTGCCCACTCTTCCATAAACTTTGGTGAACATGCATTCCAGTCCCATTATCGTTAAATACAGGCTTGGGCATAAACGTTGCAGTTTTCCCATATTTTTTTGCAACATTCCTGACAACGTATTTATAAGTCATTACGTTATCAGCAGAATTTATTAACGAATCGAATTTCATTCCAAGTTCGTGTTGACCGGCACCAGCAACTTCATGGTGATGCTTTTCTGTTGGGATGCCCAATTGACCCATTAAAAGTAGCATTTCAGATCTGATGTCTTGCGCAGTATCATTTGGAGAAACTGGGAAATAACCCTCTTTGTATTGGATCTTATATCCTAAATTTCCACCTTCTTCAATCCTTCCTGTGTTCCATGGAGCCTCAATTGTATCTACACTATAAAAGCAGGAACCTTCTTTTGAGTCGTATCTCACGTCATCAAATAAGAAGAATTCTGGTTCCGGTCCAAAAAATGCTGTATCAGCAATCCCAGTAGATTCTAAGTACTTTAAAGCCTTTTGAGCTAAAGATCTTGGGCATCTATCATAAGGCTCACCACTTCTAGGCTCTTGGATAGAGCAAATCATACTTAGAGTTTTATGTTTATAAAAAGGATCTATCCATGCTGTACTTGCATCAGGGACCATTGACATATCGGAGGCATTAATTGCTTTCCAACCTCTTATTGATGAACCATCAAATGCTAGACCTTCTGTAAATGAATCCTCTTCTATCATGTCTGATGTAAGAGTTAAATGTTGCCATTTACCATGGATGTCTGTAAATTTTAAATCGATGAGTTCAATTCCTTCGTCTTTAATTTGACTTAAAACATCTTGTGGAGACTTAGACATAACTTTTGAAATACCTTCTTTGAAATTAATAACTTGATGGTTCTTATTATGTATCATCCGTAACTTTTTTCAACACTAGATGGCTTCTTTCAGTGTTTCAAGTCATAACTTTAATAATTATTTACTTAATTATTTAAATTGAATTAATTTCTATAAAAAAATATCGCTTAAGCGACGATATTAGTCTAATTTAAAAGTAATTGAATGTAATGCTTTGACAGAAGCAAAACTTATTCCGGCTTTAAATAAAGAGAATTTATCTCATTTTTCAAAGACTTATGTTCCCTCTAGACTTTTATTAGGACCTGGACCTTCAAATGCACATCCAGAAGTCTTAAGCGCTCTTTCTTTGAATCCTATCGGTCATTTAGATGAGGCATATATCTCATTGATGTCTGACGTACAGCAGCTTTTAAGGTATACCTGGCAGTGCAATAATCGTCTTACACTCCCAATGAGTGGCACTGGTAGTGCAGCCATGGAAGCTTCAATAGCTAATTTTATTGAAGAAGGCGAAAAAATTCTTATTGCTAAAAAAGGATATTTTGGAGATAGATTAGTTGATATGGCAACTAGATATAAAGCTCAAGTTTCCGTTATTGAAAAACCATGGGGAGAGGCTTTTACTTATGAGGAAATTAAGTATGAAATAGAGACTAAAAAACCAGCTATTTTTGCTATTGTCCATGCTGAAACATCAAGTGGTGTTTTACAACCACTTGATGGTATTGGTGATATATGTAGAAAAAATAACTGCTTGTTTTTAGTTGATGCAGTTACTTCACTTGGCGCTTTAGAATTATTGATAGACGAATGGAAAATTGATCTAGCATACAGTTGTAGTCAAAAGGGATTAAGTTGTCCCCCAGGATTAAGCCCTTTTACAATGAATAAAAGAGCTGAAGAAAAACTAAGTTCAAGAAAAACAAAAGTACCTAACTGGTATTTAGATTTATCTCTATTAAATAAATATTGGGGTTCTGATCGTGTTTACCATCATACTGCTCCTGTAAATATGAATTTTGCTATTCGTGAAGGTTTACGATTAATTGCGAATGAGGGTTTAGAAAATGTTTGGAATAGACATAATACTAATGCAAAGAAACTGTGGAATGGTTTAGAAAGTCTTGGAATGGAATTACATGTATCTGAGGATTATAGATTGCCAACTTTAACCACAGTTAAAATACCTCCAGCAGTTGATGGGGATAGTTTTAGAAATCATCTCTTAAGAAACTTTGGAATTGAAATAGGAAATGGACTTGGAGAATTATCCGGTAAGGTCTGGCGTGTAGGGCTAATGGGTTTTAATTCATCTGAGGAGAATGTTGACAGATTATTAAACCTATTTGATACTGAGCTACAGAAATTTTCTATTTTTGAGTCCTCAACTTTTTGAACCAAATCTGTAAAATTTGAGAACATTCATCTTCTAGGATACCTCCAATTATTTCCATTTTATGATGAGCACTTTCATGTTTTGATAGGTCAATTGAGCCACCCAATCCACCTCTTTTCTTATCATAAGCCCCGAAAATAACTTTACCCATCCGCGCTTGAATAAGAGCAGAGGAACACATAGTACAAGGTTCTAAATTTGTGATAATAGTACATTCATTAAATCTCCAATCATTTTTTATTAGAGATGCCTGCCTAAGTGCCATTATCTCAGCATGACCTAATGGGTCTTTATTTATATTCCTCCTGTTAACCCCTCTCCCGATACATCTTCCTCTCTCATCTAAAATTATAGAACATATTGGTAGCTCAACTTTTCCAATTTCTTTGGATCTTCTTAATATCGAATTCATCCACAAAGTGTATTTTGAATTATTTGTTTTTTTTTGTTGATCTTCATTACTATTTCCATTTTCAAAAATATATCTCATTTAGCAATATTGAGAATAGAATTATTAATAGATATCTTATCTGATGGCTGAAGATTCAATTAATAATAAAGATATATATTTCCCCTCATACTTAGGGACTAATGACAAATTGATTACTCTTCTGAACAGAGCAAGTCAAACTCTTTGTGACTGGTTCTCTAAAGCCGATAAAAATGGTCCTTTACCTTTTAATGAGAGTTTCAAGTGCATTATGCCTGCGGAAGATGGTAACTCTGAAGAAGATTTGTTTTCTGAGATTGAATCTCTTTTGAAAAATTCATTTAATCCCGTTCATCCTGGCTCACTAGCTCATCTTGATCCCCCACCTTTAATTTTCTCTATCTTGGGTGATTTAATTGCTGCTGGTTTAAATAATAATCTTCTCGCTTACGAGTTATCACCAAGTGTAACTTTGCTTGAGGAATCATTATGCAAATGGTTTGCCAAGAAATTAGGGTTTAATGATTTCTCAGGAGGTATAGCTGCTAGCGGAGGTACATTAAGTAATCTGAATGCACTTATAGCAGCTAGAAATAATGCTGGATTAGGTACTAATCCTAATTCTGTATTACTTGTTAGCGAAGATGGTCATTCTTCCTTCATTAAATGTATAAGAGTAATGGGTCTTGATACTCCGAATCTTGTCAGCATTAAAACTGATAATCAAGGTCGAATGGATATAAACGATCTCAGAAAGACTTTAGATAAATGTTCAATAGAAAATAAAAAAATATTTGCTATTGTTGCCACCCTTGGGACAACTGTAAGAGGAGCCATTGATCCTATTAGAGAAATAAGTGAAATCTGTAAACAAAGAAACATATGGTTACATATTGATGGTTCAATTGGAGGGATTTTTGCTATAACTTCTATTCCAATAGAAGGGCTAAATAATATTAATCAGGCTAATTCGATAACGATAAATCCACAAAAAATCATTGGCATTACAAAGACTTCATCTTTGTTATTGGTTTCAAATATGAGTACTTTAGAAAATACTTTTAATACTGGACTACCATATATATCATCTAAAGAAAATATTATAAATAGAGGAGAAATAGGCATACAAGGTTCTAGACCTGCAGAGGTTATTAAACTATGGCTTGGGTTACGTTTTTTAGGTCTGAATGGAATAGAAAATATATTAGATTCATCAATTAAAAGAAAAGATTTTTTTATAAAAAATATTAGTAAAAATAAATTTGATATATATTCAGGTCCTCTTCATATTGTTTCATTCTTACCAAAGAAACTTGAGCTAAAAGAGTCTGATGCATGGACTCAAACTAAAGTTAATGAACTAATTAACAATAATTTTATGATTTCTAGACCAAAATTTAGAGGTAAATATTTTTTACGGGTTGTCATGGGAAATTACAATACAAAAGAATCTCATATTAAAGAACTTTTGAGACTTTTAGATGCTTAACTAATGAATATGGGTAGACCAAAAATTATTGCAATAATAACAGGGTTTATATCAATTGCTATTTGTATTGCTTATTTACTCTTAATAACTATCTTTGATTTCAGAACTTATCTAAATGATCAATTATCCAATTTTACATAGTATGGGGAGGCAAACTTTTATTTGATTTAAAATATTTTTTCATTTCAATTTTTGAAATAGCTTCTTTTACAAAGTTTTTTAAAATGTCTTCTCTCTTACTTATTCTATAGATCTTATCAACTACTTCTTGAATTCCTCCATCTCCCCAGTCTTGCCCATTTTTAAAATATTCAATCAAACTTAGTCCTACTATTCTTATTAACCAGCCTGCTGTAACTGATTGTATAGATTTAGATAATATTATTTTAGTCATGCTTGTAGCTAAAGCAGGAGAAAGAATGGCGAGACCCCCTTTTAGTATTCCTTGTTTAGCCAATACGCTTAGCAATGAAGTCGCTAAATCTTTTGCATCTTTTTTTGTAAGCTTTATTTCATATATTTTTGATAATTCCATTATCATTTGAAGGTTTACGGAGCTAGTAGTAAGGAAATCAAAAGCTGGGAGTGGATTAACTAGTATTACTCCTCCTGTTATCCACATATATTTATTAATCACTTTATTTGACATTAAATATCTTTGTTCTTGCACGAAATTTTTACTTTTAATACCTAACTTATTTGAGCGAAAAAGAATATTATCTGCCAATAACTCTTCACCATTATTATCGAGCGTTTCAATTATTTCTCTAAATAAACTTCCTACCTCTGGAACTAAATTTAAAGCATCTGAATTTATATAGGGAGATTTCTGAGTTACTGCAATTGTTTGAACAACTGAAATTTTATTTTTTCTATCGGAAGTTATAGAAATTATATTTTCTTTGATAAGGTTATTTTCATCTCTAGACCTCAAATCACATTTATTTAGAACTATTATTATTTTTTTTCTTAATTTTAATAATTCTTTAATTAAATAGTTTTCATATTTATTGATGTCCTGATCTAACACAAAAAGAACTAAGTCAGAATTTGATGCTTGTATAATAGTTTCTTTTTCTCTTTCTTCTCCTAATTTAGATGGTTCGAATAAACCCGGAGTATCTACTATATTAATGTTTCTTTTTAAGATTGGAATTCGAATTTTATAGCTATTAATTTGCTTTGTTGTACCTATTTTTGCTGAGGTTTGTCCGACAATATTTTTCAATAAAGATCTTGCTATAGATGTTTTTCCTGAGGAACCTGCTCCAAAAAGAGTAACTTTATAATCTCCTGTTTTTAATTGTGACTCTAGTTTATTTTTTTGGTAATTTAACAATTCAACTTTTACTTTATCGTTAATTTTTTTATTAATATTCTCGACTCCTTCCAAACTCATCTTGGCAGCACCATATGTATTTTTGAATGAAAGTGTATTTTTTTTATTTTTATATATAACTTTATAAACTACTTTTTTAAATAATTTTTTATCAAGCTTGTAAAATATATACAGAATTATTATTAAAAATAAGAGGGTATAAATATTTACTATTCTTTGAAATATCGAAAATAAAATATATAGAAATAATATTAATACCAGATACTTTATATACTTTAATTTCCAGTAATCCATTTTATCGATTATTTTTAAAAATGTTATACAGTAAAAAAATGAAACCAATATTAATAGATATATCAGCAATGTTAAATACTGGAAAATTTATAATATTTAAATTAATAAAATCAACCACAAAACCTTTATATACCCTATCTATACCATTACCAATAGTCCCCCCAAGAATAAAGCTATAAGAATATAGATCGAATGAGTTTAAAGTATTTTTCCTGAATATTAAATAAATAAGTAATATTGAAAAAAAAATACTTATCAAAGATAAAAATATTCTACTACCACTAAATATGTTAAATGCTGCACCGTAATTTTTTACAAAGTCTAATTTGAATAAAAGAAAATCTTTATTGATAAATAATTTATTATTATAAAACATTAAATATTTCGTAAATTGATCTATTAGAACAATAAAAATACTTAAAGATAAAAAATATAATTTTGTTTGTATTTTAATAATCATTATTTGCTACGTTTTAAACTTTCTATAGGTTTAATAAGTAATAAAAGTGGAGAAAGCATTATTAAATGATATCCAATTTTACCTACAGAGTATTTTCCTAGATTGTATAAAAACAAATTAAATTGATTGTAATATATTATTTGTATAAAGTTAAAAACTATCCCGGTTAAATGCATAGCAAATATTGCTAAACAACCATGTATTAAAAAGTTGCCAATATTTATTTTGTTTTTTTTATTTAAATTATCAATTATTATGATTAATGGATATGTTCCTAATAAATAACCAAAATTTGGAGTAAGCAAATATCCTATTGAACCACCTTGATGAAAAACTGGAGATATAAATAAGCCTAAAATAATATAAATAGTGAATGCTCGAAGAACTACTTTTCTATTAAATATAAGGGTTAATAAAATAACAGTTGGAATTTGCCATGTGATTGGTATCTCAATGTTATTACTTGATTTATCAATAAATTGCAGCGGGATATAAACAGGAATCATTGTTGATATTATTAATGATTGGAGACTCACAATTATCTCAATTAATTTATAAAAATTGAGCATGATTATAAATTCTATTTATAAACTTCTTAATGCTACAATCGGATCTAACTTTGAAGCTCTTTTTGCAGGTAAAACGCCAAAGATTAAACCTATTGATCCTGAAATGATCATAGTTGAAAGAGTTGTTGTAATTCCTACAGATGCAGGTAGCGGTGTAATTAGAGATAAAAGGAAAACACCAGATAATCCGGTTGTTGTTCCTATTAATCCCCCAATTGTAGATAAAATCAATGCCTCAATTAAAAATTGAATTAATATATCCGATTGTTTAGCCCCTATTGCTTTTCTAAGCCCTATCTCTTCTGTCCTTTCGCTAACAGAAACAAGCATAATATTCATAATTCCTATTCCTCCAACTACTAAAGATACTGCTCCAATACCTGCTAAGAGGAATGTCAGTCCACCTGTTATGTTAGTTACTATATTTAATGCATCTTCTTGTGATCTAACCGCAAAATCATCATCTCTTATTATTTTATGTCTTTGCCTTAATAAGTTAGTAATTTGAAATTTAGCTGCACTAGTTGCATTTTTATTTTTAGCTTCTACACTTATGAAGCTTAAACTTACACCATATGTAGGATCCTTCCCTGTAATCCTATTAACCATAGTAGTCAATGGTATATAAGCATTTTTGTCTTGATTACTTCCAAATACTGCCCCTTTGGGTTTTAAAATACCTATTATTTCATAAGTATGATCTTTTATTCTGATTTTTTCCCCTAGCGGTGAAGATTTGTTTTTGAAAAATTCATCATTTAGATCAGGACCTATAACCACATAACTTCTCGAACTGTTAAGATCGCTTTGGGATAAAAATCTCCCCTTATCTACTTCAAAACTTCTAACGTCTAAGAATTCAGGAGTAACTCCTGCAATAGAAATATTAAGGCTCTTAGAATTTGATTGAACTATTTCGTTTGCAGAGATTTGAGGAGCAACTTTTTTAACAGTAGGTACTTGATTACTAATAGCTAATGCATCTTCTAAAACGAGGGTTTTCGGAAATGAAATACCTCTTCTTCTAGTGTCATTATTGCCAGGAACAATAAATAAAACATTTGCACCTAAATTACTTAATTGGTTTTTTGCTAATGTTTGAGCACCTCTACCAAGGCCAACGAGTGTAATTACGGAGGCATTTCCTATGATAATCCCAAGCATTGTCAACGAAGACCTCAATTTGTTCGATACTAAAGTTTTGGTGGCCATCCCTAAGGCTTCTTTTATTGAGATATTCCTAGACATATTTATATTTATCTATTGATTCTTCTTCATCTTCAATTTGTCCCATATAAATTACCCCTTCATTAAGCTGTAAAGTTACAAGGTCACCATTAATAATTTGATGATCATCAATATTTTCTAAATTACAGATAGTAGAAATCTTCTTGTTTTTCTTATTAAATAATGTATAAACATCATCTACATTTTGGTCTGTAACAATTCCTGCAATATTTTTGCTCAATGGGACATTTTCTAATAATTCTTTAGGTACAAATAAAATTTCCCCTGGACAAATTAACGATAAATCAAGGTTTGTGTTTATTATTCTTGCTTTACCTGTAACTCCGATTTCACCTATTGAAATCCCTCTTGAAACAATTTTCCTTACTATACCGACTTTTATTAAATCTGTAGAACCACTTATACCAGTTAGTGTACCTGCAGTTTGGACCACTAAATCTCCTTGATTTAGTATCTCCATTTCCTGAGCAATTTGCATAGCTAAACTAAATGTTTTTGCTGTTCTTTCATCATTTTTTACCACTATCGGAGTAACTCCCCAAACCAGTTGCAATCTTCTTGCTACACTCCTCTCTGTAGTAGTAGCCAATATAGGAGTTGGTGGCCTAAATTTACTTACGTTTCTAGCAGTAGAACCTGATTTTGTTAAAGGAATTATGGCTCCTGCATCTAGTTGTCTGGCTATATTACTTACAGCTGCACTAATAGCATTTGGAATTGTACTTGGTAAGTGACTCTCTATAGCTTTTAGCGGATAATCCCTTTCTATTCGTCTTGCTATAGTTGCCATAGTTTGTACTGCCTCTACAGGATAATCACCAACGGCAGTTTCGTTTGAAAGCATTACTGCATCAGTTCCATCCAGTATTGCATTAGCAACATCGCTAACTTCAGCCCTAGTTGGTCTTGGATTTGAAGCCATGGAATCAAGCATTTGAGTCGCGGTAATTATTGGTATACCTAATGAATTAGCTTTTCTTATTAATTCCTTCTGTAAAAGTGGTACTTCTTCAGCGGGCATTTCCACTCCTAAATCACCTCTTGCGACCATAACCCCATCACATAAAGGTAATACAGTATCAATTTGATCTATCGCTTCAAACTTTTCTATTTTTGCAACTACGGGAGTGGAATGACCATTTTTGTTGATTAAATCTTTTATTTCGTTTATATCGGATGGATTTCTTACAAAACTTAAAGCTATCCAATCAACTCCTTGAGATAATCCGAATTTTAAATCCTCTTTATCTTTTTCTGTTAATGCTTTTACTGATAATTGAACATCTGGGAAATTTACACCTTTATTATTTGAAAGAACCCCTCCTACAGTTACCAAACATTCTAAAAGATTAGATTTTATATCTACTTTTTCTACAATCATTTCAATTTTACCATCATCTAATAGTATTCTTTTCCCTTCACTAACTTCTTGAGAAAGTTTGTCGTAGGTTACATTCGCAATAGTATTTGTACATTGGACTTCATTAGAGGTTAGGATAAATTTATCCCCTTTTTTTACTTTAACTGGACCATCTTTGAATCTTCCTAATCTGATTTTAGGTCCTTGAAGATCTTGCAGAATACCAATATCAATATCTAACTTTTTTGATACCTCCCTAATAGTTTTAATTCTCTCTGCATGATCTTTATGATCTCCATGAGAGAAATTTAATCTGAATGTTGTTACTCCAGCTTTAATTAATTGTGTAATTATCTCTTCAGATTGAGTTGCAGGACCAATAGTAGCTACAATTTTTGTTCTTCTTTTTAAATCAATATTCGACATATATAAATAATATTGCTAGATATAAATAAATTTAACATACCCAAAGTGAGTTAATTAAGTCATGGATTTTAAAACTTATCAGAAAAAAGCAAGAGAAACTGCACAATATCCAAATTTAGGCTCTAATAATATTTATCCAACTCTTGGTTTAGTTGGAGAGGCTGGTGAGGTAGCAGAAAAAGTAAAAAAGGTTATAAGAGATAAAAATGGAATATTCGATAACGAATCAAAATTAGGTATTAAAAAAGAGTTAGGAGATGTTTTGTGGTATATATCTAATCTTTGTACAGAATTGAATTTCAATTTAGAAGATGTTGCATTACAAAACCTTGAAAAATTAAAATTAAGAGCTGCTAAAGGGAATATAAGCGGATCTGGAGATGAAAGATGAAATATTAGTAGCCTATACTGTAAAAATTTCTTGCCACACCAAATAAAGCATTCATAATAAAATTTAAAAGAAAAAAAGCTAAAAGTGATGAGATGTCAAATCCACCAATTGGAGGGATAATACCTCTAAAAATATTTAGATAAGGATCTGTTATTGAAGATAGTGCGCTTAAAACTCCATTATTCCAATCAACTCCTGGGAACCATGTAAGTAAAACTCTTATTAATAATAGATAGGAAAATAATTGTGCTGTATAAGCTAAAACAGTAAAAATTTCACCAACAACCATTTTTTTAAATTGTATTTAAGCTACTCTAACATTTACTTTTTGTTGCTGCCTATTTGAGAAAGATATTCATTACTCACAGCAAACGTTTGAAAAAACTTATCGGATAATGATAACCAATATGATCTACCATCTTTTTGCTTTCGTTTTAAAATGAATTTCTTTTCTAATAATTCTTTAATATGATCATATGCTCCTGAGCCTCTAAGAAGTATAAGATCAGATTGCAATATCTTTTTTTTAATAGCGATAGTTGCTAATGTTCTTAATTCTGATGTTTTCAACTCAGAAGGCAGTAAATCCTCTACAAAATCATTAAGACTGGATTTTAGTTCGAGACAAAAACTATTATTTACTTCATTTAAAACAACTGCTGAGTTTGGATTAGAGTACTTATTTATTAATTGTTTAATAGCATCATTAATAGAATTGATATCAGAATTAGTGATTTCCGAGAGATCCTTTTTTGTTATAGGTCTGCCTTTCAAATATAGTACAGCTTCAAGTTTAGTAACTAGTTCTATATCAGATATAGGCGTGGTATTCAGATCAGATTGATTAATTTTTATTACCGAAATCTTTCCTAATTTACCTTAAATTTAATCTGATGCACCTAGGAATAATTTATATGTATCGTTTTGAGTTTCATCCCAGAACTTATAGCCGAGAATTCTTACAAATTTATTCCACTCTAAAATTTCATTTTTATCAATTAAAACTCCAATAACAATTTTTCCTACATCAGCACCATAATTCCGATAGTGAAATACACTTATTGACCAATTAGATTTCATATTATTTAAGAAATTTATTAAAGCTCCAGGTCTTTCAGGGAATTCGAATCTGTATAATAACTCAACAAAATTTCTATGATGCATTTCTTTAAAATTCTTTGGTAATCTTCCACCTACCATATGTCTAAGATGGTTTTTAGATAATTCATCATCACTTATATCAATGAAAGGGTACTGCGAATTTCTAAATTCATCTAAAAGATTTTTTTTATCAATTAATCCATAAACTTCTACTCCCACAAAGATCTGCGCATTAATAGAATTAGACATTCTATAGCTAAATTCAGTTAAATTTCTATTATTAAGTAACCTACAAAAATCAATTAAACTACCAGCACGTTCAGGAATTTCAACAGCCATCATTACCTCTTTACATTCTCCAAGTTCCGCTCTTTCTGCCACAAATCTAAGCCTCTCAAAGTTCATATTTGCACCACATGCAATTGCTACCATTCTTTTATTTGAATGATTCGAAATCAAAATATCTTTTTTCATCCCAGCAATTGATAATGCTCCTGCTGGCTCTAGTATCGATCTAGTATCTTCAAAAACATCTTTTATTGCAGCACATATTTCATCTGTGTTAACCCTAATCATCTTATCAATATATTTTTTTCCTATATCAAATGTATTATTACCAACTTTTTTAACTGCCACGCCATCTGCAAATTGACCCACCGAAGATAATTCCACAATTTTTGATTCTTTCAAGGATTTTGTCATAGCATCTGCGTCTTCAGGCTCTACACCAATTATTTTTACTTCAGGCCATATATTTTTAATGTATAAAGATATTCCTGCTATTAATCCACCACCACCAACAGCAATATAAATTGCATAAGGTTTATCTTTCAATTGCTGTTCAAGTTCAATAGCTATAGTTCCTTGTCCTGCTATAACATCTGGATCATCAAAGGGATGAATAAAACACAAGTTTCTTTCTTTACTAATCCTTATTGCTTCTCTATAAGTTTCATCATAATTATCTCCAAATAATATGACTTTTGCTTTTAAATTTTTTACTGCTTTAACTTTTACAAGAGGTGTCGTAATTGGCATTAATATAGTTGCTTGGCAATTTAACTTGAGAGCACTAAGTGCTACTCCTTGAGCATGGTTACCCGCACTTGATGTAATTACCCCCTGAGCAAGCTGAGATTTAGTCAGCTTACTCATTTTGTTATATGCGCCTCTTATTTTGAATGAAAATACATCTTGAAGATCCTCTCTTTTTAGAAAAACTTCATTTTTAAGCGTATTACTTAAATTATGAGCCTTTTCAAGGGGTGTTTTCTTTGCTACTTCATAGACTTCAGCCTGAAGTATTTTTTCAAAATAATCATTCATATATATATTTTTAGCATTAATTATTAATCTAATAAAACATTACATGATCTATTTCAAAAAAATTACTCATTTTGCACCTCGGCGTTTTAGATTATATAGATACCATTTTTTATGTAATGCTTTTAAGTGAGTTAAGTCACCCAAATCAACTACATGGCTTAACAGTTTCACAGTTAGAGGAGATTGCTTGTCAAATAAGAGAAAGACATCTTCAAGTAGTATCAACTAGTGGAGGCCATCTTGGCCCTGGATTAGGTGTAGTTGAGTTAACTTTGGCTTTGTATCAAACTCTTGATCTTGATTTCGACAAGGTTGTTTGGGATGTTGGACATCAAGGTTATCCTCATAAATTAATAACAGGTCGTTTCAGTCAATTTGATTCTCTTAGACAACAAAATGGAGTAGCCGGATATCTTAAAAGAAGTGAAAGTAAATTTGACCATTTTGGTGCAGGTCACGCAAGCACATCTATTTCTGCTGCTTTAGGAATGGCAATAGCAAGAGATAGAAAAGGTGAAAATTACAAATGTGTCGCTGTTATTGGAGATGGAGCATTAACAGGAGGAATGGCTTTAGAAGCTATAAATCATGCAGGTCACTTACCAAACACTCCCTTGGTTGTAGTATTAAACGATAATGATATGTCCATATCCCCTCCGGTTGGAGCACTTTCTTCTTATTTAAATAAGGTAAGACTTAGCCCCCCATTACAATTTCTTTCCGATAGTGTACAAGAAAGTGTTAAAAATATTCCTTTAATTGGTAAAGATATTCCAGAAGAACTAAAAAATATTAAAGGAAGCGTTAGAAGATTAGCTGTGCCTAAAGTTGGAGCTGTTTTTGAAGAACTTGGATTTACATATATGGGTCCTATTGATGGTCATGATATTGAAAATTTAATTAATACATTTAATGCTGCTCATCGACTTAAAAAACCTGTACTTGTTCATGTTGTTACAACTAAAGGTAAAGGATACCCTTATGCAGAAGCTGATCAAGTTGGGTACCATGCACAGTCTGCATTTGATCTGACGACTGGGAAATCTATTCCATCAAAGAAACCAAAGCCTGTTAGCTACAGCAAAATTTTTGGTCAAACTTTATTAAAAATATGTGAACAAGATAGCAAAGTAATTGGTATTACTGCAGCAATGGCTACAGGTACTGGTTTAGATATATTGCAAAAAAATATCCCTGATCAATATGTCGATGTAGGAATCGCTGAGCAGCATGCTGTTACTCTTGCAGCTGGCATGTCGTGTGATGGTCTTAAACCTGTCGTAGCTATTTATAGTACTTTCCTTCAACGTGCTTTCGATCAATTAATTCATGATGTTGGGATTCAAAATTTACCTGTATCTTTCGTCCTCGATAGAGCTGGAATAGTTGGAGCTGACGGTCCTACTCACCAGGGGCAGTATGATATCAGTTATATGAGATCCATTCCAAATTTTGTCTTAATGGCTCCAAAAGATGAATCTGAATTACAGAGAATGTTAATAACATCAATTAACCATAAAGGACCTACAGCCTTAAGAATACCTAGAGGTTCTGGATTAGGCGTAGCTGTAATGGATGAGGGTTGGGAACCTTTGAATATTGGTGAAGCTGAAATACTAGAAGAGGGAAATGATATTTTAATTATTGCTTATGGTTCAATGGTCGCTTCAGCTATTGAAACATCAGAGATCCTAAAAGGTATGAACATTAATGCATGTATTGTAAATGCAAGATTTGTAAAACCTCTAGATAAAAATCTTATTATCCCTTTAGCAAGTAAGATTCAAAAAGTAGTAACGATGGAAGAAGGAACCTTAATTGGTGGATTTGGTTCGGCTATCGTTGAATTGTTTAACGATAATGAAATAAATATTCCTGTTTACAGGATTGGTATACCTGATGTTTTAGTTGATCATGCATCACCTGATCAGAGTAAAGAAAAGTTAGGTCTTATGCCTGATCAGATGGCAGATAAAATAATTGAGAAATTTAAATTAAATAATTAAAAATTACTGTAATTAAACTCTATAAAACACCCCTTGATGCTAATCCAAGGATGGCACCTATACCGAATATGTGGCCTAGGCAGTTAGCTCCAACAACTGATGCGTGACTTAAACCACCATAGAATTTTGAATTAGGTATTTCAAAACCATCATTAGGTTTTTGAATATTTGCTCTAGCTATTGCATAAGCAATACCATTACATGTAATCATTATCATGGCACATTTTGGAGACCAAGAAAATGTTGCTGGATCTGCAGCTGCAAATAATGTAGTAAGCATAAAATTACGTTATTTTTATATATTGTCTAATACTTTTACCCAAAAAACACAAAATTGTAAAAGGTCTTAAGAGTTGTTTACTTCTAAATTATTTAACATTTTTATGAATCCTAATAATATTACAAAATCGGCTAAGGTTAAGAAAAACTCAGCTGAACCATGTAGAAAGTCAACTTCAACTAGCGTTTGATGATAATAAGTTAGTGACAAAATAGATAATATTATAGTTATAAATACAAAGAAAATTGTCAAGGAATAGCCTGTTTTTACAAATCTATTGACAGATTTGATTTTGTATAAGTAAAACAAAAATATTGAATATGGAATAATTGAAGCAGCAAATAATACGTTATTGTCAAAAGTCTCTAATTTTTCTAAAAATCTTAAGAAAAAATTATTCATAATTCAATGATGTTTTGTATATAACAATAGTTGCTAAAGCTAATGTTGAGTTACCTATAAAAGTCATGATTCCTTGTAGAGTAACTAAACCATATAAAGCTTCTTGATTGTCGTATATGTGCCAAGTAATTGCACACATGGCACTCACTAAATTAGGAATCATAGCTAGGCTTAACCAAAAAAAACATTTATATTTTTCAAAATTACTTATTTTTTTTATTATAAATATTGCATATATCCACTCAACGACTGATGAGATATGTATTAACCAAGTTCCAAATGATAATTCGTGCAAAACTTATATTTTTTTCATTAATACTTTGAGAACTTCATTAGCATGATTTATAGGTAAAACACTAATCCATCTATAAGATATTTTTCCATATGGAGAAATCAAAAAAGTATTTCTATCTGAGAATGGCGGAATCCAGGAACCATATTTATCACTAATAATACCTTCCGGATCAGATAGTAAAGTATAGTTTATGTTTTTATCACTGCAAAAACCTTCATGAGAATCTTTATTATCAGCACTAATACCAACAATTTCTGCATTATATTTTGAAAAATCTTTTTTTAATTCTGAAAAGCCTTTGGCTTCAAGAGTACAACCTGCAGTAAAATCCTTTGGATAAAAATACATAACAAGCCACTTACCTTGAAAATCATTTAGTTCCCAAATTTTTTTTGTTTTTATGTTTTTATTAAAACCTTCCAGCTGAAAATTTGGAGCTAAATCACCAACTTCAGGAGCAAAGTCAAAAGCTAATGCTGAATTACAATTAAATAAAAGAAAAAATGATATTAATATACTTTTAACTAAATTTCTCATCAAATTTAGAATTTTTTTAAATCAACTCCATTTGATTTAGCAAATTTATCTAGACCTATTTTTTGTATAGATTTTAGAGCTTTGGTACTAATTTTTATATTTACCCATTTTTTTCCTTCTTCCCACCAAAGTCTTCTTTTTTGTAGGTTAACTTGTTGTAATTTTTTTGTACGAATATGTGAGTGGCTTACAGCCATCCCGTTATTAGCTTTAGCACCAGTCAGTTCGCAAACTCTTGACATGTTTTTTTGAGTTTATATCTTTAAAAATTTTAACACACGACTTATGTTGTTGAACTAAGCAATTCTGAAATTAATTCAGCATTATTGTTTTGTAAATTAATTATCTGTTCTTGATCTAATCCACCAACCGATAGTTTTGCCATATCATAAACGTGATTGGCGATTTTAGATGCCAATGGATTTTCAACAGGATCTTTTTTATCAACAATTATTTTATTTCCTGTAAGTTTATTGAGGCCAACAATAAGTGGATGTTCTTTATTAATTAATAGAACATGATATTCGGGTAAGCCAGGCATCTTTTGTTCCATGTAAGCACCCATATCATTAATTCTTCTCATTTGCTCTGGAAGCAAGATCATTGCAGGGGGAGCTCCTTTGCTTGAAAGTGACTGAACTTTAACTGTTACCTTTTCATTGTTAAGTGCCTTAACTATGGTATCTCTAAGATTTTCTGTATTTGATTTACCATCCTTATCTACAATTTCTTTTGATTCCTTATCATCTAGCTCATTGATTTCTGAATCAACTCTTTGGAATTGATAATCTTCGTTTTTACTTTCTAACCATGGGAGAAATTGTGCATCTATTAAGGGATCTGATTTAATAACTTCTTTGTTATCAGATAAACAGATATTTAATGCACTTGACTGAGCAATTAAATCTGAACAGTAAATTATCTTTTTAGAATCTGTTATCTTGTTTCGTTCTTTGTAATTTGCGAGAGTTGTGAAATACTTATCATTGGATTTGATAAGGGATTTGTTTTCAATATCCTTAGTTACGTCTTTGTCTGAATTGATGATTGTTTCGAAAATTATACTGTTATCAACTAAATCAGCAAATTTTTCATCTTCGATAGCACCAATTTTAATAAAAGCGGAGATGGAATCCCAAATTTCTGCATAAAACTCTGAAGAATTTTTTATCAAATCCTTCAATTTATTTGCAATTTTTTTTGAGATAAATGATGATATTGACCTTACTTTTCTATCTGTTTGCAAGGCACTTCTACTGACATTTAACGGTATGTCTGTAGAATCAATAACTCCTCTAAGAGGTAAAAGGTATTTTGGTACTATCTCTTTAATTGAATCGCTTACGAAAACTTGATTGCAAAATAGTTTAATTTCTCCCTTTTCCCAATCAGCTCTACCAGACAACTTAGGAAAATACAATATCCCTTGTATGTCATATGGATAATCTGTATTTAGATGAATCCATAACAGTGGATCTCCCTGAAAAGGGTAAAGGTATTTATATAACTCAATATAATCTTCATCATTTAATTCATTAGGTTGTTTTCTCCAAGGAGGATTTTTCTTATTAATTGTCTCACCTTCTAATAAGACATCTATTTGCATAAAATCACAATATTTTTTAATTAATGATTTAATCCTTTCAGGCTCAATAAACTCTTTTTCTTCTTCTAGCAAATGAAGTATCACATCTGTACCAATTGTTTCTCTTCCTGATTCCTCTAACGTGAAATTTGGCGATCCATCACAAGACCATTTGAAAGCTTTTGATTCCCCAATCGCTGATTTAGTTAAAATATCTACTCTATCTGCAACCATGAAACTTGAATAAAAACCAAGTCCAAAGTGACCTATAAATTCATCATTATCTTTTTTGTATTTTGTTAGGAATTCTTCTGCACTTGAGAAGGCTACTTGGTTTATATACTTCTTAATTTCTTCATCATTCATTCCAATTCCATTATCAGAAATAGTTAGGGTATTTTTCTCACGGTCAATAGATATTTTTACTTGAGCTTCCTCAGTATCTTCGCATTCTCCTGCCATAGAGGCCATTCTTCGTTTACTTATTGCATCAACACCGTTACTAACAAGTTCTCTTAAAAATATTTCATGGTCAGAATATACCGCCTTTTTGATAATTGGGAATATATTTTCAGTATTAATACGAATTTCGCCTTTTTCCATTAAAAAAAAAATTAAACATTTAAATCCTATTTCCTTAAAACTAGTTAATCAAGTTTAATTAGGAGTATTGTCCGTACAAAAATAAATTAATAACTTAAATCAATTTTTAAAATGTTTTATTTAACCCACAAAATCTCAGTACAATTATTTTCTATCATTATTTGATTGGCTTTAGCCAAGTCTTCACATGGATTTAAATATAAGACAGCAATATTTCCTCTTTTCTGTTGTTCTTTTTGTTCATTCATACCTTTTTCTAACAAATATGACTCTTTAAATATTAACAAAATCTTTTTTTTATCTGTCTTTTCTTCCTTAATTAAAGTTCTTAAAATATCTATTGAAATTGTAAATCCAATCCCATTTAAGATTTTCTCATTAGGACTAAGGAATCTTACTAATTCATCATATCTTCCGCCTTTTGCTATCACGGTTTTATTTTTACCATTATCCCCTATTAGTTGGAATACTATTCCTTCATATAAATTCAAGTGAGGTTGAAACGTTGGATCAAGTTGTAATTTAACACCATATTTATTTGATATTTTTGATAATGTTTCAAATAAAAAATTTAAATCATCTAAAGTTTTACTAGTACCGTATATACTTTTCAATTTTTTTAATATTTCAATTGGTTCTCCTCTTGTGAATAAGAGATCTTTAAGTATATATTTATCGTCTTCATCAATTCCTAATTTAGATAAATTATCTTGGTCAAAATTAACCAGACTTTTCTTAATTTCTTCAAAATTATTATTCTTATATTTATTTAAGATCAAGTCCATTATTTTTGTTGTACTAACTAGTAGAAATAAATTACAACCATCCTGCAAATTAATATTATCTATTGCATCAAATAATATATTAATAACTTCAATTTCTGGGTATTTTGTATCATATCCAATTAATTCAATCCCACTCTGCAGTTTCTCTTGCAACTTAAATGAATTTTTATTATTTTGTTTCTTATCAAAGACCATTCCATTGGTGAATAATCTTATAGGTCTTTTCTTATTAATTAATCTAGTAGATGACAATTTGACTATAGATGTTGTCATTTCTGGCCTTAGACATAATGAATTATTACTAACTATTCCCACCACTTGATTTTCATCAATAACACCGCGTCCTTTTATAGTTTCTAAAGTGTTAATAAATGAAGGTGATACTTCTTCATAGCCCCATAGTTTATAAATACTATTTAAATTATTTATGATATTAGAGTTATTCTTTACATCTACTAATTTAATTTCTTTTATATCTGTCATTTTAATATTTAAAATTTTTAGCTATAGAGATTTTCTTTAAATGGAGAAACTTTATCTAGTTCATTTTTTAATTCATTCTCAAGGCTGGGAGAGCATGCAAGAATTCTTCCAGAATTTAAATTAAATTCGCCTGCTGGATAATCAGAAATAATTCCTCCAGCCTCTTTAACAATAATAGCACCGGCAGCTAGGTCCCATACCTCTAATCCTCTTTCCCAGTATCCATCTACTTTACCTGCAGCAACAAATGCTAGATCAACTGCGGCAGCTCCTCCTCTTCTAACTCCTCTAGTTTTATGTGTTAAATAACAAAATTCAGCATAATTATTATCCTCTGTCTCAAATCTGTCATAGGAAAAACCAGTTACAAGTAAACTATCAGAAAGATTACGAGGACTCGATACTTTAAGTTCACTATTATTGCAGAATGATCCTAAACCAATACAAGCTGAATATAGTTCATTTAAATAAGGTACTGATATAGCCCCTATGATTGGCTTGTTTTTATATACAAGAGCAATAGAAGTTCCAAAAAAAGGATAACCATGGGAATAATTTGTTGTACCGTCTAATGGGTCTATACACCATGTCAAATCGGAGGATTTATTTAATTTCCCCGATTCCTCTGCATTGATAGATATGTTTGGTGTCTCTTCTAATAAATATTCTTTTATTTTATTTTCAACTTCTAAATCTACATTGGTTACAAGATCACCTTTCCTACCTTTTGATGATATTTTTTGAATTTTATTGTAATTAATTTTTAGAATTTCATTACCAATTTGAGCTGAGTTTTTGGCGATTTCATACAACCTGGATAAGTTTATTTGATTCGAAAGTTTATCTATTTCAATTAGTTTGAACATGATGATTAATCTTCCTCAAATTCCCAAGGTGGAGCAACTCTTGTATTCCCCCTTCCAAAATACTGTCCAAATTGTAAATCATAAACTTCATCTTCGTAAGTTGTTTCCACCTCGAGATCTCCAGTGGCTTTAGCGACACAAAGAAGTGCATAGCCTTTCTTCTTTAGTGCTTGAGATACCCCCATGGCTTCAGGTTGTTGCAACGATCCAGATATTATTTTAACTGCACAACTTGTACAGCAACCATTTCTACATGAAAATGGCAGCTTAAAACCTTTCTTTTCAAATTCCTTAAGAATATACTCATCACTATTAACCAGCTCTTGGTAGATCTTACCTGTTTCTTTATTTTTAATCGTGACTGTGAAAGTCTTGTTCAAATAACTTTCCTCAAAAATTGGTTGATAAAGGGTTAAAGTGGTATTGTTTGGAGAGGTGGCCGAGTGGTTGAAGGCGCAGCACTGGAAATGCTGTATAGGGGCAACTTTATCGAGGGTTCGAATCCCTCTCTCTCCGTTTTATATTAGTTTATTTTGGTTAATTACATCAACAATTTTGTATATATGATAATTTAAAATAAATAGTAAACAATTAGAAAAGTTATAAATAACCTTATTTATTTAAAATAAGTTGAAAATATTTGATTTTTACTATTATATGTAAATATCTTAAGATAAAAATCAATTAAATTATTAGTAAATTTTGCTTTAATTTAGCGATCTAAAATCATGGGGCAAATAGTTGGAATTGATTTAGGTACTACTAACTCTGTTGTAGGAGTTATAGAAGCTGGTCGGCCAATTGTAATTGCTAATTCTGAAGGATCTAGAACAACACCTTCAATAGTAGGATTTACAAAAGACAAAGAAATAGTAATAGGTGACCAAGCAAGAAGACAACTTGTTTTAAATCCAAAGAATACATTTTATAACTTAAAAAGATTCATTGGTAGCGACTGGGATGAACTAGATGAAACGAGTATATCTGTTCCGTATAATGTCAAAGCAAATAATAGTGGAAGTGTTAGGGTTCTTAGTCCAAATACTGAAAGAGAGTATGCCCCTGAAGAGTTAGTGAGCTCATTGATTAGAAAATTAATTAATGATGCTGAAACATATCTTGGAGATACTGTTGACTCTGCTGTTATTACAGTCCCTGCTTATTTTAATGAATCACAAAGGCAAGCTACAAAAGATTCTGCAATATTAGCTGGTATCAAAGTAGATAGAATCCTGAATGAACCCACTGCAGCTGCTTTAGCTTATGGTTTTGAAAAAAGCTCCTCTAATAATGTTTTGGTTTTTGATTTAGGGGGAGGCACATTTGATGTTTCATTATTAAAAATTTCTAATGGTGTATTTGATGTTAAAGCAACTTGTGGAGATACCCAACTGGGAGGAAACAATTTTGACTCAAAAATAGTAGATTGGCTTGCTGAAAAATTTCTTGCTAAACATGATATTGATCTAAGAAGGGATAGACAAGCATTGCAGAGATTAACTGAAGCTGCTGAAAAAGCTAAATGTGAATTATCAGGATTGCTAAAAACAAAAATATCATTACCTTTTATAACCACAAGTAAAGAGGGACCATTACATATTGAAGAGACCATTGATAGAAAAAAGTTTGAATCATTATCTCAAGATCTATTAGACAGATTATTAGAGCCTGTTCAAATAGCTTTAGATGACTCTGGATGGAACGCAAAAGATATTGATGAGGTGGTTCTTGTCGGAGGCAGCACAAGAATCCCAATGGTTCAACAATTAGTCAAGACTCTTGTTCCTAATGATCCCTGTCAATCTGTTAATCCAGATGAAGTAGTTGCAGTTGGTGCTGCAATTCAATCAGGAATAATTAGTGGTCATTTACAAGATTTACTTTTAAATGATGTTACACCCTTATCTTTAGGTTTAGAAACTATTGGTGGACTTATGAAGGTACTTATTCCACGTAATACACCTATACCAGTTAGACAATCTGATGTTTTTAGTACATCAGAAGCTAATCAATCTTCAGTTGTTGTTCAAGTAAGGCAAGGTGAAAGGCCATTAGCATCTGAAAACAAATCACTTGGTAAATTTAGGTTGTCAGGAATACCTCCAGCACCTAGAGGAATCCCACAAGTTCAGGTAGCATTTGATATTGATGCTAATGGTCTTTTAGAAGTTAGTGCAACTGATAGAACAACTGGAAGAAAGCAAGCAGTTACAATTTCTGGAGGCTCTAATTTAAATGAACAAGAAATTAATTCGATAATTGAAGAAGCTAAATCAAAAGCTAATGAAGATAGAAAGAGGAGATCAGTTATTGATAGAAAAAATAGTGCTTTAACTCTTATTGCGCAAGCAGAGAGAAGGCTGAGAGATGCTTCTTTAGAATTTGGTCCTTATGGAGCTGAAAGACAACAACGAGCTGTTGAATTAGCCATTCAAGATGTAGAAGAATACATAGATGATGATGATCCTCAAGAATTAGAAATTTCTGTAAGTGCTCTCCAAGAAGCATTATTTGGTTTAAACAGAAAATTTGCAGCAGAAAGGAAAACTGATAATAATCCATTACAAGGTATTAAAAATACATTTGGATCATTAAAGGATGAACTTTTTTCAGATGAATACTGGGATGATGACCCATGGGATAACCAAATGAATAGAAATTATAGAAATTCGAGGTATGGTAACTCTAGGGATGATGATCCATGGGACAATGACTATTACCTCTAATAAAGACTATTTGTCAATTTTGGGTTTATCCCATGATTTCGACGATAAAGAACTTAAAAAGGCCTTTCGAAGAGAAGCTAGAAAATGGCATCCAGATTTAAATAAAAATGATCTTAATGCAGAAGAAAGATTTAAATTAATTAACGAAGCTTACGAATACTTACGTGATCCAAAAAAAAGAAATGTTAGTTCGGATATAAATTCTGAGGATAATTACGAAAATAAGAATTTCAAAACAGGTTTTCCTGATTTTCATGTTTATCTTAATTCATTATTTGGATATGAATATAACGCAGAGAATTATGATGAATACAATAATGAACCATTTGAGGATGAATCCATAAATATAGGTAATGATGAATTTAATAATTATGAATACCCTGCAACCTCTCCAGAAGAACCACCTCCAGTTAAACTCTACCAAGATATTGAAACAATTATTGAATTAACTCCTGATGAGGCCTTATATGGAGCTTCAATTTTAATAGAGCTTGAAGATGAAACTGTAGTTGAAGTTGATACACCTCCATTTGCTGGTGATGGATGGCGATTAAGACTTGAAAATATAGCAAGAGGAGGAAAAGATCATTATCTACAGTTAAAAGTTCAAACGGAAAGTGGTCTAAGAATTGATGGATTAAGAGTTCTTTATAAATTAGAATTATTTCCTCATGATGCTCTGCTAGGTTGTGCAGTAGAGGTTCCTACCCTTGATGGAAATGTCACACTTCAAGTCCCTCCAAAATCATCTACCGGAAGAATGTTACGTTTGAAAGGTAGGGGTTTAACTTATGAAGATAATGTAGGTGATCAATATGTTGAAATTTTGGTGGTCATACCTGCAGATATTAATGATGAAGAAATTGCTTTATATACAAGATTACAAGAACTATCACTTTCTGATTCTTAATCAAATATTATATAAATAGAAAAAAATCGATGATTATGAACATATTTGTTCTTTTATATAATTCAGGAACAGATAAGGAAGGAATTCATTCAATCGAACTTAAAGGAAGGACCATAGTTCTTATGTTTGAAGATAAGGACGATGCAACAAGATATTGTGGTCTACTTGAAGCTCAAGATTTCCCTTTGCCAACAGTTGAAATGATCAACATAGAGGAAATAAAAGATTTCTGCATTAAATTAGATTATGAATGCAAATTAGTAGAAAAAAATTTCGTTCCTAAAACAGCCGAAGATAGGTTACTAATTTCACCACCCCAGAAAAACCTAGAAGTTGAAGATTGGGAAGAAGAAAAGAATAACAATAAAAATATTGATTTAAATACCATTAAGGAAAACCTTGAAAAGTTGCTTTAGCTATTACAATATCAATAAATTATTAAACAAATAAAATATGACAACTGCATTATTTGAAACAGAAGTTGGGAACATTAATATTGAATTTTTCTCTGAGGACGCACCTAATACAGTTAAAAACTTTACGAATTTGATTAGTGATGGTTTTTATGATGGTCTAGCATTTCATAGAGTTATTCCAGGATTTATGGCTCAGGGTGGATGTCCAAATACTCGTGATGGAGCATCTGGTATGCCTGGAACTGGAGGCCCCGGATATAATATTAAATGTGAAATTAATTCCAATAAACATCTAAAAGGTTCACTTTCTATGGCTCATGCAGGAAAGGATACAGGTGGTAGTCAGTTTTTCATAGTTTATGAACCACAGCCTCATCTCGATGGAGTTCATACTGTTTTTGGCAAGACAGATGATATGGATGTAGTGCTAAAGCTTACTAATGGTTCAAAAATTATTAAGGCAACCTTAAAGTAGTAATTTAGCCTTCAAAAACAATACTAAATGTCTCTTTATCTAGGTTAAATTTTCTTGTAGATGAATATAAGATTTCATTATTAATAGTAAATTTAGTATTGATTAGCTTTATGCTACTTTTTGGGTGTAATGCTTGTTCAATGTTTCTAGAAACAATTATTCCAATCTTTGAACTATTCTCATATTTGGATAAAAACTGAATAAATAATTCTATCTTCTTTATTTCTTCATCAGTAATGTTGGAAATGGTTCTATTATGATCATGCAAAATTCGCCACACTAATTTTGGTCGATTCCAAAAAGCCAATAATCTTGGGGTACTTTCCAGCTTAATATTTATGTCTTGATCACAACAAAATTTATTAACTTTATTTTTAATTGGAACTAAATCAATAGATTTATATTTTCCGTCAAGAAAAATTGATATAAATGGATCGATATTCCTGGAATTAGAACTATCTTCGTCAATCATATGGCCTAACTTTGTTTTTTTTACACTCAAATATTCTGCATTATTATCGTTTGGACAAATCACTAATGGAACTCTCTCAATAACTTCTATTCCATAACCACCTAATCCAGCAATCTTTCTAGGATTGTTTGTCAGTAATTTTAAATTTTTAATCCCTAGATCAGTTAATATCTGTGCTCCAACACCATAATTTCTGAGATCAGCTGGAAAACCTAATTTTTCATTAGCTTCTACAGTGTCTAATCCACCATCCTGTAAACTGTAAGCTTTTAATTTATTTATTAGACCAATACCTCTGCCTTCTTGTCTCAAGTAAACAACAACTCCCTCTTCCTCCTTTTCTATCCTTGATAAAGCAGCCTCTAACTGGGGTCTACAATCACAACGTAATGATCCAAAGGCATCGCCAGTTAAGCACTCTGAATGCATTCTTACTAGTACAGGTTCGCTTAATTTTGATGATTTTTGTTTAACTAATGCAACGTGCTCTGAACCATCAAGTTCATTAACATATCCATAAGCTTTGAAATTTCCAAAAATACTTGGAAGAACAGCATCGGATTTTCTAAATACAAATCTCTCAGTTTGAAACCGATAACTTATTAAATCAGCTATTGATATTAATTTCATTCCCCATTGTTTTGCATACTCTTTAAGTTGAGGAAGTCTTGACATGGAACCATCAGGATTTTGTATTTCACAAATCACTCCAGCGGGATAAAGACCTGACATTGAAGCAATATCTACTGCTGCTTCGGTATGACCTGCCCTTTTTAAAACTCCACCTTTTTTAGCTCTTAATGGGAAAACATGTCCTGGCCTCCTTAAATCTTCAGGTTTTGTATTTGGGTTTATAGCAACTTGAATTGTCTTAGCCCTGTCTTCAGCCGAAATACCAGTAGAAACGTTATTTTCAGGTCCAGCATCAATTGATATAGTAAAAGCTGTTTGATTTTCATCTGTATTTCTGTCTACCATTAATGGTAAATCTAAGGAGTCAAGTTTTTCACCTTGCATAGCTAGGCATATAAGACCACGTCCCTCAGTAGCCATAAAATTAATTTGCTGAGGAGTAGCAAACTGAGCCGCACAAATTAAATCTCCTTCATTTTCTCTTCTTTCATCATCTACCACAATTATGCATTCACCATTCCTTATCGCCGCCAACGCATCGCTAATAGGATCAAATTCAATTTTAAAAGATTCATTTATATCCAAAATTGTTCCATTATTTGAATTGGGACTTGTTTCTTTCATTATTCCTATCAATATAGAAAAATAGTGTTTTAGTTACCTTAAATACAACACTTTATAATCCTATCTCAAAGTCTGCCAATTCAAAGAAATGAATGTTGCAATAGTAGGTGCTACTGGTTACGGCGGTATTCAAGCGGTAAATCTTTTAAAGAACAATAAAAACTATAAAATTTCATTTTTAGGAGGAAATAAAACATCTGGATCAAAGTGGAATGATAATTTCCCTTTTATTTATCTAGATAATGATCCTTTTATAGAAGAAATTTCAGTAGATAATATTTCAAACAATTCTGATGTTGCTTTACTTTGTTTACCAAATGGCCTTTCCTCTACATATACAAGGAAATTGTTAGATAGAGGAGTTAAAGTTATTGATTTATCTGCTGATTACAGATATAAGTCCTTAGACGAATGGGAACAAGTATATTCCAAAGAAGCTGCTATTTATAAAAGGAATGATGATGATTTATGTAAAGAGGCAGTCTACGGTCTTCCTGAAATAAATAAAGAAGCCATTTCAAAAGGAAGATTAATAGCATGTCCAGGATGTTATCCAACATCTGCTCTTATTCCACTAGCTCCTTATCTTTCGCAAGGAATTATTGAAAATGAAGGTATAGTAATTGATTCTAAAAGCGGAACCTCTGGAGGTGGTCGAGAAGCGAACCAAAAGTTACTTTTATCAGAATGTGGAGAAGGTCTTTCAGCATATGGACTGATAAAACATAGACATACCTCAGAGATCGAGCAAGTAGCATCTTTAATTTCTGGTAATAAAATTGAACTGCTTTTTACTCCTCATTTAGTTCCAATTTCAAGGGGTATGCATTCGACTATATATGGGAGATTAAGAGATCCAGGATTAACTTCTGATGATTGCAGAATTCTTTTGGATAATTATTATAGAAATTTCAAAAATATTAAAGTTTTACCTGTAGATACATTCCCATCAACAAAATGGGTTAAAAATACAAACCAAATTTTTCTTTCTGTTAAAGTTGATATTCGAAATGGAAGAATTATTATTTTATCTGTAATTGATAATTTGTTAAAAGGACAGACTGGGCAAGCAATTCAAAATTTAAATATTATGAGTGGATTTTCAATTGATGAAGGTCTTGAGTTAACTAATAATTTTCCATAAAATTACTTCTTATCAAAAAACCAGCATGAGAGATTGAATGAGGTAAAATTTTATGCTCAAGTATATGTATCCTTTTGGTAAGTGATTCAATATCATCATCATTTCTAATTGATAATGCAGCTTGCATTATCAAAGAACCATTATCTACCTCCTCATCAACAAAATGTACTGAACAACCAGTTATTTTTGAACCGTTTAATATAGAGTCCTTTATCGCAGAACCACCCTTATATGCAGGAAGTAATGATGGGTGAATATTAATAATTTTATTCTTAAATTTATTTATGAAGAAGGGTGTGAAAATTTTCATCCAGCCAGCCATTACAATAAGTTCAACATCATAATTAGTTAAAGTATTTACAATTTCTAATTCAAATAGCTCTTTTTGCGTAAAGTCTTTACCTCTTATTATTTTGTGAGGTATTTTTACACTTTCAGCTCTTTTTATACAACCGGCATCATCTTTGTTAGTTATGAGAACTTTTATATCTATATCTAATTCTCCTTTTTCTGAGAGATTAATTAACTCCTGAAAGTTTGTTCCTTTCCCAGAAGCAAGTACACCTATTTTTAATTTTGGTGAAAATCTTCTAAATTCAGATATCTCAGGAGAAATTATGTAATTAAATGATCTATCCAAAGTTTTTTATTTTATCTAATGATAAATTCATATGAAATAAATAAAACCCTCAATTTTAATTGTTTATATTCAAAAACATATTTATTTGAAGATAATAATTTAAACAAATTTAAATGATTCAAATCTATGTACTATTAGTATAGATATAATTGAATAATAAAAGAAACAAATATATAAAATGAATGGAGATTTAAAATCTTGGGATAAATTTTGTAATTATCTTTGGTTTGATAAAAAATTAAATTTTTGGTTAGACATAAGCAAAATTAATTTCACAAGTAAAGAGATAAAAACTTTAGAGGATAAATTTATAGATGTTTTTTCATCGATAAAAGAATTAGAAAATGGTGCAATCTCAAATATTGATGAAAATAGACAAGTTGGACATTATTGGCTTAGAAATCCATCAATTTCACCCTCTTCAAAAATTGGAGATGAAATTAGCGCAGATATTAATGCAATATCTGAATTTGGAAAACAAATTTTAAATGGAGATATTAAGAATAAGAATAATCAGCAGTATACTGATGTTTTATGGATAGGAATTGGTGGAAGTGGTTTAGGACCATTACTTATTACAGAGTCACTGCAGAAGTGCTCTAAAGGCTTAAATTTTTCTTATATCGATAATATTGATCCTTTTTTAATTAGCGAAAAGTTAGAAGATTTATCTGAAAAATTATCCACAACATTATTTGTAGTAGTTAGCAAATCAGGTGGTACGCCTGAACCTAGAATTGCTATGGAAATTATTAAAAGTCACTGCGAAAACAATTCTCTTGAATGGAATTCTAATGCTATAGCTATAACTATGAAAGATAGTAAGTTATTTAAAAAAGCCACTTCTGAAAATTGGTTAAAAATATTTAATTTGCAAGATTGGGTTGGTGGAAGAACTAGTATTACAAGCTCTGTGGGATTACTTCCATTAGCTCTTATTAATGAAAACATATCTGAATTCATTAGAGGTGCATCATTAATGGATGAAGCCACACGGGTAAGTGATTTTAAAAATAATCCAGCAGCACTATTATCATCCGCATGGTATTTAACTGGGGATGGTATTGGAAGGAGAGATATGGTCGTATTACCTTATAGAGATAGATTACAGGTATTTAGTAAATATCTCCAGCAATTAGTAATGGAATCATTAGGAAAGAAATTTAATAGGAATGGTGAAGTAGTTAATCAAGGTATTTCCGTTTTTGGTAATAAAGGATCTACAGATCAACATGCTTATGTTCAGCAACTGAGAGATGGAATTGATAATTTCTTTTGTATTTTTATTGAATTATTAGATTCTCCATGTACTAATATTTTTGATGGGAAAGAGAATCCTAAAGAATATCTTTCTGGTTTTTTGCAAGGAACCAGATCAGCACTCTCTAGTGAAAACAGACAAAGTATCACTATTACCTTAGAAAAGTTAAATTGTTTTTCACTAGGTGCCTTAATCGCTTTATTTGAGAGGGCTGTATCCTTCTACGCTGAATTGGTAAATATAAATGCATATGATCAACCTGGAGTTGAAGCTGGAAAGAAAGCAGCAGCAAATATTATTGAGTATCAACAAAAAGTAAGTAATTTATTAGATGAAGGTGGAGAATATTCCATAAAAGACATAACATCATTATTTGATAATTCAGTGAGTGAAGCTATATTTTTCATAGTCCGTGAAATGTGTTTCGGTAATGATAATTATTTAGTTAAGGGCGATTGGTCAAATCCAAATTCATTAGTTATTAAAAAAATAAATTCTTAAACAACAATATTCATAATCTTTCCTTTAACAATAATTATTTTTCTTATTTCCTTATCTTGAGTCCATTTTAATATGTTAGGTCTTTTAAGAGTCAATTCTTTAATTTGATCTTCACTCATATCATTATTAATATTTACTTTGTCTCTAACTTTTCCATTCACTTGTATTACTAGTTCATATGAATCTTCCTTTAGAGCCTCGGCATTAAATGAAGGCCATTGTTCTAAATGCACAGATTTTTTAAATCCTATAAGAAGCCATATTTCTTCTGCAATATGAGGTGCAAATGGAGCCAACAAAATACAAAATGTTTTTAAAGCATCAATTTTTAAATTATTGTTTACTTCATTAATGGAATTTGATAATGAATTATAAAACTTCATTAGTTCTGAAATCGCAGTATTAAATTGGTTATTTAATATGTCATTTGAAATTTCTTTTATAGCGATATTCATTGACTTGATTAAACTTTTTTCTTTATCAGGATGGGAATTAGATTTACTATTTATATCTTTTGCACAATTTATATAAAGCTTCCAAATCCTGCTTAAAAATCTAAATTGTCCTTCAACATCTGTATCTCCCCATTCCAAATCTTTTTCTGGAGGTGCTTTAAATAATATAAACATTCTTGCTGTATCTGCTCCATATTTTTTAATTACTGATTCAGGGTCTATTCCATTATATTTTGACTTAGACATCTTCTCAAAAAGAACTTCGAGTTTGGTATCGTCAATTGGATCTTTAGGATTTGATAAGTCAGTAATATCGGAAGGAGAAACATATTTACCCGTTTTATTGTTTTTATAGGCTGCGGCCTGAACCATTCCTTGCGTTAATAGCTTTTTAAATGGTTCATCAATTTCAAATAGTTCATTATCCCGCAAAGCTTTAGTGAAAAATCTTGCATATAACAAATGCAATATTGCATGCTCTACTCCTCCAACATATTGATCTACAGGCAACCACTTATTAATTTCAATCTTTTCAAATGGCTTATTTGAACATTTTGAAGATGGATATCTTAAAAAATACCAAGATGAACACATGAAAGTATCCATAGTATCAGTTTCTTTTCTTGCCGCTATTCCACATTTTGGACATTTAGTATTTATCCAATTATTATTATCACCTAAAGCATTAATCTTGTTAGCCGAGATTTCTATATCTTTTGGTAAGGAAACAGGTAATTCCGATTGCTTTAAAGGAACAGATCCACATTTTTTGCAATTAACGATGGGAATCGGACATCCCCAATATCTTTGTCTAGATATTAACCAATCTCTTAAACGATATTGAATCTTATTATCAGCCCATCCATTATTTACTCCATCCTCTGAAATTTTTAATTTAGCAATAGTATTTGATATACCATCGTATTGATTTGAATTAATAAGATATCCATTTTCTACATAAGCATAATCAAGCTCGTTAATTGTTTCACTTTTATCTTTTATTATTACCTGTTTAATATCAATATTATTTTTCTTAGCAAATTCAAAATCCCTTAGATCATGAGCAGGAACTCCCATAACAGCTCCTGTACCGTATTCATCAAGAACATAACTTGCAACCCAAATAGGAATAGGTTCAGAATTAACTGGATTTATTGCTATTAAGCTAGTTTTGATTCCAATTTTTTCAAGTTCATTATTTTTATTATTTTTCAAATATTGTTTAAGATTTTCTATATTTTGTATAGTTTCTTTATCAGAAATATTTTTGATTAATGAATGATTAACCGAAATTGCTAAATAAGTAACTCCAAATAAAGTATCTGGCCTTGTTGTGAATACAGTTATTTTCTTTTCTGGATTGGTATTGATATTGAAATTAATATTTGTACCAATTGACTTTCCAATCCAATTATCTTGCATTGTTTTTACTCTTTCTGGCCAGTTATCTAATTTTTCTAAATCCTTCAATAACTCATCTGCATAATTTGTAATCCTTAAAAACCACTGCTTTAATAATTTTTTTTCAACTACTGCACCAGATCTCCAGGATTTACCCTCTGAGTCAACTTGTTCATTTGCTAAGACTGTATTATCTATAGGATCCCAATTAACTTCTGATTCCTTTTGATATACAAGGCCTGCCTTATATAACTCTAAAAATAGATATTGTGTCCAAATATAATAATTTTCATCACAAGTAGCAAATTCCCTATCCCAATCAACTGATAGTCCCAAAAGCATTAATTGTGACTTCATATGAGAAATATTTTTTTTAGTCCACACACTTGGACTAATTCCTCTTTCAATCGCAGCATTCTCAGCAGGCAAACCAAAAGCGTCCCAACCCATTGGATGTAAGACAGATTTGCCCTTAAACCTTTGGAACCGAGCTATTAAGTCTGTAATAACATAATTCCTAACATGTCCCATATGAAGATTACCTGAAGGGTAGGGAAACATTGATAAGGCATAAAATTTATCACTATTCTCAGTTAATTCATCGGTTTTGTATAAATTGTTTTCTGTCCATATTGACTGCCATTTTTTTTCTATTTCAGATGGATTATATAAATTGGTATCAGCCTCATATTGTTTATCGGGAGAAATCACTTAATTTTTATTTGTTAAATTATTATTTTAATATCCATTGTATAAAATAGAAATAGATTGTTAAAAGGAATAATTTATAATTAAAATTTAAAATATATTATCTACAAATGAAAAATATAACTTTTGAAAAATATCAAGGTAACGGAAATGATTTCATAGTCATCGATTCTAGAGGAAATGATTTATTTAAAAATTACAAGGCAAATAAAATATTTGATATAAAAAAAATTTGCAACAGGCAATTTGGTATTGGAGCAGATGGTGTGATTTTTATAGAAGAACCTAATGAAGATAATTATGCAAAAATGATAATCTTTAATTCTGATGGTTCTGAAGCACAAATGTGTGGAAACGGAATTAGGTGTTTAATTGAGTATCTCCATGTAAATGATTCAATGAATAATAAAAATATAGAGTATAAAATTGAGACTAAAGCAGGTTTAAAAATTGCAAAATATATAAATGATGAAATTACAGTAAAAATGGGAGTTCCAATTTTAGAAAGTCGAAATATTCCAACAACCATTGAAAAAAAAATCAATTCAATTCCTTCACATAAATTTATTGAGAAAAATTTTAATAATATAGGTTATGCAGTAGGGATGGGAAATCCTCATTTAATATTCTTTGTACAGGACATAGAGTCAATTGTTCTTTCCAGGCTTGGTCCTATATTTGAAAAAAATCAATTATTTCCAGAAAAAACTAATGTGCATTTTTGTCAAATCTTAAATAGAGATAATATCAAAGTAAAAGTATGGGAAAGAGGCGCAGGTCCAACCTTAGCCTGTGGAACAGGTGCCTGTGCTATTCATGTAGCAGCTTATAAATTAGGTCTTTGTAATTCACAAACCATAGTTTCTTTACCGGGCGGTAATCTTAAAATTGATTGGTCAAAAGAGGATTGTGAAGTCATGATGACCGGTAATGCTAAAAAGGTTTTCTCAGGATCAATGTTAGTAAATTAATGGAAAATAATTTTATCTATTTAGATAATGCATCCACAACTCCATTATCTGAGAATGTTTTAAATATAATAAATTCAACTTATAGAAATTATTGGCATAACCCTTCATCTAAATATGAGCTAGGGATAAAATGCTCTACGTATCTTGAACAAATTAGATCTAAAATTGCTTATTTATTTGAAGCAGATCCAGAGGATATAATTTTTACATCTGGTTCTTCGGAATCAACAAATATTGTATTTAATAATATTTATGAGAACTTTAAAAATGGTAGAGTTGTTATTTCCAATGTCGAACATCAAGCAACAACTATTTGTGCTAATAAACTAAGAAAACAAAATTGGGATATTTACGAATGGCAGGTAAATAATGATGGAATTTTAAATATTTCTAATATCGATAAAATTTTAACCAATGAAATTAAGCTTTTATCAATTATTTGGGGACAAAGTGAAATTGGGACAATACAACCTGTTCAATTTATAGGTTCCAAATGTAGAGAATTAAATATAATGTTTCATTTAGATGGAACTCAAATATTAAGCAATGGAATATTCAGTTGGAAAGATCTTAAATGTGATTTTTTAAGTTTATCTGCTCATAAATTTGGAGGTCCAAAAGGTATCGGTATTCTTTTAACAAAAGAAAAGTCTAGACAAATTTTAAAAAATAAAGACATATCACTTACTCAGGAATTTTCAATTAGACAAGGTACACAAGCTTTGCCATTAATTGCTGGGATGTATGAATCATTAAAGAATATTAAAGGAAAAATAAAATTATATGGTTACAAAACTGAATTTTCTTCTGATCATATTAACAAACTTAAAAATTATTTTTTTCAAAAAATTAAGGATAATAATCATATAAAGTTTACGGGTAGTATTAACCATAGACTTCCCAATCATATTTCGTTTCTACTATTAAATAAACTATTTGAGCCTATAAAGGCCTATAAGATTGTTAATTTCATGTCAGAAAATAGAATAGCCATAAGCAGTGGAAGTGCTTGTTCAAGCTCATCTGGGAAACCTAGCTCAACACTTAAAAATATTGGTTTAAAAGATGATGAACTATATTCAAATATTCGTGTTACTTTAGGTTCAACAAACAATAAGTCAGAAATAGATAAATTTTTAGAACTTATTCAAATATGTATTGACAAATTTTAATGGAAACCAATTACAGACTACCAAAAGATTTAAATGAATCTCTTAAGAATATGGAGGATGCAATTATTCCAAGTTTATTAGATTCAAATAAAAGATTTACTATAGAATTTAATTTTGAAGGATTGAAGTTTAACAGAATTGGAATAACTATCTACAAGATATTGTCTAAAAATAATAATGTTTTCATAACATTTGCAGATCAAGGTGCTGTGGCTTTGGCTCAAAGAGACTATCCAGATATCAAAGATAAAATCTTTACTTTTAAATCATTTAATGAATCAAATAATATAAATAATATTGATAGTGCAATAATATCGATACTACCTAAGCCATATGATTTCGATTCATTTGAACCAATGTCTGATAATTATCAAGGAACGCATTATTCATTAAATCCAAAATTTGAAGATGCTAATATTGGTATAGGAAGTGTTATTAGAGAGCGCCGTAAAAACTTTGTCAAAACTTGGAAAAATATTTATTTTCTTCAGCCTTTAAATAAAGCTGCTCTAATGCATATTTATCCTAATAACTGGTTGCTTTTCAAAGAAGAAAACAAAAAATATTATTTTAAAAAAGAATTTGAAATTAAACCCGACAATGAATCTATTTTTGTAAATTTATAGATTGAATGTGATAAAAAAAATTTATTCATTTTTCTTAATTGTTCTTGTATTAGTAACATCTCCTTTCTTAATAAGATATTTACTGGTAAATCAGAAAATAACTATTTTAAATAGTATTTATTTTAATTTCCGCGGAATAATTACTAAAAAGAAAAGTTGTCCTACTTATGATGCATTATTGAATCAAACCCTTGATGATTCTTTTAGTGTATCAATTATTAATAATAAAGGGCAAATAATAAGTTCCTACAATGATGAAGTTCCAAGGTTGCCAGCATCTAATCAAAAATTATTCTCATCAGCTTATGTTTTAAGTAAATATAAATTAAATAGTAATTTAAAAACTTCCTTATTAAAAAAAAATCAAAACGATTATTTTTTGTACGGTCAAGGTGATCCAGATCTGAATTATGAAAATATAATCGAATTAATTTCAAATATTAAAGAAAATAAAATTATTAACTTTAATATTGTAGAAATTGATTCAAAATTATATTGGCCTAATGGTTGGACAAATACTGATAAACTTTACGAATATGGATCTCCAATTACATCTCTTGCGATAGAAAGTAATCACAATAAATATGATGATATTTATGCATTAAAAAATTTTATTAATAACTATTTAAAAAATAAATTTCCAAATTCAAAAATATATATAGATTTTTTTGATTCAGAAAAAACATTTTATTTAAAAGATATTAAAGAGATAAATAAAATATATTCAACTCCAATTTATTCATTATTAACTCTAATAAATTCTGAAAGCCATAATTTTACAGCTGAATCTCTCTTTAAAAATGCCTCAAATACATGGAACGATAATGACTATATAAAATTGAAAAAATGGTTAGAAAATAAAGGACTCCCTCTAACTAATACATACTTTGCAGATGCTAGTGGATTGTCTAGAAAAAATAAAATTACAACAAAGTTAGTTGTATTGTTTTTAGATAAAATGAGATATTTTAATGATTTTAAAGCTTATCAATCTACACTTTCAATTACGGGAGTTAGAGGAACATTAGCTAAAAGATTTGTAAATAGTGAATTATCTGGAAAGTTTTTTGGCAAAACTGGAACTCTTTCAAATGTCTTTGCATTATCTGGCTTTTTATATAAAAATGAAAAGCCAATAATTATAAGCATTATCCAAAATTCTAATAATATTGATAAAGAAAAAGCTTTTAAATTATTACGTGATATTTATTACTTGAAGTCTTGTTAATAAAAATATTATTTAAAATATTCTTTTAAATCCCTTTCAACTGAGGGGGGTACCATATGATTAATTTCACCCCCAAATTTTGCAACTTCTTTTACTACTGAACTACTAAGAAAACTATAATTTGTATTGGTTGATAAAAATATAGTTTCAATTTCATTATTAAGAGATTTATTTGTATGAGCAATCTGGAGTTCATACTCAAAATCACTCATTGCTCTTAAGCCTCTTAAAATAAGATTAGCTTTTAGATCATTTGCACAATCAACAGTAAGTCCTGAATAAGAAATAACTTCAATATTAGGTAAATGAGAAAGAGAATTTTTTATTTGTAAAATTCTTCTTTGAATATTAAATGTTGGTGTTTTAGAAGTGTTTTCTAAAACAGCAACTACTAAATTTCCAAATATTTTTTCAGCCCTTTCTATTAAATCAACATGCCCGTTTGTTAAAGGATCAAATGTACCAGGATAAAGAATTTTCATGAATTTATTATGATCGAATGAGAAATTTAGTTAAAATAAGTTTATTAGATATATCAATTATGACATTAAATCTAGAAGCAAAAAAAATCTTATTAAGAAAAATACCTCACGGATTATTCATTTGTGGAGTTAGAGACGAAGATAAAAATGAAGTTAATGGATTTACTGCTAGTTGGGTGACGCAAGGTTCCTTCACTCCCCCATTAGTCGTAATGGCAGTTAGAGCAGAGGGTTCTAGTCATGAAATAATAAAGTCCACTAATAAGTTCTCATTAAATGTGTTAAAAAGTGATCAAAAGGATCTAGCAGCTGTTTTTTTTAAACCCCAAAAAGCATTAGGAGGCAGATTTGAATCTGTTGAATTTAATTTAGGTGAACTTGGATTGCCTATTTTAGTTGATAGTGTTGGTGGAGTTGAATGTAATGTAGTTGGAAGTGTTATTCATGGAGACCATACCGTTTTTGTAGGAGAAGTTCAATCTGCTTATTTGAATAATGATGTTGACTCACTAAATTTATCTTCAACTGGCTGGAATTATGGAGGTTAATCATCATAAATGAGTAATTCCACTATAGAAACATTAGATAACATATATAATTTTAAAATTGAATATAAATTAATTAATAATAAGGAGTTATTAAAATCAAGATTATCCGAAATCCCAAAGTCATCTGGTTGCTATCTTTTTAAAGATATAGATAATAATTTACTTTATATTGGTAAATCTAAAAAACTACGCACTAGAGTAAGTAGTTATTTCAATAATTTTTCAGATTTAACTCCAAGATTAAGTTTGATGGTTCGTCAAATAACTGAAATAGAAATCATAGTCACAGATAGCGAATATGAGGCACTAAACTTAGAGTCAAATTTAATAAAAACAAACAAACCATACTTTAATATTCTTTTAAAGGATGATAAGAAATATCCATATCTTTGTATAACCTGGAGTGAAAAATATCCTCGATTATTTATTACAAGAAGAAGAAGAAATAGAAATAATATAGATAGATATTATGGACCTTATGTAGATGTCGGATTATTAAGGAGAACATTATTTACCATAAAAAAAATATTTCCACTTAGACAAAGGCCAAGGCCTGTCTATAAAGATAGAACTTGCTTGAATTATTCAATAGGAAGATGTCCAGGTGTTTGCCAAGAAGTAATATCATCCGACGATTATAAAAAAATAATGACACAAGTATCTATGATATTTCAGGGAAGGAATGATGACTTAGAAATATTTTTACAAAAAAAAATGCTGCAATTTTCAAATGATTTAGATTATGAGAATGCAGCAAAAATAAGGGACCAAATTTCAGGTTTAAAATTATTAACTGAATCACAAAAAATATCAATACCAGATTCTTCAATTAATAGAGATATCTTTGGAATTGTTTCAGAAAAAAATGTAGCTAGTATACAAATTTTCCAAATGAGATCTGGTAAGCTCATTGGGAGAATTGGTTATAGTCAAAAATTAAATAATGAAGATGAAAATCTTATTCTACAAAGGGTATTAGAAGAGCATTATATGAATGTTGAAGGTTTAGAAATACCCTCAGAAATTCTTATTCAATATAAACTTCCAAAACAAACAACAATAGAGGATTGGTTAACGGAGCTAAGAAAAAAGAAAGTAAAAATCATAATCCCAAAAAGAAATAAAAAACATGAAACTGTAGAGATGGTTTTAAAAAATGCGAAATTAGAATTAGATAGAATATTAAATGGGATACAAGATAGTGAATCATCAATTGAGGATCTTGCCCAAATACTTGAATTAAGCGAACAACCTAAAAGAATTGAGGGTTATGATATAAGTCATATTCAAGGTACAGACCCAGTAGCATCACAAGTCGTATTTATTGATGGAATTCCTTCTAAACAACATTATAGGAAATATAAAATTAAAGATCCAAACGTTTTTATAGGACATAGTGATGATTTTGCCTCGATATATGAAGTAATACATAGAAGGTTTAGGAAATGGTCAAGATTTAAAAAAAGCGGAGGTAATTTTTCAATATTAAATGATAAAACGAATAGCAAATTAGACAATGAACTTCTATCAGATTGGCCTGATTTAATAATGATTGACGGGGGTAAAGGGCAGTTAAATGCTGCTATTAAAGCATTAAAAGAATTAAATCTTGAGGAAGAAGTTACTATATGTTCATTGGCAAAAAAAAATGAAGAAATATTTATTCCAGGCTTTACAAAGTCTCTTGATACTGATGAAAATCAAAAAGGAGTACTTCTATTAAGAAGAATAAGAGATGAAGCTCATAGATTTGCATTATCTTTTCATAGAGACAAAAGATCTAAGAGAATGAATAGATCACAATTGTCCCAAATCAGTGGATTAGGTCCTTCAAGAATAAGAGAATTGCTTGAGCATTTTAAATCAATAGATGCAATAAGAATAGCTACTAAAGAGGATTTATCAAAAGTTAAAGGACTTGGAAAAAATTCAGTAAATTATATATATGAATATTTTCACGAGTTATAAATAATAATTAATTTTTGAAAAATAGATTTCTTGATAATGTTAAATATAACTATATTAAAAATATATATTTAGAAATTAATCTAGTAATTTGACAGCTGAAGCATATCTCTGGTTTAAATCACTGCACATTATTGGTGTAATAGTTTGGTTCTCGGGACTTTTTTATTTAGTAAGACTTTTTATATATCATGAAGAATCTAAAAATATGGATAATGCATTAAAAATTGCCTTTAATAAACAATACACCTTGATGGAAAAAAGGCTGGCAAATATAATCACAACTCCTGGGATGATATTAGCTTTAAGTATGGCTATATGTATGGTTATTATGCAGCCTAGTTGGTTAAGTGAGAAGTGGTTGCAAATTAAAATTTCTTTTGTTTTGGGATTAGTAATTTATCATTCTTGTTGTTATAAAATAATGTATTCATTACAAAATGGTACCTCAACCATCTCAGCAAAAAAACTAAGATTATTAAATGAATTGCCTACTTTATTATTATTTATAATTATACTTTTAGTTATTTTTAAAAATAATTTTCCAACCAGTGTTGCTACATGGAGTGTAGTTGGACTTGTTATTTTCATGTTGGCTTCAATACAATTATATGCAAAGATTAGAAAGAAAAATGAGAATTCATTAAGTAATGAATAGGGAAGACTTAATACAATTAACTTCCAATATTAATAAAGATAGTTGTCCTAAAAATATTAATTTTCACTGTCATACAAAATTTAGTGATGGAAGTCTAGAACCGCATGAACTTTTAGAACAAGCTTATAAAAATAACTTGAAATTTTTATCAATCACCGATCATCATACAATTAAAGCTCATGAATATATAAAAAAAAATAATATACTCAAAAATTATCCTAAAGATTCTTTTACATTAATTTCCGGAATAGAAATTAATTGTTTGATTCTAGGATGTTTAGTACATGTAATTGGATTGGGAATAGATATTAAAAGTAGATACCTAAATCCCTACATCCTTGGAGAATCTCCAATAGGTAATGATTTAAATATTAAATCAGTTATTAAAGCAATAAATTTAGCTGGTGGTTTATCATTCCTGGCACATCCAGCGAGGTACAGGATTCCCTTTTATAAATTAATTCCAGAGGCCAAAATACAAGGTATTGATGGAATAGAGGTTTGGTACGATTATGAACTTAATGAAATATGGAATCCTAGTTTATTTGTATGTTCAGAAATTAATAAATTAGCAGATAAATATGCAATGCTAAAAACATGTGGAACAGATAGTCATGGACTTTCACTATTAGGAAGATAATTCAGAATTCGTTTTTTTCAATTATTGAATCAGTATTAATAATTATGTTCTTTAAATTTTCAATGACATCAGAAGAACAATTATTCCACATTTTTCTATTTACAATTTCAAGAAATCTTTGTGCAATATCTCTTAAAGCCCATGGATTATTTTCTAGAAAGAAATTCCTAAGATCCCTATCACATAACCATGATTTATAAACTTCCTCATAACACCAATCTGACACTACTTCAGTAGAAGCATCAAAAGCATATAAGTAATCTAGTGTCGCTGAAAATTCAAACGCTCCTTTATAACCATTATCCTTCATTCCATTTATCCATTTAGGATTAAGTATTCTTGATATAACTACTTTATTAATTTCATCTTGTAGTTTTGAAATTTTAGATAATCCAAATTTAGATAAATCACCATGATACATTTCAGGTAATTTACCGCTCAATTTTTTTACTGCTGAAGATAAACCACCCTGAAACTGATAATAGTCATCAGAATCTAAAATATCATGTTCCTTATTATCTTGATTATGAACAACTAACTGCACATTTTTAAGAGCATTTTCCAATGATTTTTTGTCCTCTATAGGTTCAAGATTATCTCTGTAAATCCACTTACTCCAATTAAGAAAAGATTCTCCAAAATCATCAATATTTTGCCAATTAGAATATGAAATTAGTTCTTGTAGACCAGCTCCATATGAACCTGGCGCTGAACCAAATATACGATTAATTGGATCACCATCCTTTAATGCTCCAGCAAGTGGGTTAAATTCATCATTCTCATTAAGATTAGAAATAAGATTTATTGCTTTAGAAGTTAATTGAACTAACTGGGGAAATGCATCTCTAAACATTCCCGAAATCCTTAATGTAACATCTACCCTTGGCCTATCGAGAACAGATAAAGGGATAATTTCTAAATCAATTACTCTTCTTGAGGGTCCATCCCAAACCGGTTGTAAGCCTAACAAATATAGTATTTGACAAATGTCTTCCCCTCCATTTCGCATGGTGGATGTTGCCCATACAGATATTGCTATTTTTCTTAAATCTTCTCCATTGTCTTGTTTGTATAAATCAATTATTTGAGACGCGGATTTACAACCAACACTCCATGCTGATTCAGTTGGTAGCCCTCTTGCATCAACTGAAAAGAAATTTTTACCAGTGGGTAAAGCTTCAGTTTTACCTCTAGTAGGAGCTCCGGATGGACCACTTTTTATATATTTGCCATTTAATGAATTAATAAATGATAATTTTTCATTATATGAAGAATTAATTATTGGATTTAGGATCTCATTTTTTAATAATAAAAAATATTTATTATGTTTTTTATCATTAAAGAAATAGTCTATTATTTTCTGATTTTTATATTTGTCTAAATATTTTATGTTGGTTTTCTTTTTGTAAAAAAACAAATATATAATATATTTTGCTTGTTGTTCCAAAAACTCAATAGCCATTCTAAGATTTAAGATTTTTTTGTTTGAAAACCTTAATAATATTTTTTTATCCTTTTCAGTTAACTTTTGATCATATTTATTTGTCCAAGGATTCAAATCTAATTTTAAATTTTTCGCTATATATTGCACAACACCAATTCGGTTGGCATTTGGTACTCTAGCAATACACAAGAATAAATTTATTTCATTAATATCATTATGCCTATTACCAAATACATGCAAACCTGTTCTAATTTGAGATTCTTTAATTTTGCAAAGAAAGGAATCAATTTCTTCTATTTGATTATTTTTATTCTTTAAATTAATTTCGCTAAAATCTTTTTTAATTAATTCAAAAATGGATTTTTCTATTATTTGAATCCTATTAGAATTTAATAATTTTGCTTCGAAATATTCGTCTAAATAATTTTCTAATATTGAATATTTTCCATATAATTCTGACCTATCCAAAGGAGGGGTTAAATGATCAATAATTGTGGCAGCAGTTCTTCTTTTAGCTTGGGATCCTTCTCCAGGATCATTTACGATAAAGGGATATATGTTTGGTATTGCTGGACAAATAATATTTGGAAAACATTTATTGCTGAGACCTATGGATTTGCCAGGTAACCATTCAACAGTCCCATGTTTACCAATATGGCAAATAGCATTTGCATTAAAAACTTTTTCAATCCAAAAATATTGTGCTAAATATCTATGGGGAGGTGGAAGATCGGGAGAATGAATATCTCTATCAGTGTAAGCGTCATAACCTCGTTGAGGTTGAATCAATAATGTTATTTTTCCAAATCTAAGACCATTTATTGAGAACCCATCATTATCTAGATCTATGGCTTCAGATGGGTTACCCCAACGATTAATAATAATATTTTTGGGATCAGGTTCTAAATAATTCCAATATTTTAAATATTCACTAAGTTGTAAGTAATCTAATGGTTCATTATTTTGAGATTCAATATCATTAGTTCTAGTTTTTATAAGCATTGACATTAATTCCGAAGAATCTTGAGGATAATTACAAGATCCAAGGTCATAACCTTCTTCTTTTAACCAATTAAGAATATTTATTATTGAAGATGGTGTATTTAGACCAACTCCATTACCGATTCTTCCGTTCTTTACTGGATAATTACTTATTACTAAACAAATTCTTTTATCAAAATTATTAAGTTTCTGAAGTTTCACATAATTTGTTGCAAATTTAGAAATCCATTCAATCCCTACTTGATCAGCTTTGTAACTAGTTATTTCACTGTAAAGTGTATTTTTTTTTGATATTATTTCTTTAAATGCAGAAGGACAGGTAGTAATTCTTCCATCAAATTCGGGAATAATTATTTGCATCAATAAATCAGATGAATTCATTCCAATTGATGAATTTAACCAATTTTTTTTTGATTTATTAGAAGAAAGAAGCTGTAAAATTGGGATATTAAGAGAATTAAAAATATTTGTTGAATTTTCAATTAAATCATTATTTTTGATTTGAGATGAAGAAAATGATGTTGTGGTAATTATAATTTTAATATCTTCTTTTTTAAAAATTTCTATTAATTTCTTTTGAATAATATGATCTTTTAAAGTTGAAATAAAGAATGTTTTAGGGGATAGTCCGCATTTTCTTAACTGCAAGTTAAGTTTATCGTTAACTTCAATTTCATTAGCCAAAAAAAGTGCTTTATAGGATATTATTCCTATCTTTTCTCCTTTTTCAATTTTCCAATCATACAAATAAGGATCTGCATAAAAAGAAATCTTCAAAAACTCATCAGGAATTAATGTTTCATCTATTTTTAGATAATTTAAACAATTAAGGAATTTTCTATAATTGTCAAGTCCTCCAGATCTTAGTAATTTAGAAATATTTAATGCAACATTTTTATCTATACTACTTATTTCACATAAGGAAACTTCCTGATCAAGGGTACCTGATAGGATTACTAACTTCCTTTTTTTATCAACTGCTTGCCAATTTAAAAGTTGTTCAATTCCATAGTTCCATGTACCTTTATCTCCGAATAATCTTAGTACGACAACTTTTGCATAATTAATAGTTTTTAATAGATAATTATCTACTTGAGCTGAGGAATTTAAATGAGATATTTCTAAAGCCCTAATATTATTTTTTAATGAAGCAAATTCTTTTTCTAACAATAAGTTCGATAAGAGATTTAAATCAGCTTTGACACTTGTTATAAAAATAAAATCTGCAACTGGTTGCTCTATTAAATCATCCTTATTCTTTTCATTTCCTGCTATATTTAATATCCGGTGCATTTTTATATATAAATAGGGTTTAGAATACGTAAGTAGGATAAAACAAGTTTACCTTAATTAAATAAATTGAATATGCATGAATTTCTTCCATACGCCTGGTTCGAAGGTAAATGTATTCCATTTAAAGAAGCAAAAATATCAATAGCTACTCATGCACTACATTATGGTACTGCGGCCTTTGGAGGTATGAGAGCGATACCTAACCCTTCGAATAAAGAAGAATTCCTTTTGTTTAGAACTGATAAACACATTAAAAGATTATCTCAAAGTGCAAAATTACTCTTAACTGATATTTCTGAAGAATATATTTTTCAAGCCTTAGAAGAAGTTATAAAAAGAAATAAGCCAAAAAACCCTATTTATATAAGACCATTTGTATATACAAGCGATTTAGGTATAGCTCCAAGGTTACACAATATTGAAACAGATTTCTTTATTTATTGTATTGAACTAGGAGATTATCTATCCCCAGATGGTGTTTCTTGTAGAATGAGTAGCTGGACTAGGCAAGAAGATAGATCTCTCCCACTGCGAGGGAAAATAAGTGGAGCTTATATTACTAGTTCATTAGCTAAAACAGAGGCTAGTTTATCGGGCTTTGATGAAGCCTTACTATTAAATTCAAGTGGTAAGGTAAGCGAAGCAAGTGGTATGAATTTATTTATTGTAAGAAATGGAGACTTAATAACTCCTGGGGTTGATCAAGATATCCTTGAGGGGATTACTAGAGCTAGCGTAATCGAATTAGCAAAATCATATGGAATAAATGTAATTGAAAGACCTGTTGATAAAACAGAATTATTAATAGCAGATGAAGTTTTTCTAACTGGTACAGCGGCAAAAATTACACCAATTAAAAAAATTGAATCAACTGAATTAAATGCTGAAAGACCGATAATGAATAAATTAAAAAATAAGCTTATAGAAATAACAGAAGGACGTTCTCAAGATTATGAT
>QCPG01000002.1 GCA_003212615.1 Prochlorococcus sp. AG-436-E22
ATCTTGTCTCCAACTTGGTAAGTTGTTTTCAATCATTTAATTTAGGTAGAAGAAGACCAGTTTTTGTCTTGTACTCTTCAAATGAAGTATATTTTGTGAGAGATTTATCTTTTTTATACATTCTTGGCAGAAAAACTACAAAGAAAAATATTGCAAGAATTGCAATTGGGATGATGCTTAGAGAAATGATGGCGAATGATAGATAAATTAGTATTTCTCCTAGATAATTTGTATTCCTTACATTCTTGAAAAATCCTTCTTTAATTAAATCTTTTTTTAGTTTCAGAGAAAAATATTTTTGAGAATCACTAGCAAAGTGTAAAAATACACCAATTATATTTATTGATATAGATGCAGCTATAACGATATTTGGAACAGACTTCTGAGATGAGATAAGAATATACGGAGCTACCCAGTAACTTCCAAGGAAAATAAAACCAGTAACTGAAGTTAAAAAATTAACTTTTTCTTTAAAATAAGGGTCAGGAAATATTTTTTCTTTTAGTAGCCAAAGTAGTCCATAAGTTCCATGCAGAGCTAAGTAAACAAAAGGAGCGATTGTAAAATTATCATAAAATATCATGAGTCCTAAAACTACAAATGCAGTGAGACCCTTATGAAGATTAATTATTTGATTAAGTTTCATCTTTTTTAATAATCTAAAAAATGAAATTATTTTCTGTGGAAATAACCAAGCTTGTCAAAAATTTGATGGGCGATACTGGATTCGAACCAGTGGCCACTACCGTGTCGAGGTAGTGCTCTACCACTGAGCTAATCGCCCTAATTGAGGATTTTTTAATACCCCTTATAAGAAAATAGCAGGTTGAGTTTCATTTTCTAAGTAATTTAACTTTCCATCTTTCTCTTTTTGTGATTTCTAAATTCAGAATTTCGATAAATCCTTTGTTTTCAAGTTGTATTTTGTCGCCAATTTTAAGATTAATAGTTGGCTTATTAACTTTGTTCCCATTTAATATAAGCATTCCATTTTCTATCCTTTCAATAATTTTGGTTCGTGATATCCTAAAACCTGCTGAAGCTATAGCATCTAATCTTGTTGAAGCTTCTACTGTGTTAATAAGTTTTCTTGATCTTCCAGTAGGTATTTGTAATTCATCTAAACCCAGTATATTAATTTTTACTTTTACGTCTCTTAAATAAAAAAAATTTTCATTTAGATGCTCAATATCTAAATTATCAATTATCCCTTGGGCACCTCTATTGCCAATAGTCCATATATCTCCAACTTTGTTTTCTTCAGTTAATGTATTTTTAATTAAGAGGGTTCTGAAGTCTTCTTGTGTAGCATTATCAAATAAAAAATTACCATTAACTTGTATTCCTTGTGCTGGGAAATTTCTTATTAGAGCATCCTCTTTAGGTATATTATCTGCTCTAAAGCAAGCTATTCTAGATCTTTGAGAAGAGGAGAATCCTCCATAAACAAAAAATTTGAAATCATTTAAATTTTTAAAATCTTTTAAAATCTCTTCGCAAACATAGGTCGAAAAAAATCGAGTCCAGTAAGTCTCCCAATGTTTGTGAGCTAATTGAGCAGTTTTTATTAATTCCTCAGTTTCTTTTTTGTAGTTTGAATTTATTAAGATTTCTTTTAAGTCAATCATTTACCTTTCTAAAAAAAATATATCTTTTGCTTCTGATTGTTTAATTAAAGCCCAAGGTAATTCAGTCCCAATTTGATTTTCAAGCAGAACAAGCCATTTACCTTCTTTATTTAAGTTGATAATTGATCTCAACTCTTTATTTCTATTAATGTTGATACTTGCAGAAGAAACTACGCTTCCTAAATATCCTGAACCCATTCCCAAAAGACCTCCTATTAAGGATTCACCGATGTTATTTAAACCAAGAAAGCTGAAAGTAGATAAATTTGTCATGTTAGAAAAAGCTATTCCAGCTATAAAACCAAATGGCATTAGCCATCTACTCATATCTTTTTGTCTGATCTTTCTATCAAGTTTTGGATTTAAGATTCTTACATCTTCAAATTTTTGAGATTTAAATAAAATATTTACTTTTGCATTTAGCAATTCGGTTTCATCTGATGATATTTTTTCACTTATTGGTGGGATCAAAATAGCTTCAGAGAGCACTACTGATTTTTCTTTTAAGACATTAAATAGCTGGATACATTTGTCAATGTCTTCAAATATCACAATACTTTTAGTCAAATTTCAATCCTCAAATGTTTGTGTTTTATTCAAATTAATAAAATAAGATACATACACTATAGATTAAGTTAAAGTAAAAGATTAAAGAACCACTCTTAAATGACAAAAGTTCTCATTACAGATCCAATTGATCAATCAGGAATCGATATACTTTCACAAGTTGCTCAGGTTGATCAGAGGATAGGGATTTCAAACGCTGAATTGGCTTCAATTATCAATGAATATGATGCCCTAATGATTCGATCTGGCACTCAAGTTACTGAAGAAATTATTAACTCTTCAAAAAAACTGAGAATTATTGGAAGAGCAGGAGTAGGAGTTGATAATGTAGATGTTAAGGCTGCTACACAAAAGGGAGTCCTTGTTGTTAATTCTCCAGGAGGAAACACTATAGCTGCTGCAGAACACACCATAGCTATGATGTTGGCCTTATCAAGACATATTCCCATAGCTAATAGTAGTACTTTGTTAGGTAACTGGGAGAGAAAGAAATTTGTTGGGAATGAGCTTTATAAGAAAAAATTAGGAGTCTTAGGTTTAGGGAGAATTGGTGCTCATGTAGCGAAAGTTGCTAATGCATTAGGAATGGAAGTTTACGGATATGATCCTTTTGTTTCAAATGAAAGAGCTCAACAAATAAAAGTTAAACTCTTTGAACTAGAGGACTTATTCCAAGAATCTGATTATGTGACTTTGCATTTGCCTCGTACACCAGAGACAGAAAATTTAGTAAATATGGAAGTGCTTAAAAGTATGAAAAGTAACGCTAAATTAATTAATTGTGCTCGAGGAGGTTTAATTGATGAAGAAGCATTAGCAGAAGCTTTAAATAGATCCCTGATTGGAGGAGCAGCAATAGATGTCTTTGCTCAAGAACCTTTAGAATCTAATTCACCACTTCTGAAAGTTGAAAAGAATCTTATTCTTACCCCTCATTTAGGAGCATCTACTCGGGAAGCGCAAGAAAATGTAGCCGTTGATGTTGCGGAACAAATTAGAGACGTTTTACTTGGGCTGTCAGCTCGCACTGCTGTTAATATTCCAGGTTTGAGTCCTGATATTATGGATAGTCTAAAACCTCATTTGCAGTTGGCTGAAACAATGGGACTGCTTATAAGCCAGCTTTCACTGGGACAGATTCAAAAACTAGAGGTAAAGCTTCAAGGTGAATTTGTTCAACATCCTTCAAAACCACTAATAATAGCTAGTTTAAAAGGCCTACTAAGTAAGGCTTTGGGAGATAGGATAAATTATGTGAATGCTTCTCTAGAAGCAGAATCTAGAGGTATTTCAGTGATTGAGAGTAAAGATGAGGCAAGACCTGAATTCGCAAGTGGATCGCTTCAGCTAACTACTTATGGAGATAATGGTGACCATAGCGTAGCAGGAAGCATTTTTGCTGATGGAGAATTAAGAATTATTAGTATTGATCAATATCCAGTTAACGTATCACCAAGTAGATATATGTTGGTTACTAGGCACAGAGATATGCCTGGTATTATTGGCAAGCTGGGGTCTCTATTGGGTAGCAACAATGTAAATATTGCCTCTATGCAAGTTGGCCGCAAAATTGTTAGAGGAGAAGCTGTTATGGTTCTAAGTATTGATGATCCAATACCTAATAAGTTGCTTGACACCATTATTGAAGTAGAGGGAATTACTAGCGCTAATCCAGTTACTTTATAAAAACTCTTAGCTATATAATGAAAATTAAAGATTGGTATAAACTAACCTTTCAGATAGAAAGTGACTCAGAAGAAATTATTATTTGGAAATTAAATGAGCTTGGAATTTTTAGTTTTTCATTTGAATATTTGATAAACAATGAAAATAAAAAGGAAGTGAATATATGGCTTCCAATTGATGAATGGGACAAGAGGTCTAGAAGTGATTTTGAAAAAATAATTAGTAAACTTCTAAACATTAATGACTCTAAGAATCAATTTTTTGACTGGAGTATTATTAAAGAGGAGGATTGGTTAACAAGCTGGAAGAAATATTGGGCGCCTGAATTAGTAGGAAATCATTTTCTAATTTTGCCTTGTTGGATAAATCTGAATGAAAAATTTAATGATAAACAAATCATAAAAATTGATCCTGGAGCAGCCTTTGGCACTGGCAGTCACCCCTCGACCTATCTATGTTTAGAAAAAATAGAGAATATTTTATTTTCTAATAAAAGGGTATTAGATATTGGGAGTGGTAGTGGGATTTTGAGCATTGCTGCAATGTTACTAGGTGCTAAAGAGGTTTGTGCAGTTGATAATGATTATTTAGCTATAAATTCTACAAACTCTAATTTTCAACTAAATTTCGGTAATTTAAATAACCTAAACACATATTTGGGATCTTTTAATGAGGTAGTTGTCAAATATCAACTCAGAAAATTCGATTTTGTTTTATGCAATATTCTTGCTGAAGTAATAAAAGAAATGATTCCAAATATTTATAAGTGTTTGAGAAATAATGGGGAAGTCGTTTTAAGTGGAATTCTTAATTCACAAAAAGATGAAATTATACAAATATTAATTGAAAATAACTTGAAATTGTTGGATATATCATCTAGAAAAGATTGGGTTTGTATTTTGGCGCAAAAATCTGGGAATCAAACCTAAATATAAGTTTTTCTTATTGATACTCCTGAATACATTTTATTGTGTCATTTTTTACTTCAAAATCTGACATATTGACTCAATCAGTGTTAAAAATGTATTAAATAGGTATTAATATACCAACAATTTTTTTTTTAAATGGCTTCTTACAAAGTTACACTCATCAGCGAAAGTGAAGGTCTCAATTCAACAATTGAAGTGCCTGATGATCAATATATTCTAGATGCTGCGGAGGAGCAGGGCATTGACCTCCCTTATTCATGCAGAGCAGGAGCTTGCTCAACATGCGCAGGTAAGGTTACTTCAGGAAGTGTTGATCAATCAGATCAGAGTTTCTTGGATGATGATCAATTAGAAGCTGGTTTTGTGCTCACATGTGTAGCTTATCCAACATCTGATGTAACAATTTCAACTCATGCCGAGGAAGAATTGTATTAAATATAAAAAATTAACTTATTTAAGTTGAAAATTAATTGTTTCTCTGCCACTCTCTAGTAAGGTGGCTTTTTTTTGCGAAATGAATAAATTCGAATTGTTTAAAACAGGAAGAATTCAATCAAGTTATGGAGGTCAGTACAGTTATAAGGTTATTGGAGCATGTTGCAGACTTTATGATAGGGAAGAGTTACCTTGGCCCTGTTCAAGGCTTGCTTGGAGAAGTAAGGAGCCTAGTTGGAGAAGAATAGGATCTAGATTTGTAGCAGATATGGCTTCAAGAAAATGTCCATCTTACTCTGTTCAGATTCTAGAGCCTGGATCAAAACCTGTTGAAACAGTAATTACTCTTTTTTCAAAGAAATTGTCTGCAGATATACAAGAATGGTGGTACAGCAAAAAACCAGGCTCAAAAGAGCCTGGCAATATCTTCCCATCTGAAGCTAGTTAGTATTTTTAAAGCTTAAGCTTTAGGTGTCGCAGGGATATAACCTGCTAAACCTGTGCATTCAAGACTTTCAAAAGTATCTACACCAGTTTTGGAGTTAGTCCCGCTAGCTCTTTCACATAATGCTTTTCTTTGAGAAAGATCAAGATTGGCCTCGCTAAAGTCTGCTCCATCAATGTTTGCACCATCAAAAATACTTTTCATTAACTCACCATTTGTGAGATTCGCATCTGAAAGATCAGCATTATCAAAGCGAACAGCATATGCTATGACATTGCTCATGTTGGCCCCTTTGAAGCTAGCATTTTTTGCAGTTGTTACGCTCATATATGCACCTTTAAGGTTAGATTCACCTAAATCTTGACCTGATAAATCATATTTCACATATTCAGTATTTTGAAGATCCTTACCATGGAGGTCACCTTTCAATACGTCTACCGATGAGGGATCACTAGGATAGAGCGCGTTAGCAGAAATTGGATTGAGTAACAAACCAAAAAACAATGGAAGAAAAATTAAAAGTCTTTTAAGAGACTTGTTTAGGAACGAAAAAAAAGTAACCATTTCGATCGACATCAAATAGATAAACCTATGACTATTATTTCATGGGTTGGTCATTTAAAACCCTCCTGCTCACGAACTGTTGCAGTTTATTTAATTTCTGCAGTTAGAAAATCTTTTGCAAGGTGAGTGTTGGGAAAAACTTTTTGCGCTTCTTTCAGCAAATCGCCCGTGGTGATTGAATTTTTACTATGGTACCTTGGACTAAAATGAGTAATAATTAATTTTTTTGCATTTGATAATAATGCTGTTTTCGCAGCCATGATAGTTGTGGAATGTAATTTTTCATAGGCCATGTTCTCATCCTCTTGGGAAAATGTAGATTCATGTACGAGTAAATTGGCATTTTTTGATAATGATACAGCTGATTCGCTAAAGACAGTATCTGTGCAATAAACAAAACTTTCACCCTCACGGGGAGGTCCGCAGAATTCTTTCCCATCAAATGTCCTCCCATCAGCTAATACGACTTTTTTACCTTGTTGTAATTCTGAATAGATTGGTCCGGGTGCTATTTTCAAAGACTCTGCTTTTTTGATATCAAATATGCCTGGCTTGTCTTTTTCGCTAACTCTATAACCATAAGCGGGTATTTTATGTTTAAGGCAGGCGCAATTTACTTTTATTTTGTTGTTTTCAAATAAAATTTTATTTTCTGATGCAAAATTTTCAACTTCCACAAAATGCAATGGAAACGACAATTTGCAAAAACTACTACTAAGCGCAGAGTTTATAAAACATTGAAGTTCTGAAGGACCATAAATTTCAATACCCTTACTATTACCTGATAAACCTAAGGTAGCCAAGAGGCCAGGCAAACCATAAATATGGTCTCCATGCATATGTGTAATAAATATTTTTTTGATTTGCGAAGATTTGATATTGCTTTTCATTATTTGATGCTGTGTTCCCTCTCCACAGTCAAAAAGCCAAACTTCTGAAGATTGGGATAATTTAAGAGCTAAGGAAGAAACATTTCTTTTTAAGGAAGGTACTCCCGAACTGGTTCCTAAGAAGGTTATATTCACTTATTAAGATATTTTTATTTTGATATCTGGATTAAATCTAGACTTTTAGTCAGACTAAGGCAAATTAACAATTTGTTTTTTAAACAAAGTGATACTTAAATTAAAAAAAAAATATAGAAATTGTTGTCTGATTAGTATTTTGTTTTTTTGTTTTTTTCAGAGTGAAACTGTTTTTGCGTCTAGAGAACCAATAATTAGAGTTTTGATATCAAAAAAGAATAACATAAGGATTAGATCAGATAAATCAATTCCTTTAACAATAGAAGGAAAGATTTTCTCAAATAAAAAAATAAAAGGTTTAACTTTGAAAAATGAGAAAAATAGAAAAGTTTTATATTTTGATAAGAATAAACAAAAAATATATGATTTAAAAAGTAATCAACAATTTCAAGTTAGATCTACTGATGGAAGAGGTATCTGGGTAGGTCAGAAAAGATTTTCTGGTAAATTGAATCTTTTTGTACTTGATTCTGAAATATTGGTAGTTAATGTTTTGGGAATTGAAAAATACCTAACTAGTGTGGTGGGTTCAGAGATGCCAACAAAATGGCCTATCGAAGCATTGAAAGCACAAGCAATTGCGTCTAGAACTTATGCTTTAAAGCAAAAGGGAAATAATCTATTTGATATCGATTCTACCCAGAGAAATCAAGTCTATAATGGCCTAGAGTCAAGAACTTATAAAACTATCAGAGCCGTTAAAAGTACAAGATCTTTGGTTTTGACATATAAAAATAAGTTAATTAATGCTTTGTTTCATAGTAGCTCAGGTGGAATGACAGAAAATAGTCAAGATGTATGGAAGAATAAATATCCATATTTATCAAGTGTGAAAGATTTTGATAAAGAAAATCCAAAATTTAGATGGCAAAAAAAATTTTCAAATAAAGACTTAACAAATTTATTTCCCAAGATTGGGGGATTAAAAAATATAGAGATTCTGAATTTTACTAGTACAGGGAGGGTAAAAAATGTAAAAGTTTTTGGAGCGTATGGTTCTGATAAAATGTCTGGGGTAGATTTAAGAAAAAGATTAGGTCTCAATAGTAATTTCGTGAGATTTAAATTGTTTGAAGAAGAACTAAATAATAAATTGCCTATAAAAAAAGGTTTAATAGTTTTTGGAAAGGGATCTGGACATGGAGTAGGACTGAGTCAGTGGGGTGCAAAATATATGGCGTCTAAAGGCCAAAAAGCCGAAAAAATATTAAAGCATTTTTATAGGGGTGTCCAAATTAAACCTTTTAGAAAAGATTACCTATAAAAATCATTTAGCATAAAGGACTAATTTTGGATTTATATTAGTTTGATCTTTATTTAAGAAGCCTATCCCAAGTAGTAATTTTCTTTTATCTATTACTTTTATAGGCTTTTTATAATCAAAAGCTTTGTTTTCATTAAAGTAATTAATATCAAATTTAATTGCTCTTCCAGTTTTCCAAAAATTTATATCTTCTTCTTTATTTAAGATAAATGTTGAAATGTGATTAAGAGCAGAAATTGTTGGAATAATAAAATTTACCGCGTTTGTTTTATTGTTTTCTTTTTCTATATCAGATATTTTTATAGAGTTTTGTTCATTAAATCCACAAGCTGAAATTCTTTTTAGTTTTAGAAGGCAACCCTCGGAATTGAGAATCTTACCCAAATCTCTTGCAATTGCTCTTATATATGTGCCCGCAGAACATTTGATTTTTATTTCTATGATTCCGTTTATTTGGTCCCATTTTATTAAAATAAGTTCGTCTATTTTGACTTCTCTTGGTGCTAATTCAAAATTTTCATTATTAAAGGATTTTTTATAAGCTCTCTCACCATTGACATGCACGCTAGATACTTTTGGCGGAATTTGTTTGATTATTCCTCTAAATGTATTTAAATATTGATCTAATTTCTCATCACTGATTTTAGGCCAACCTTTTTGTTTAATTATTTCTCCGTGAATATCATCAGTGTTAGTTCTTATACCTAATTTAATTTGACCTATATAAGTTTTCCCCTGAGGAAGATATTGAATAAATCTTGTTGCGCTGCCTATTGCAATTGGTAATGTTCCTGTAACCTCTGGATCAAGAGTTCCAGTGTGCCCTACTTTTTTTGTATTTAGTAATTTCCTTATTTGTCTAACACAATCATGAGAGGTACATCCTTGATCTTTATTGATTACTAAGAATCCATCTTTAGTTTCCATTTTTTATATTAAGAATACTTTGTGAAAGATTTATTACTATCCTATGATTTTTCTGTTGGAAATTTAACGTAAGAAATTGAAAAACAATATTTTTATATTAAAAGAGTTTTTAGATAATGCTTTTAATTTGAAATCACATTTAATGGAATACTTATCTATTAAAGAATGTGATTTAGATGGATTCCTTGCAAATGCTCAGATGACTTTGGCAAATTTACATCCTGGAGATGCTTTAAGCGATGTTTCAGATTTTTATACTCAGATTGTTGGAGATCGACATGTAGCTGATTTAGCTGCTTGGCATATTACAAGTAAGGATTACATCGCTGATACTTTAAAACTTCAGCAGAGATTTTCTAGAGATTTAGTTTTAGATTTTGGAGGAGGGATTGGAACGCATGCCTTGGCTAATGCGATGTCTTCAAAAGTTGAGCATGTTTTTTTTGTAGATATTAATGAAACAAATAGAAACTTTGTTGAATACAGGGCTAAGGAATTAGGAGTCGAAAAAAAACTTACTTTTTGTAAGACAATTCAAGATACACAAATATCGAAGTTTGATACGATAGTTTGTCTTGATGTTTTGGAACATCTTGCCGATCCAGCTTCTCAACTTGAGATTTTTAATGAGTTTATGGATTCTAATTCTATTGCTTTATTTAATTGGTATTTCTTTAAAGGAGAAAAAAACGAATATCCATTCCATATCGACGATATTCAAGTTGTTGAGAAGTTTTTTAAGAAGCTTCAATCAATGTTTTTAGAAGTTTTTCATCCTATTCTTATAACTACAAGAGCTTATAAGAAAATTAAATAACTATATTAACTCTTTTTCTATTTCTTAAATTCCTTTTAATGCTTTCGAAACTGACGGTTCCTTCTTTGAGTGCAAAAAGAGTGTCATCTTTCCCTTTGCCAACATTGATTCCTGGCAAAAAGGATGTACCCCTTTGGCGAATTAAAATTGATCCAGCGGTTACTTTTTCTCCACCATAAGCTTTTACTCCCAATCTTTTGGAATTTGAATCTCTTCCGTTTCTTGTAGAACCTGTTCCTTTTTTATGTGCCATTAGAAATGTTTAATTTGTAGATTTTTCAGTTTTTGGTTTGGTCTCCTTTTTAACAGTTTCCTTTTTTGAAGAAGACTTAGAAGCAATTTTACCTATTGATATAGATTTTACCATAACTCTAGTAAGTTCTTGTCTGTGCCCCATCTTTCTTCTTGTCTTTTTTTTCGGACGCATCTTATAGACAATAATTTTTTTATCTCGTTTGTGTGAAACTACTTCTAATTCAATTTTTGCATCTTTCACATAAGGTTTACCAATAGTGATCGAGTTTTTATCCTTTAAAAGTAAAACTTTTTCTAGTGTTATCTTATCTTTCTCTTTAGCATTTAACCTGTCTATGTCATAGTATCTATCAACTTCGAACCAAAATTGTTGGCCTGAAGTTTCTGCTATTGCATATAATTCAGTACTTTTAGAAGAATTGTTTGAAGAGTTTTTAGAATTAGTCATATCTTAAAGATGCTATTAGGCTCAAATTTATAATTTGATTAAGCCAAATAAGCAATCATAATAGTTTGTTTATTTTCTTATTTTGTAGTGTAATAAGTCAAGGGTTTTTTTTAAATCTTTTATATCAATTAGAGGGAGAATAACAATGGCAGCAAGAAAAACATATATTTTAAAACTCTATGTTGCGGGGAATACTCCTAATTCAATGAGAGCTTTAAATACTTTAAGAGAAATTTTAGAAAATGAATTTAAAGGAGTATATGCCTTGAAAGTTATCGACGTACTTAAGCAACCTCAACTTGCAGAGGAAGATAAGATTTTGGCTACCCCAACCTTATCTAAAATTTTACCTCCACCAGTAAGAAGAATAATTGGTGATCTTTCTGATAGAGAGAAAGTTTTAATCGGTTTAGATCTCCTTTTTGATGAATTATCTGAAACTGAATATAGTGGATATAAATAATATATAGAAAACTTTTATAATTAAAGATAAATTTGAGATTTATTTTTTATTTAATTTTCTTTTTGAACAAACTATGAAAGATAAGAAATTTACCAAATCAAATAAAATGCAAGTGCAAAAATTACCTACTGGTATAGAAGGATTTGATGATGTTTGTAGAGGTGGGTTGCCTGTCTCTCGCAGTACTCTGGTGAGTGGGACATCAGGAACTGGTAAAACTGTTTTTTCATTACAATACTTATACCATGGAATTTGTAATTTTGATGAGCCCGGGATTTTTATTACATTTGAAGAATCACCTTTAGACATAATAAGAAACGCTGCAAGCTTTGGATGGGATTTACAAGAATTAATTGACCAAAATAAACTTTTTATTTTGGATGCTTCTCCTGACCCAGATGGTCAGGATGTTGCGGGTAACTTTGACTTGTCTGGTCTTATTGAGAGAATTAGTTATGCAATAAGAAAATATAAAGCTAAAAGAGTTGCAATAGATTCAATAACTGCGGTCTTTCAACAGTATGACGCCATATACGTTGTTAGAAGAGAAATTTTCAGACTAATAGCAAGATTAAAGGAAATAGGTGTGACAACAGTTATGACTACAGAAAGGGTTGATGATTACGGTCCAATTGCTAGATATGGAGTAGAGGAATTTGTATCTGATAATGTTGTCTTATTAAGAAATGTTCTTGAGTCAGAGAAAAGAAGAAGAACTCTAGAAGTTTTGAAGTTAAGAGGTACTGTGCATATGAAAGGTGAATATCCATTTACTATGGGAATGGATGGTATAAGTGTGTTTGCTCTTGGAGCCATGAGATTAACGCAGAGATCCTCAAATATTAGGATTAGCTCTGGAGTTAAAGATCTTGATGAAATGTGTGGTGGAGGATATTTCCAAGATTCCATCATCCTTGCCACAGGAGCTACTGGTACAGGTAAGACAATGCTTGTATCAAAATTTGTTGAAGATGCTTATGACAACAACGAAAGAGCAATACTTTTTGCATATGAAGAATCTAGGGCTCAACTGCTTAGAAATGCAACTAGTTGGGGAATAGATTTTGAAAAGATGGAAAGTGATGGACTATTAAAAATTATTTGTGCATATCCCGAATCAACAGGTTTAGAAGACCACTTGCAAATCATCAAAACTCAAATTAATCAATTTAAACCAAAAAGAATGGCAATTGATTCTCTCTCTGCATTAGCTAGAGGTGTAAGTTTGAATGCATTTCGACAGTTTGTTATAGCAGTTACAGGTTATACAAAACAAGAGGAGATAGCAGGCTTTTTTACTAATACTGCTGAAGAATTTATGGGAAGCCACTCTATAACTGATTCTCACATTTCAACAATTACTGATACAATTTTATTGCTCCAATATGTAGAAATAAAAGGTGAGATGGCTAGAGCTTTAAATGTTTTTAAAATGCGGGGATCATGGCATGATAAACGTATAAGAGAATTTATCATTACGAATAAAGGGCCAGAAATAAAAGATTCTTTTTCTAATTTTGAGCAAATATTTAGTGGTGCCCCTCATAGAGTTGTACCTGATCAAAATGTTCCAAATGTTTTTAAAGGGTTAGATAATAATTAAATAATTTCGCTTATTTCAGAGACTTTAAAAGGATCTTTATTATTAATAGCTTTTGTTAATAATTCATCTTTATCAGATTGTGCTAAGGCTAAATCAAACCAGAAGGTTGTTCCTACTCCTAATTCACTAGCCATACGAATTTCTCCACCATGTTTTTCAATTATTCCACGTACTATAGATAAACCTAAACCAGTTCCTTGCTCAGTATGCACTGCATTCTCTACTCTATAAAAACGATCAAATATCTTCTCTTGATCAGACTCAGATATTCCTGAACCTGTATCAGCAATTTCAATTCTTACTTTTGGTAATGGTGAAACTAACTCACACTGAGGCCCCTCAACAGTATTGTTTGGAGGGAAGGCAGGACAAGAATCTGGCCAGGTATAAGCTCTTATAATAAGGGTGCTATTTTTTGGACTAAATTTCAATCCATTACCCAGCAAATTATCAAAAACTTGTAAAAGTAAATCAAAATTTCCAAGAATAAAAGGAATATTCTCTTCTATATCATGCGCTAATGAAACATTTTTTTCTGTAGCATTAAGCCTGTAATTTCTTAGAGTCTGTTCTATTGCTGGTTTGATATTCATTTGTTCCAGTTGGATTATTTTTCCAGACTCCAATCTTGATAAATCTAATACATCATTTACTAGCCTTGTTAACCTATCAGTCTCTGAATTGGCAATACCCAAAAATTCGATTTGTTCTTCATCAGAAAGCTGATCTTTTAAATCATGAAGAGTCTCTACATAACTTTTGATATTAAACAGTGGTGTTCGTAATTCGTGCGAAACATTGCTAATAAATCTGTTTTGTGCCGCGTTAAGTTCTACTTCTCTTGTTAAATCTTGAATTGTTACAGCAATCCCTTTTAATTCAACTTTGTTTGTGTCTAAAACAGATTGTAAGACAATTCTTAGAGTTCTAGCTGGTTCTCCTAAGCTAAATCTTAAATCATCCTTCTCTTTCTCTCTATTTAAAATTGATTCTATATTTGTATGTAAATCGTTAGATAAGATTTCTGGGATTTCATTTAAAAAATTTTTCCCTTCTAAGAATCTTCCTTCCCAACGAAATAATCTTTTGGCTGTTGGATTAGTAAGTACAATCTTGCCTTGTGAGTCCAATAATATTGCTCCATCCGCCATAGTCGCTATTAGTGATTGTTGCTTTATTTGTGCGGCTTTAAGTTCTTCAATATTTGCCTCGTCATAATTTTCTAACTGAGTAGCCATTCGGTTAAATCCATTTAAAAGTTCTCCTAAATCTCCTGTCATAGGTAAAGAAATTCTGGATTTAAAGTTTCCTTTTGAAATTTCTCTGACACCTTTGACTAACTCCCTTACAGGTCTAGTAATTGTTAATGCATTGAATACAGCTCCGAGTATTACCAAAACCCAAATAGAAATGAATACTGCTATCGTTACTTCTTTCGTAAGTGCAGCACTGGCCAAGGCTTTTTTATTAGGTGTAACTCCTAAAGCTAAAGTTCCAAGATATTTGCCTTTCCATAGCATTGGGACAAATACATCTGTTACTTGCCCCTGAGGTGTAGCATGCTGCCTTACTAAGGGGAATTGTGGCCTTTTCTTTAATTCTGATGGTAGTTTTAATCTTCTAGTGAGCTGAAACTGACTATCTGAACTTGTTGGAGTGGCACTAATCGGTATTCCAAGTTGCACTATGTCTTCAGCATCAGTAAAAAATATATAACGTAGGTTGCGACTTGATCTCCAAAATTTCTCAGCTACATTTGAAATTTCTTTTTTTTGGTTATTAGCAACTAATTCTGTGACATTCCCAGATAACAATAAGCCAAGATCTCGAGCATATCTAGTGTCATTCATTCCTGCATCTCTTTGAATACTATTTAGTGCAAAAAATGTGATTCCTGTCATTAGGAGACTTACAACTAGAGTTGCTATCGCTAACAATTTTGTTCTTAAACTAAATCCACTCCACCAAGCAAGTATTATATTAATCCAATAGTTATTATTTATATCTTGTTTATCGGCGGTATTATATTCTTTATTTTCCCGATTATTGGCATCTACCATAATGCTAATTCTCCGTAGAAAGTTTTTTCCTCACTTGATGACCAATATCATTTCTAAAGTAAATTCCATCAAACTTGATTTCTTTTAAATTTTTGTATGCTCTCTCAAAAACCATATCGAAATCTTTATCTTGACAGACAATACTTAAAACTCTTCCTCCATCGGTTAATAATTCGCCATTTTTTCCAGTAGCAGTACCTGAGTCGAAAATTTGACAATCAATTGAGTCGATCTTTCCTATAGTTATTGGGAAGCCAGTTTTATATTCGTGAGGGTAACCTTTGGAGGTGGCTATTACACATCCACTAACTTTATCAGAAGTACTAATTTGTTCATCACCAGTTAAATTTCCCATGGAGCATTTTTCTAAAAGAGAAACAAAATCTTGATCCATCAAGGGCATTATTGTTTGGCATTCTGGATCTCCAAATCTGCAATTATATTCTATAACTTTGGCCCCAGATTCTGTGATCATTAATCCAAAATAAATTACACCTTTATAAGTAATGTTTTTTCTATTTAGTCCATCTATTGTCGGTTCAATTATTTCCTTAGTGATTTTATCAAGGTTATCTTCTGTTAAAAGAGGAGCAGGAGAATAAGCACCCATCCCTCCTGTATTTGGTCCTTTATCTTTCTCATTGAGTCGTTTGTGGTCTTGTGCGGTTGGAAGTAATACATATCTCTTTCCATCACATAGAGCAAAAACTGAAACCTCTGGCCCTTGAATTTTTTCTTCTAGAACTATCGTATTCCCAGATTTACCAAACTTACCATTAAAGATTAATTCGGCTGCTTTGAAGCATTCATCTTTTGACTCTGGAATAAAAACACCTTTGCCTGAGGCTAGACCATCCGCTTTCACTACCAGTGGCATTGGTGATGCATGGATAATTTTTTTGGCTTCTTCTAGAGAATTGACTTTCCAAAAGTTTGCAGTTGGAATGTTTGCTTCACGCATAAATTCCTTTGCCCAAGATTTGCTGTATTCTAATTTTGCTCCATCTTTACCAGGGCCAAATACCTTAAAGTCTTTTTTGCGAAGAAAATCTGCCAATCCATTTGCTAGAGGTATTTCTGGTCCAATTACAATTAAATCTATTTTTAAAAAATCAAGCTTTTCTACTAATTCAATTTTGTTGTTTATATCAATTTTTATTCTTTCACACTTATTTATTCTTTCTGAACCAGAGTTACCAGGAATTAAATAAACTGTTTTAACTAATTCATTTTTTTGAATAGCCCAAGCCAAGGAATTTTCTCTTCCGCCATTTCCAATTATTAAAATATTTTCTAATCTATTGAAGATCTTAGAACTTGTTGAATTAATACTCATAAATTAGTTGTTGAAGGTTATGAGGTTTCGATGAATAATCAGTTAAAATGAAATAAACTATTTAAAGTTGATCTCTAATAAATATGTTAATTATAAATTGTACTTTTAGTAATCAAATCAGGTCTTAAATTAATGAACAATAAACATGAATTGATTTATGAAGGTAAAGCAAAAAAAGTTTTTTCTCATGATGATATAAATAAAGTAATAATCGAATTTAAAGATGATGCTACTGCTTTTAATGCGTTGAAAAAAGCTAAATTTGAAGGAAAGGGCAAACTTAATTGCCTAATAAGCGCAAGAATTTTTGAACTTCTTATAAAGAATGATATCCCAACTCATTTTATTGAACTTAAAAATGAAAATACAATGATTGCCCATAAAATAAATGTAATTCCCTTAGAAATAGTTCTCAGAAATACTGCTTATGGTTCTTTGTGCCAACAAACTACTATTAAATCTGGAACTACACTAGCAAAACCGCTAATTGATATTTATCTCAAAAATGATGAACTTAATGATCCTCTAATTACAAGAGATAGAATTGAATTGATAAATATCATAAGCTCTGAAGATTTAGATTTAATAATTGATTTAACTTTAAAAATTAATGGAATCATGAAAAGGTTTTTTAAAAATATTCAGCTTCAACTTGTAGATTTTAAGTTGGAATTTGGTTACGATTGTAAAAAAAATATACTTCTTGGCGATGAAATAAGTCCTGATAATTGTAGATTGTGGGACATCAATCAGAAAAATGATACAATTGTAAGCCTAGATAAAGACAGATTTAGAAATGATTTAGGTGGTCTAATTGAAGCTTATAGTGAAATTAATCGACGAATAAACGATTTCATCTAACCCAACTCAATAAATAATGCTTTATTTAACTTAATCAAAAGTACTATGCAAAAACATTTTTTAAAATTTAGAAAGGTTTTCACAAATTTTGCTTGCTCTCCCTTGATTTTGATATCTAATAATTCAGAATTAGCTGCTAAGTATTTGCCAAATGACGGAGAGCGAATAATCACAACGTTAGAAATAAACAATATTAACAATGGTTTATTTCAAGGATTTGATATTAAACCTGAGAAAAATTTCTTTGTTGCAGAAAATAAAAAAAATATTGATGAAGAAAGTGTTCTTATCTCAGAAATAATTATCCAAGGTTGGGAAAATCATCCTGAGGGAAGAAAACTTGAATTAGCTGCATATGATTCTATGAGTATAAAACCAGGTAGCATTGTTAATAATCGAATTTTAAATCAGGACCTAAATGCAATATATGCTAGTGGTTGGTTTTCAGGAGTAAAAATAGAGTCTCAAGATGGGCCCTTAGGAGTGAAACTCATTGTAAATGTAGTGCCTAATCCAATTTTGAAGAAAGTTGAACTTAAACCAATAGACTCTGTACTTTCAAGAGAATATGTAGATAATATTTTTAATAATTTTTATGGCACTACTCTTAATTTAAAAGAATTACAAAATAAGATTGAAATAATAAAGCAGCGTTATAAAAGTGAAGGTTATTCTTTAGCAAGAATCACTGGCCCAGAAAGAATCTCAGATGAAGGGATAGTAACATTAAATGTCTCTGAAGGTATAATATCTGATATAAAATTAAGATTTCCAGGGCCTGATGGTGAATCTATTATCGATGGAAAACCTAGAAAAGGAAAAACAAAAGACTGGGTCATAAAAAGAGAGTTAAAAACACAGCCTGGTACCGTATTCAATAGAAAAATTTTAGAAGCTGATATCAGCCGACTCTATGGGACATCATTATTTGATGATGTCAAGGTATCTCTTGGTCCTGATAATTCAAATCCTGGCCAAGTCATTATTTTTTTAGATTTGAGCGAGCAAAGAACTGGATCATTAACTGGTGGCATTGGTTATAGCAATAGCGCAGGGATCTTTGCCTCAATTGGTTTGCAGGAAACAAATACGCTTGGTAGAGCATGGTCTACTAATCTAAACGCAAATTTTGGAGAATATTCAGCAACCTATAATTTTTCTTTATCAGATCCATGGATTAAAGGAGATAAACATAAAACTTCTTTTAGAACAAATATTTTTCTAAGTAGGGATTATCCACAAGAATTTAAAAGTGAAAATAATGGAAGAATATATGCTGTAGATGATACAAATACTTCAAACTCTGATACTTTTTCATCAGTAGTTTTAGAAAAAACAGGAGGTGGGTTTTCTTTCTCAAGGCCGCTTAACGGTGGAGATCCATTTAAGCTCGCTAAATGGAAAGTTCTTGCAGGTATGAATTTCAAGAAAGTAAAGATGATTGATGGTGATGGTAACAAGAAACCTTATGGTGATATGACGCCAACGACAGGCAATATAAGCGATATTATCTGTATTGGATTTACTCCAAATAATGGGTCATGCCCTGCAGAAAATACATTGGTAAGTATTATTGCAAGTACATCTAGAAATAATTTAAACAATTCTGTAAACCCAACTTCAGGAAATAAATTAAGCTTTGGTACTGAACAGTTTATTTCAATGGGGGAAAGCTCCCCAACTTTCAATAGAATGAGAGCATCATATTCATTCTTTGTACCAACAAAATTGATAAATTTAACCAAAGCATGCAAGTCTAGTAATTCTACTAGTGAAGATTGTCCTCAAGCTATTGGTTTTCAATTTAAAGTTGGAACAATTCTTGGGGAATTGCCTCCTTATGAAGCATTTTGTATGGGTGGACAGTCATCTGTTAGAGGTTGGGGATCTTGTGATTTAGCTGTAAGTAAAAGTTTTGTTGAGAGCACAGTAGAATATAGATTCCCTGTTTGGAGAATGATATCTGGAGCTTTATTCGTTGATGCAGGCAGTGATTTAGGCTCTCAAAAGGATGTCCCAGGGAAGCCTGGGCAATTATTGCAGAAATCAGGTTCTGGTTATTCTCTTGGAGCGGGAATTGGAGTGAAAACACCAGTTGGTCCATTAAGATTAGATATGGCTAGTAAGGATATGAGTGGAGATTGGAGATATACACTTGGAGTGGGATGGAAGTTTTAAGTGTTTTCTTGGCCTACTAATTATGATTACTGCTATACCTTAGCTGGTGTTATCTCCAAAGAAGGTGTAGGCCTTCATAGTGGAGAAAAAACAAGTGTTACAATTTCTTCTTACGAAAAAGAAGGATATTATGTTTCTTTCAAGGATAAACCAAATGAGATTTTTAAGCTAACTCAAGATTTAATTGGAAGTACAATGCTATGTACGGCGGTTAAATTAGGTGAAAGAAATTTATATACTATTGAACATTTATTATCTTCAATGGCTGGATGTGGCTTAAGTTACATACATATTGAGGTTGATGGGAAAGAGATCCCACTTTTAGATGGATCGGCAATTCAGTGGGTTAGAAATTTTGAAGAAGTAGGTATAAAAAAGGCACCTAAACCAGGTAATTTTTTTCGAGAGATTAATAAATCAATAATTTTAAATAAAGAAGGCTCCGTTATAGCAGCAACTCCTTCTCAAAAAACTACAATTATATCTACCATAAGTTTTTCCTATCAAGCAATTGGAAATCAAACTTTTGTGATTGATTTAAATCCAAAAAGTTTCGTTGAAATGATTGCTCCAGCAAGAACATTTGGTTTTAAGGATCAATTTCAAGAGTTAAGTGAACTTGGATTAATAAAAGGAGGAAGTTTGGAAAATGCCCTTGTTTGTGATGGTGATAAATGGGTTAATCCTCCATTAAGATTTGATAATGAACCAATAAGACATAAAATTTTAGACCTGATTGGGGACTTGGCTTTGGTAGGGTTACCTAAGGCTCAAATTTTAGTTTATAAAGGATCACATTCTTTAAATGCTTTATTTGCCTCATCGTTAAAAAATTAACTGTATTTTTAATTGTTTTGGAAAAGAAATTATCAAGTGAAAATAATCAACTCTCATCTGAGAAAATATTAGGTTTATTACCTCACAGATATCCTTTTGCTCTTGTGGATAAAGTAATAGAGCATATTCCAGGGAAGCGGGCTGTTGCAGTAAAAAATGTAACTATAAATGAGCCTCAATTTCAAGGACACTTTCCTGAAAGACCACTAATGCCAGGAGTACTTATTGTTGAATCAATGGCTCAAGTTGGGGGAATAATAGTAACGCAAATGCCTGATCTACCTAAAGGACTTTTCGTCTTTGCGGGAATCAACAATGTTAAATTTAGAAAACCTGTTGTACCTGGAGATCAATTGATAATTAGTTGTGAATTATTGAGTATTAAAAGACAAAGATTTGGCAAAGTTAAAGGTGAGGCACACGTTGATGGGAAGTTGGTTTGTGCTGGAGAATTAATGTTCTCATTAGTTGACTAGGGAAATGGAGAATAAAAATACTGAATTAAAATCAAGCTTTTGTGGTGTGAAAGTGCATCCAAACGCATTTGTTGATCCAAGGGCCGAATTACATGAAGGAGTTATGATCTCTCAAGGAGCTATTGTCGGTCCTAATGTGACTATCGGGAAAGGAACCGAAATAGGACCAAATGCTGTTATTACCGGAAGAACTCAAATTGGTGAAAACAATAAAGTTTTCCCAAATGTTTTTATAGGTTTGGATCCCCAAGATCTTAAATATAAAGGTGCCTCTACTGAAGTAATTATTGGAGATAAAAATATTTTTAGAGAATGCGTGACTATTAATAAGGCAACTGATGAAGGAGAAAAAACTATTATTGGTAATAATAATTTGTTAATGGCATATACTCACATAGGCCATAATTGTGAACTTGGGAATAGGATAGTTATATCAAATAGTGTTCAAGTTGCTGGCCATGTAAAGGTTGAAGATAAAGCTATTATTGGTGGCTGTTTAGGTGTTCATCAATTTGTACATATTGGATATTTAGCAATGATTGGAGGAATGACAAGAGTTGATAGAGACGTACCACCTTTTTGTTTAGCCGAAGGACATCCAGGAAGATTGAGAGGTTTGAATAGGATTGGTATTAAAAGAAGTGGTTTGCTTGAAAATCATGGTTTTGATTTAAAACTTTTGCAAAGTACCTGGAATTTAATTTTTAAGTCCAATAATGTAATGTCTGAAGCATTAGAAATGGCAACAAAAGGCCAATTAGATTTTTCTTCAAAAAAATTATGTGACTTTTTAAAAGATTCAATCTCAAAAGAAAGACGCGGCCCAATGCCTTTAATAAATTAATGAATAAAAAGATATTTATAAGTACCGGAGAAGTCTCTGGAGATTTACATGGAGGGTTATTGTCCAAAGCATTATTTGATGAAGCTAGAAAACATTCAATTAACTTAGAGATCTATGGACTAGGGGGCGAAAAGATGAAGAATGAAGGAGTCCAGCTTCTTAGAGATACTACATCTATAAGTGCGATAGGAATATGGGAGGTCTTACCGCTAATTATTCCCATGATGAAGGTTCAGAAAAAATTTTATGAATCCATCAAGAAGTATCGGCCAAATTGCTTAATACTTATAGATTATATGGGTCCCAATATTAAAATTGGGACTAAATTAAAAAGATCGAGAAATAATATTCCAATTTATTATTATATTGCTCCTCAAGAATGGGCATGGAGGTTTGGTAATAATAGCACTACGAACTTAATTAATTTTTCAGATAAAATCTTTGCAATTTTCAAGCAGGAAGCAAACTTTTATAAGAGGAGGGGGGGAAATGTTTTTTGGATTGGACATCCAATGATTGACTTAACGAAAAAACTACCCTCGAAGAAAGATTCGAGAGCAATGCTAAAACTTCGATCAGATCAGAATATCTTACTTTTAATGCCTGCATCAAGACCCCAAGAGTTGAGATATATATTACCTACCTTCTTAAAAGCAGCAAAACAATTACAATTAAGATATCCAAGTCTTGTTGTTTATATTCCATCCTGTAGAAGGGTTTTTGATGAAAGATTTAGAAAGGGTTTAAAAAAATATGAAATTCAAGGTAAGGTTATTTCTCAAAAATATGATTCTGAATTGATGCCTTATATTTATTCATTAACAAAACTAGCTTTATGCAAATCAGGAACAGTCAATATGGAATTAGCTTTATATGCAATACCACAGATTGTTGGATATAGAGTCAGTAGAGTTACTGCTTTTATTGCAAAAAAAATTCTCAATTTCAAGGTGCGTTTTATTTCTCCTGTTAATCTTTTAGTAAAAAAATTAATAATACCTGAGTTTGTCCAGAAAAATTTTAATGAAAAGAAAATTTTTTATAAAGCTTGCAGGCTTCTCGATCTGAAATCAGAAAAAGCAAGAATCAAAAAAGGTTATACTCTTTTAAAAAAAGAATTAGGTGAGGAAGGAGTGGTTGAGAGAGCAGCGAAAGAAATTATTAATTCTATAATTTGATCTTTATAATAAAAAAATGAAATATTTTTTACCTCTAATAATTGTTGTTTCAATATTAATTAACCCTTTAAACACTCAAGCAGAAGAATTGATTCTTGCAGGAGGTTGTTTTTGGTGTTTAGAACATGACTTAGAGTCCTTAAGTGGGATAAATTTTGTTCAAAGTGGCTATTCAGGAGGAAATTTACAAAATCCTACCTACGAAAATCATGAAGGACATCAGGAAGTGGTTTTAGTGGACTATGATTCCCAATTGGTAACTTTACCCGAGATACTTAGGCTCTATTTCAGAAATATTGATCCTCTGGATGCTAAGGGTCAATTCTGTGATCGTGGAGATTCTTATAGGCCAGTGATCTTTTTCGAAAATGAAACTGAGGAAAGTGATGCAAAGAATGCAATTTTCTCGGCCTCTAATGAGTTGCGAGTGCCATTAGAAAAAATATCTGTAGAACTAAAATCAAAAGGTCAATTTTGGTTGGCTGAAGAATATCATCAGGATTTTGCTGAGAGAAATGAATTAAAATATAAGTTCTATAGATTCTCATGCGGGAGAGATCAGAGGTTAGATAAATTATGGGGGGATAATGCTAGATCAACAAATCCTTGGACTCAATGATTATAGATATAGTTATTTATTTTTAATCCATTGAACAATAGTTTTAACTCCAAAACCGGTTGCACCTGATGGATTAATCCCCTTATTCTTATCAGTCCAACAAGTACCAGCAATATCAATATGAGCCCATTTAATCTCTTTATCAAAGAATTCCTCTAAAAACAAAGCAGCAGTTATTGACCCACCTGCTCTAGGGCCTGTATTTTTCATATCAGCTATATGAGACTTTAACCCTTCTCTATAGGATTTTTGTAAAGGCATTTGCCATAATTCTTCTCCAGCCTGGGCTGATGCAGCTTTTAGATCATTTGCTAGAGCATCATTATTGCTCCAGAATCCAGCGACATCATTCCCTAATGCAACAACAATAGCTCCTGTTAAAGTGGCGAGATCAATTATTGAATCCGGTTTTAAATTGGATGCGTAAGTTAAAGCATCAGCTAATGTGAGTCTACCCTCTGCATCAGTGTTATTTATTTCAATTGTCTTACCATTAGATGCCTTAACTACATCTCCAGGATGTACTGCAGATCCATTTATCATGTTTTCGCAAGCTGCCACAATAAAATGTATTTCTAGTCCCTTTGGTTTTATTGCCCCAAGTGCTTTTGCTGCTCCTAAAACTGCAGCGCTTCCGCCCATATCATATTTCATCATTTCAATTTGAGAGGCTCCTACTTTCAGGTTGTATCCTCCAGAATCAAAGGTTAAACCCTTCCCAACAATCGCAATCTTTTCTTTTATAGGACCCTCTGACTTAAAAGTAAGATGTATAAATTTAGGATCTAGATCAGAACCTTTTGCTACAGCTAAATATGCACCCATTCCTAAATCTTCACATTCTTTTGCCTCTAAAATTTTCACTTCCAAACCATGATCTTTAGCTATTTGAGAAGCTTGCATAGACATTTCATGGGGCGTAAGACTATTTGGCGGGGCTGCTACTAGTCTTCTGGCTAGTTCTACACCTTCACATATTTTTTCTGCCTCTTCAAAGATAATATTATCAAATTTTTTTAAATTCAAAAACTCTATTTCTTTAAGAACTTTCTCTTCATCTTTTTTCTTGTTGAATCTATTGTCCTTATAAGCAGATAATCTGGCTGACTCTGCTAATTGATTAATTTCTAATTGTGAATTTATTAATTCCCAAGGTAGCAAGATGCTGATTTTTTCATTTTTATCAACAGTTTTCCTAATTAGATTTCCTATGGAGTTTTCTATATCACTTTTGTTTATGTCTTTAGATTTGCCAAGACCAAGTATGATTAAAGTTTCTAATTTTTGATCTAAAAATTCAAAGCTTAGAGTTTTTCCTTTCTCTCCTTTGAATTTTTTTTGAGTAACTTTTTTTAGTAATAATTTTGGGTCAACAACAAATTTTATGTTTTCAAGTTGGCTTGCTATTTCTTCCTCTAAAACTCCAAAAATTAATGAAGCACCTTGCCAGTTATCTAGATTTTCTTGGAATGTGGAAAATTGCATTTGTAAAATGGATTGAATTAACTCTTAATTGTTTGTGAAAGTAGTTGCCCACCTATCTCGGGTTTCTTTATTGAAAGGTGGTAACCATAAATATATCAGTTGCTGTTCTAATTTACGTCTTAATTTCACTTCTTTAGGTACATCTAAGAAGAAACGAATATCTTGGTGACTTGAGAGGTTGTTATGGGCTAGGGCTTCTTTATAGTTCATGAGGTAATTTTTACAGTCATGTTCACCCTTCCATCTTTTATTTGCTAAGTTTGTTTCTCCTATATAAAGGATTATTTTAGAACTCTCCATCGAGTCAATTACAAAATACATTGCTGGACCATTGTGTATATATTTATTAGTTCTCCAAAAATTTAGTGATACAGGTTGTAGGGAAAACGGATCAATTTTTCTTTCATTGGAAATTGTATTTATTGGAAGACTTGTTTGTTGCAAAGTTTTATTGTGAGCATCTTTTGAAATTTTAAATTGGTGATTATGGATTCTATTTCTCCATTCTGTTAGGAGTTCGCCTGTGATTTTTAGATTATTTAAGTGTTGATAATTAATTGATGTATTTACATTTGAACCAAATAATTCAAATTGTCTATTTTGATTTGAAATATTATTTACGTAGAATTTTTTCAATATTTATTTAAGATGTGTACTAAATTTAATTCTTAAAAAATATAAATCAAAGAATTATTTATAAACTAAAATTTATTAATGTTCTAATCAATTTAAAAGATTCTTGTTATCTTGTAATTGAGCCTTAATCTTGCGAAGTAAAAAAATAGAAATGGGATTCTTTGAGTCAGACATCGTTCAAGAAGAAGCTAAAAAGCTTTTTACAGATTACCAAGAACTTATGAAACTTGGCTCTGATTATGGAAAATTTGACAGAGAAGGGAAAAAAATGTTTATAAAAAAAATGGAATCTCTTATGGATCGTTATAAGGTTTTTATGAAGAGATTTGAATTGTCTGAAGATTTTCAAGCCAAAATGACAGTAGAACAATTAAAGACACAGTTAAGTCAATTTGGCATTACTCCTGATCAAATGTTCGATCAGATGAATAAAACCTTAATAAGAATGAAGGATGAACTTGATAAAACTTCTTAAATTTAACGGTTAAAGCTTCATGTCAGATGATTTAATATTGCCATCATGGCTGTCAAGAGGAATAGAAGAATATTTCCCAATTAAGGGAACAGATCACACTTTTTCGGAGATAATTGATCATGCGAAAAGAAATAATAAAAAATTAAGGGTTAAACTGGGAATCGATCCAACTGGAACAGATATTCATCTTGGGCACAGCATATTGTTCAAAAAACTTAGGGCCTTCCAAGATAATGGACATGTTGCAGTTTTAATTATTGGAGATTTTACTGCTCAAATTGGAGACCCAACTGGTAAAAACAAAACAAGAGTGCAGTTATCGGAAAAACAAGTTAAGGATAATGCAAAAACATACTTAACCCAACTAGGAATGGGTAAACCAGCTAATGAATCTATTTTAGATTTTGATTCAAAAGATAGAATAGAAGTTAGATATAACAGTGAATGGTTAAAAGGATTAGATCTTAATTCGATAATTGAATTAATGGGGAGTGCAACAGTTAGTCAAATGTTAGCTAAGGAGGAGTTTAATAAAAGGTACACTACACAAGTTCCAATTTCTTTGCATGAATTCTTATATCCACTATTACAAGGTTACGATTCAGTGGTTGTTCAATCAGATATTGAGCTTGGAGGTACAGATCAAAAATTTAATATTGCAATAGGAAGAGATCTTCAAAGGCATTTTAAACAAAAACCTCAATTTGGTGTTCTGTTGCCAATTTTGACAGGTTTAGATGGAATTAAGAAGATGAGTAAATCTGAATTTAACACTGTGGGTTTGACTGATGATCCTCTTTCAATGTATTCAAAATTAGAAAAAGTACCCGATAATATAATACCTAACTATTTTGAATTACTTACTGAATTAGATTTAAGTTTGCTTAAAAACTCAAATCCTCGTGAATTACAGAGAAGAATGGCTTTAGAAGTTACTACTTTATTCCACGGGGCTGAAGAAGCATTAAAAGCTCAATCAAACTGCGAGAAATTATTTCTTGGAAAGAAAGAAAAGGTTGGAGAAATTCCAGAGATTTCATTAAAAGAAATAGTTTTTCCAGTTAAGTTTTTTTACTTGCTAAGTGCTCTAAAACTTTTCAAATCAAGCAGCGAATCCAAAAGATCTATTAAAGGTGGGGGTGTAAAAATTGATAGTCAGAAAGTAATCAATCCTGATTTAGTTTTTGATTCAAAAAATGATTTGGAAGGAAAAATTTTGCAAATTGGAAAAAGAATAATTAAGAGGTTTGAAAACTAAAAGTTGATGAATAACAGATTTAATTCAGAAGATAAAATAATATTGGCAATTGATGGACTAGATATAAGTCAAGCAAAATTACTTCTAGAAAAATGTCCTAACATTAAGTGGGTGAAAGTTGGTTTAGAGCTTTTTGTTAGGGAAGGTCCAAGAGTTATTGAAATTTTAAAAAGTCTAAATAAAAAAATTTTTTTAGACTTAAAATTTCATGATATTCCAAATACCATGAGTGCAGCATGTTTCCAAGTTTCAAAATTAGGGGTTGATATTATTTCTATTCATGCTTCAGCAGGTCTAAAAGCTCTTAAGGATTCAAAAAAAGCATCTTTAGAAGGAGCTACCTCAGTCAGTGTAAAACCTCCATTAGTTGTAGGAATAACTGTTTTAACAAGCTTTTCTCTTAAAGATTTTCAAACTGATCTTGATAGAAATAATTCTATTGAAGAAAATGTATTGAGACTGGCAAAGTTGTCTTTTGATGCTGGATTAGATGGATGTGTCTGTTCCCCTTGGGAGGTAAAAATGTTGAGATCTATTTATAAAGATAATTTTGAACTAATTACACCAGGTATCAGGTTAAAGATTGAAGATAAAGATGATCAAAATAGAATTATGACTCCCGATGAAGCTATAGATAATGGCTCCTCTAAATTAGTCATTGGTAGATCAATATCAAAAGCTATTGATCCTAATAAAGCTATAATAGAAATATTTAAATCTATTAATTCTGGTTGATTTTGGATTCTTCTCCCTTGAGCAATCTTGTTATGTTTGTTCTATGTTTCCAGATAACTAATAATGCCACAATTAAACTTATAAAAAAGTATGAATGCATAAATTTACCTAGATAAAAAAACATAAAAAAAGGAAGTAAGATTGCAGCTGAAATACTGGATAAAGATACAAATTTAGTTTTTGCTAATACTATTAAAAAAATTCCAAGAGACGCTAGCCCAACTTTCCAAGAAAGAGCTAAAAACATACCTAGTCCAGTCGCAACAGCTTTTCCTCCTTTCCCTCTAAGCCATATTGGCCATATATGTCCTGTGATAGCGAATATGCCTGCTATTACTTCTATTAATACTTGGTCTGTGTAATGCTGAGCAATTTTTACTGCAATAAGTCCTTTTCCGACGTCAATGAGAAAAACAAAAAGTGCTGGCCATTTCCCTACATTTCTTAAGACATTTGTGGCACCTGTAGATCCAGAACCTATTGTTCTGAGATCTATATTTTTAAGATATTTTCCAACTAAAAAACCTGTAGGAAGAGATCCTAAAAGATAACTTAAAAAGATTATTAAAATATTCATACAAATTAGTTTAGTTCAAGATCATCGTAAATTTCATTATCTGAACCAGCGAATGCAAGCCACAATGGAAATTGAAGTATTGGAATTTCAACGGCTGTTTCTGCTGCATCAATAATAATAAATGGTAATTCTTCATTAGCTTCTAATCTATCAGCTCTTTCGATGACACCTTCAGGTCTTTCAAAAAGAACAATCCCACTATTAGGTCCAAAGTCATCTCTCGTGAGACCAAGTGAATCTTGAAGAATTCTTCTCCATTCCCCTAGTCGTTCAGGCTGCGAAGCTAAGATAAGCGTTTGAAACTGATCTCCATATAATTCGCCAAGGATAGATATTAAACCAGCTGATAATAAGGCATTTTTTTGTCGAGACCCTCTACTTTCAAGTGAACCTCTTCCACCCATATTAAAGAACCAATCATCCATAATTGCAATATCTAATGAATCCAGACTTCGTCTTAATTTCCAAGGTTCAGCATAGAAATCAGGTTGTTCTATGAAAGTTGAAAAGCAGCTTTTTATAATCTTTTCATCTGGCTTAAATGTTTCAGAAAGAGCAGGAACATTAACCACATTATTTGTAATAGAATTTTCCTTCTTCTCATCCAGTGGAGAAGGCTTTACGATTATTGGTTGAGAAACTAATTCAAGTTTTTCAACGTTTTGTGAAAGATTCTGCAAAGCACCAGTTAAATACTCTTGAAAGCCTTTAACTCTTTTAGCGATATTATCTGACTGACCTTTGAAATTTGAATCAATATCTTTTTCTAATTCAGTTTTTTTCGTTTCTAAATTTTTTATTTCTTTAACTAAATAGTCTTTTTTTGAAACTAGATCTCTAAAAATCTCATTAGAAATTTCATCAAAGGATTTGTTTGATTTGTCGTTTTTTGAAGTAATTTTTTTATTTTGCGTTGTATTTTTCTTACTAATTTGTTTGGATTTATCATCTGAAATTGACTTATCTTGTATTAATTCCTTTTCAGGATTATTGTTTGAAATTTCTTTATTGGTCATTTAAATAATTTTGATGATTAAGAAAAAACTGAATTTTAGGAATTTTTAATTTCCAGGGAGTCAACTTTTTTTAAAAGTTCATCTTTTAATTGCCTTGGATTAAATAATATTGGTAATAAATGAGGACTGGACTTTTCTCTAAAATAAAAAATACCTGGGATTACAGGAAAAAAGAATTTCCATGATATCCAGTTCTTAAATGGAAAAGTTCTAATCTCTTTTCCTAATTGTAAAACGATAAAATCATCAGTTGTTATTTTTATTCTTAAGGTAAATGACTGAAGCAATAAAAAAAAGCTAAAAGATGCAGAAACTATTGTTGGCAGAGAACCAATATTCAAAAATAAAAGCATAAAACTTAAAACTATGAGAATTATTGGTAATTGAAATGACGGTGATATTATTACTTGTTCTTCTTTTTTTGAGTTAGTGTTAAACATAGAATCATCCAAATAAAATTTGCGTTAATAATACATCCATTAAAGATACAGTAACGAGAGTCATTACAACAGCTCCTGTTGTACTTGTTCCAACTTCTTTTGGACCACCTTTAGTTGTGAGTCCATATCCACAAGCAATAATTGAAATAAGTAATCCGAACACGACAGATTTTATTAACATTGAAGTTAAGTCTGTACTGGTTAAACTCACATTACCTGATCTTACAGATGTCCAGAAAACTATTGGAGGAACTTTATAAAAAATTGTGCTCCAAATTTGTCCACTCCATAAAGCTACAGATAAAAACAAAAGACACTGTATCGGAGACATTATGACCATCGATAATAATCTTGGAACCACCAGATATTGGACTGGTTCGGTCCTTAACATTGTTATAGCTTCAATTTGTTCCGTAACTTTCATAGTGCCCAGTTGAGCAGCATAAGCAGTGGCAACCTTCCCAGTCATTAAAGTAGCAGTTAGAAGAGGAGCCATTTCTCTCGCCATTCCTACCGCTAATAAACCTCCTATTTCACTTGATACCCCCATGCTTGTCAGTTGTGATGCTACCTGAATATTGAAGACTGTGCCTGCTGCTATTCCCGTGATTAATACAATTAACAAACTTCCGGGACCTGAATCCATAAGTTGGTCAAAGAGATCATTTTTGGAAATTTTACCTCTGAAGATAAAATTAATTGCTTGCCCGCCAATGATTAAGCTGCTTAGAAGTCTTTTGAAAAACTTAGGGTAATACATATCTTTATATTAGTTTGTAATTAATTCTTGATCCCATTTTCTCATAATTGATAGACCCCAGTAGACAAGTATAGAAGGTATTAAACCCATGCAAATCCTTACTGTTATTAATGCAGAATCTGGTTGAGTCATATCAATAATCCCCTGACAGGCAGCTTGCTTGAACCCAGTAAGAGTGAGAAGATAACCAAATAATCCAACGCTTAAAGCAATACCTAATTTTTGACATAAAACCATCCAAGCAGTATAAATTCCTGCTGCCTTCTCTGGGTCATGATCAATAGCGTCTGGCAATAAAGACCAAGGTATTAAATATGCTGTTGATGCACCAAAACCAACAAATAAAATTGTTAGAAATAAAGTTAACATTTTTATAGAATCAATATTGAAATTAGTAATTTCAAAATTATTTGACAATGGAGGTAATATCATTGCAACTAAGCAACCAATAATCCATATAAGTCCACCTATCTTTAAGGCTTCAACTCTTCCATATTTATTAGAATAAAAACTCCAGATTTGTAATCCTAACAGAGCACTTATTTGAAAAGGAATGATAATCCAAAAGGATATCCCTCTTGGCACATTCATGACTTGTTGCAAATATATTAATGAAACTGTTTGCATTAACTGAAGTCCACACCAGAGAAGTAAATAGAGATATATCACTTTTATAAAGATTTTATTCTTTAAAATACGCTTAAATTGATTTTTTATAGGCTGTATTTTATTTATAGGTTTTCTTGCGATCTTTGCATATGGAGCTAGGCCCCAAGTAGAAAGTAAAGTAATTATTGTAACGATCGTCCCAGATATTCTTCCCATAGTTAGATACCCAGTATCCCCTTTGGTTAGAAATATTGCACCTACTGTTAATCCTGTTAAAGAAGCTAATATTGAGCCAGTAAATCTGGCGGCGTTAAGCCTAGTTCTTATATTTTCATCTTCACTAATTTCTGTGGATAATGCTCCATAAGGAAGATTTACAGATGTATACGCTGTCATATACAAAATTGATGTGCATATGTAATAAAAAGTTTTCTCTTTGATGCTGTAATCATTGGGTATCCACCACATTGCAGCTAAAAAAATTCCCAAAGGAACTGATGCCCCAATCATCCAAGGTAGTCTTGGTCCCCATCTTGATTGGGTATGGTCGCTCATCCAGCCAATCAAAGGATCATTAATTGCATCCCAGAGCTTGATTGTCATCAAGATAGAGCTTGCTATCCAAGGAGGTAATCCAGCCACACAAGTAAAGAATGGGAAGAGGTAAAAACCAAATTGAGCATTAGCAAGGCCTGTCCCAGCATCACCAAGCCCATAGGAAAGCATTAATCTTGTTCTAGACCCCGATATATTTTTTGAGTGTGAATTTTCCAATCTTTTTAAGTTGTTGACTGTTTGATAATGTATTATTGCAATGGTAATTCTATTACTTATTGCGGGCGTGGTTTAGTGGTAAAACCTCAGCCTTCCAAGCTGAAGATGCGGGTTCGATTCCCGCCGCCCGCTTATTAGAACATATTATTTTTTGCTCCAAATACTTCTTCTGAAATGATTAATAAGGAGCTTCTACTCTTTATTGAAACAGATTTTTCATTAACAGTTAAAGGTACAAAAATCTCAGACATGCTTGTATCGAGAACTTTTAACCAATTATATTCACATTTTGGCAAGGGGAAATCGATACTTTTTGAATATGCATTTAAACCTATCCAGACCAGAGGATTATTTATCCCTTTGTTTATGCTAAAGGCAACTGTATGAGACCAACTACTCCAATCTGGGCTATCTAACTTTGTTCCATGCCAATGATAGCTTGGAAAATTTTCAGGCTCTAGCTTATTCGGAAAAAATGATGGATTAAAAATGTTTATAAGTTTTTTTCGAATTTTTATAGCGTATTTAAAGTATTCTAATAACTCTAAATCTTGTTGAGCAGGATCCCAATTCATCCAACCCAATAAATTATTTTGGCACCAAGAATTATTGTTGCCTCCTTGGGACCTCCCTATCTCATCACCCATAAGTATCATTGGAACACCTTTAGAGATCAGTAAACTAAGAAGAAGATTTTTTTGTTGTCTTTTTCTTAAATCATTGATTAAAAAGTCTGTAGTTGGTCCCTCTTTACCATGATTCCAAGAATTGTTATGGGAATCACCATCTCTATTTTGTTCTCTATTGGCAAAATTATGCTTTCTATTGAATGTTACTAAATCTTTTAGAGTGAAGCCATCATGCGAAGTAATAAAATTTATTGATTTTGGGAAAATATTATCTTCTTTATAAATAGATGGACTACCTTGTATTTTATCACTCATATTCCAAGCTGTATCTTTATCTCCCTTCCAAAATCTCCGCAAGTCATCTCTAAAATGACCATTCCAAGTGAAAATATTCTTGGATGGGAAATCACCTAATTTATATAAACCACCACAATCCCATGGTTCACTTATCAATTTGATATCAACAAGTTCTGGTTCACATTCTATATCTTCAAAAATTGGAGGATTATCGAGCGGCGAAAGATTTTCTCCTCTTGATAGAGCAATTCCTAAATCAAATCTAAAACCATCAACTCCTAATTCACTCGCCCAACATTTTAATGATTCAATTATTAGTTTTCTAACTAATCCTCTGTTTGCTGCAATAGTATTACCACAGCCAGAGACGTCCTGATAATTTTTATCTTTTCCAATAAAGTAATAAAGATTTTCATCTATACCTTTCCAAGATATTGCCGGTCCTTGAGAATCTCCTTCAGACGTGTGATTGTATACAACATCTAATATGACTTCAATGTCGGCTTTATGACATTCCTCTACTAATCTTCTGAATTCCTCTCTATTCTTTTCGGCGGATTCATTCGAAAGATATTCAAAATGTGGGGTAAACCAATTGATTGGACTATAACCCCAAAAATTTTTTAGACCATTTGGTGCATCATTTGGATCAAAACAAAAAATTGGAAGTAATTCAATTGTGGTAATACCCAGTTCTTTAAGATACGGAATTTTTTTTAAAAATTTCTTAAAACAACTTTCATCTTTATCAGTTGATTCAGTGAAAGCTTTGATATGGAGTTCATAAATAATTGTTTCTTCCCAAGAATGTTTAGGTCTTGGATAATCCTTAAAATTAAATAATTTTCTATCGCAAACAACGCTTTTAAGACAAGAATTAGTATTTTCTTGCGTCTTTAATGCATTTTCTCTTTTATAACTTCCCCATCCAGTAATACCCCTTGAACATGGATCAAGTAATACTTTTTTTTCATAGTTATTATTAATTTCATTATTTTTTTGTTTTACTCTAAAACCATAAATACAACCTTCATTTAGATTTTTGATCTCCGCATGCCAGTAAGGACCTGTATTATGATTCTGATCTAGTTTAAATATACTTTGTGGCGACATAGAGTCCTCTTTCTCAAACAATAAGATTTCTACATATTCTGCATTTGTGGATATTAGGGAAAAATTAACCCCTTCTGAAGTTAGAGAACTTCCTAAAGGAAATGGGTTACCTTTATTGATATAAGTCACTGTCTCTTTATCATTGAGTAGTTAAATAGTGAGATAATTTATTCAAAGTTACTGATATTTGAATAATAGATGCAAAATTGAAAAAAAAACAAATTCAAGGTTTAATTAATCAACATCATTCAATCTTGGAGAATCTTTATTATCTAAATTTATTGTAATTTATCCATCCATCTGCTCTGTTAATAAAACGTTTTTGAAAGAAAGTTTAAGCATGAGAAAACCAGATTTTCTTGATTTCAAAATACAAATTATGCTGTTTCATGTGATGAGAAGGAAATATATCTGAAAATTAATAAAATATAATAAATAGTTCGAATTCTTAACTTTGTTACCTTTAGATACTTTTCCCTTTGATAAATGAAGTTAGATTGTTTAAGGATAAACCCAGTATTTTCAATAGTTTTAGCTGTTTACTAGATACAGAGATTTTTTTATATATAAGAACAATTTGCGACTATAAAATTAAATAATAAAGCTAAAAATGTCCCCTAGATTTTTATAAAGCTTTGCGCCGCCGGCATTTTCGGTTGCCGTATTCGTATTTGCTCCATATGATATGCAAGTTCGAGGTTTTTAGGCTTGATTAAAACTCTTGTCTTTTGACTCTGTGCTTTACAAACAATTCAATGAACAAAGCTGATTTAGTAAATCTTGTTGCTGCTCGTACTGAGCTCACAAAAACGGATGTTTCTTTAGTTGTTGATGCAGCTATTGAAACTATTGTTGATTCAGTAGTGGAAGGCAAAAAAGTCTCCATACTAGGATTTGGTTCTTTCGAGCCTAGAGATCGTTCTGCAAGACAGGGATTAAACCCTAAGACAGGCGAAAAAATAGCAATACCTGCTAAAAGAGTTCCTACATTTTCAGCAGGTAAACTTTTTAAGGATAGAGTTCAAGGATAATTTATTTTAATCTCACTCTTTTCTTAATATGAAGGTGCTCTTATGGAGCATCTTTTTTTATGAATTGCAATTAAATATTATTATGTTTATTCCTGAAATTTTTAAAACTCATCCCAAATTCAATGTCTTAAGAAGTAATGAAATCTTTAGCTATTTTACTCCTGAAATTTTTATTTTTATCTAATTGCCTTATGGCAGAACCAATGCCAACAAAGTCCAAGATTCTAAAACAATCTAGTGAATGTATTAAAGATTCTCAACACCAAGTATGTAGAGAATTAGTTACTCAAATAGAAAGATATCAATTGGTAGTATTTGATCAGAATAAATTTAAATGTCAATCTAGTTTATTGGGATTGCAGTCGGGGCTTATTGAAGCTTATTTTTTAAAAAATTTGTCCAAGAAAAGAATTTCATTTATGATTCCATATGTGAATAAAAATTGTTAATTATTAAAATAATTTCTTTTTTTGGAATATTATAAATTTGTTATTTAAGTTTGTATGGTAAAAGGTTTCTCTGATAAAGAAGTTAAGAATGAAGATCAAAAACAAGATTCAAAAAATGAAAAAAAAGGATTAGCTTCTATTCTTAAAGACAAGAAAATTACTTATACTTTGCCAAGTAAAAAACAACAAAATATTCTTGCATCAATAGTACTTGGATTGAATGGCATTTTATTACTCTTAGTTATCTTGTATCTAAATAATCAAAAATTCCATGACTTTTTTGTAAATATTGGACGTTAACTATATTTTTAGATCGAAATATTTTTTGAGATGATATATTTAAGTTTTAGAAAATTTTATGAAGGTCGTTAATTTAGTTTTTCAGATATTTTGTTTGTTAGCACTTTTTTTATTATTCATATACTATTTAACAGCTATTGACTCTGCTTTTGAGGCAGATCAGTATTGTCATTCAGATCTATCAAGTTACGATAACTTATCTGGTCATTATAGTTGTGATCATGATACTGAAACGCATCAGTGGATACTTTACGAGTCAAATGAAAACAAAGAACCAGCTAAAATTATTAAGAAATATAGGTACAAATTTTTATAATTCAAATTTTTTATAAAAAAACTTTGCACATATTATGGAAATTATCCCTGTAATTGTGAAGGTAAGATACTGATATATGCTTCCTTCTAAGTAAATTTTATTTTTATAAAGAGGATAATCTATGAAAGAACCTAATGTTCCCCATATTATTACCCATACAGATATGTATAAGAATACTTTTATTGGATTAGATTTTTTTTCTTCCATTTTTAATTGATGCCAAAAATTGAAGAAGTCACAGGTCTGCCGCTAAAAACCAACTCGGTTAATATTAGCATTAAGAATCCGATCATAGCTGCTCTACCATTCACAAGCTCAGTGCTGCTATTAAATCCAAAAACATTCTTTACTTCATCCCCCTGATTATCTACCCACTTTGAGTATTCATTATCAGTTGATGACTTATTAGTAAAATCATCATTTTGATTTTCCATTGGAGAGTCTTTTTCTTGCATTGAGTCTTTTTTGTTTATTTTAATAATTTTTAAACTAATTTATTATTAAATTAAACTCGAAATCATAAAAAAAATTAAGATAAAAATTATTATCCATAAAAATTGTAATCTCAATATTAATTGACAAATTAATTTAATTTTCTCTCCATTGCAATTATCTCCAGTCTCATTGATTATTGGCTTTTCAATAATTTCATTTTTATATTTACTTTTTCCTCCCAATTTAATACCGGAAATATAAGCAAATATAGCTTCTGAAATCCCAGCATTAGGTGAATCATATTTTTTACCATCAAGATAACTTTTTTTTATGATTAATATATACTCATTAATTTTGGAACTAACTAAAGGTAATGTTATTAAAACTAATCTTGAAGGAATAAAAGTAAAAATATCTTCGATTTTTGCACTGAAAAAACCTAAATATCTAAAGTAATCATATTTGTAACCTATCATTGAATCTAAAGTACTTATGGCTTTATAAGACAAACCAAGTGACAAAGGCCCTGGTAGAAAAATTGAAAATTTCATTAAAATAATTCCAATAAATATCCAAAATAGTGGCCCAAATATTCCATCAACAGAGTTTTCGGTAAGACTTTCGGTACTTGATCTCAAAAGATGTTCTAAAGATGATGACCTTACATCCCTACTTACTATTCTTTGCACTTTATCTTTGATTATTCTTTCATTTTGGCCATTAATTTCTTTGTTTTCTATTAGCTCTGCAATCTCTTTCACACTTGAAATAAGTCCTTTAGTCGCGATACAACTTGAAAGGCCAATAAAAATTAACAATCCACCAAGAAAATTATTTCTTAATTGCATATAACTTAGTTCTATCAATTTCCCTATACTAAAGCTAATTCCAATAGTCGATATAGCGACAATGAAACCGCCCCAAAATAATATCTTTTTATTTTCTCCAAAATTATTTATGAGGTAATCCGATATTTTCTTTATGTAAAAGCCAATTATTTGAACAGGGTGTATAAAAAATCTTGGATCTCCGATCAATAAATCAAAAACAATCGCTCCAAGAAATATTAAAAATAAATTTATTTCAGCCAACTGAACATCGAACGCAGACCTTTTCCTACTTTTTCAATTTCATGTTTTGAATTTTCTTCTCTTAATTGTGTCATTAAGGGCTTATTGTTATCACATTCTTCTACAAAATTCTTAGCGAAAGTTCCATCTTGAATATCTTTTAGAATTTTCTGCATTTCTTTCTTTGTATCACTATTGATAAGTCTTTTGCCACTTACATAATCTCCATATTCTGCGGTATTTGAAATGGAATCTCTCATTTGAGATAAGCCCCCCTTCACCATTAGATCAACAATTAGTTTAACTTCGTGTAAGCATTCAAAGTAAGCAAGTTCTGGTTGATATCCTGCCTCTACTAGAGTTTCGAAGCCTGATTTGACGAGTTCTGATAAGCCTCCGCACAAAACTGCTTGTTCGCCAAATAAATCAGTTTCTGTTTCTTCTTTGAAATTTGTTTCAAGTATCCCAGCTCTCGTTCCGCCAATCCCTTTAGCGTAAGCCATCGCCAACGATCTTGCACTGCCAGAAGAATCCTGCTCTACTGCGAATAATGCAGGAACTCCTTGACCATTCTGATATTCCCAACGAACAGTGTGTCCAGGTCCTTTTGGGGCAATCATTACAACATCTACAAAACTAGGAGGTTTGATAAGTCCGAATCTTATATTAAATCCATGAGCAAAACTTAATATCTTTCCTTCTTTTAGGCTTGGCTCTATTTCGTTAAGATATACATCTTTCTGAAACTCATCTGGGAGAAGAATCATTATCCAGTCTGCTTTTTCGCAAGCTTCAGAAACACTAAATACTTGTAGACCATCGCTAATAGCTTTGCTTTCAGACTTGCTTCCTTTGTATAATCCTACAATTACATCCATACCGCTATCTTTAAGGTTTAGGGCATGTGCGTGACCTTGTGAACCATATCCTATTATCGCTATTGTTTTATTATTTAAAAGACTTAGATCTGCATCTGTGTCGTAAAAGAGTTGGGTCATTAGTTGTAGCTTCTTTGCATTTAATAATTAATATTTTAGACATTAAACGTGTAAATAAACCAATAAATTATTAATTTAAAAATGAAAGTTTAAATATTAATTTAGGAAAATTAAGATTGATTTGCTTCGCTTGGATGTGTGATCACTCTATCAATTAGGCCATAGTTTTTTGCCTCTTCTGCACTTAGAAAATAATCTCTATCAGTATCCTTTTCAATTTTCTCAAATGATTGACCTGTCATATCAGCCATAGACATGTTTAACATATCTTTAATTCTTAAAATTTCCTTAGCCTCTATTTCAATATCACTTGCTTGGCGTTGAGATGTGCCTCCTAGGGGTTGATGAATCATGATTCTGCTATGAGGTAAAGCTACTCTTTTACCTTTAGTACCGGCGGCCAATAGGAAGGCACCCATGGAGGCTGCTAGGCCTACGCAAATTGTTACCACATCGCTTTTTACGTATTTGATAGTGTCATATATAGCCAAGCCAGCAGTAACTGATCCTCCTGGGCTATTTATATATAGATAGATAGGTTTGGAATTGTCATCAGAATCAAGATACAGCATTTGTGCAACAAGGCTATTAGCAATACCATCATTAACTTCTTGTCCAAGAAAAAGAATTCTTTCAACTCCTAGTCTTGTATATATGTCAACCCATCTTTCGTATTGACTTCCGGGAAGTCTGTAAGGCACGCTTGGAGTTCCTATTGGCATGATTTTAAAGTAATTGTTTGTGAGAGTTAAATTTTATTTGGTAAATCTTTTTGACTTGTGAGTATTCTATCGATCACTCCATAATCTAGGGCTTCTTGAGGGTTGAGATAACTCATCCTGTCGGAGTCTTTAGAGAGTTCTTCTATAGTCTTCCCAGTATTACGAGATAGAATCTCCAGCATTGATTTTTTATTTTTCAAAACTTCCTCAGCTCTTATTTGAATATCGGTTGCTTGACCTCTTGCTCCGCTTATAGGTTGATGTAAAACAATAGAGGCGTGCGGAAGAGCTGCTCTTTGACCCTTCGTTCCAGATGAAAGGATCACTGCAGCAGTCCCCATTGCTTGTCCGATACAGATTGTATGTACTGGAGGCTTAATGTAGCTTATGGTATCGCAGATAGCGAAAGCTTCTGTTTCGAAACCAACAGCGTCACCAGTGTACCAACTTGTGCCGGTTGAATTGATATAGAAATAGATCGGTTTTTCTGGATCCTCAAACTCAAGGTAAAGAAGTTGAGCAATTATTAGCTCAGTAACATCCATTCCTAATTGTCTCTTCGCATCATCATCTGAAAATAATGGTAAACCGAGGTAGACAATTCTCTCTTTCAGTAAAAGAGAGGGCAGATCTGGGGGCGGAGTCCTCATGACGGTGTTCTCGCCGTAATAAGGAGCAGATACAGTCATTTGTATCACAAAAATAAGATTTATTTGATTCTAGCTAGATTTAGCCTTGTGTCGCTGGTGATTTAAAAGATTTGTTTGACTCAGGATTATTTATCAGTTTTCCAAAGACCATTCTTCCTGTGGGGGTTTGTAGTGCACCTGTTATGACAATATCTAATCTGCTTCCGACAAAATCCTTTGCTTCATCAATAACAACCATTGTTCCATCATCTAAATATCCTATACCTTGCATTTTTTCTTTACCCTCCCTAACAATTTTTATATTAAGTGATTCTCCTGGTTGTACCTCTGGCCTTAAAGCAATAACTAGATCACTCAAATTCATAACTTTTAATTCTTTAACTTCAGCAATCTGAGAAAGATTATAATCAGCGGTAATTAAAGTTCCTGTCATATCCTCAGTAATTTTCAGGAGTTTTTCATCTACCCCCTTACCTTCATACTTTGTTGGGTTGATCACAAGTCTTCTTCCGTATAACTCTCTTAATTCTTTTAGCAATTTTAGACCTCTTCTGCCTTTAGACCTTTTTTCATTGCTGCTTGAGTCAGCTAAGGTTTGTAGTTCATCCATTACACTTTGAGCAACAATTAATTGTCCTTCCAGCAAACCGCAACTTAATAGGCCATTTATTCTGCCATCAATAATTACACTAGTATCTAGAATTTTTGGACTTGCAGCAGGGAGTATTCCTTCATTAACTAGATATGCATCCGTATTATTTGGATTGAATAATCTTAATAATGTCCTTCCATGGGTATCCGCTAACTTATAACCAAGCACACCAAAGAAAATATTGCTTAATATAGCTGCCAAAGGTTTTGCAAAAAAGACTTCTCTCGGGAATGGGATTAATAGTATTGGGGCAAGAAGGAGATTCGCAACAAGTAATCCTAAAATTAATCCAACTGACCTACTAATTAATAAATCCGTAGGCATCGTCCTTATTTGATCAAGAAACGTTTTTCTAAGTTGAAGGAATACAAAACCAGCTGCTAATCCTATTAAAAAACCTATTATTCCTAAAACAATTCTAAATCCTTCAATATTAGACACCTCTTTAAGTATATCTACTGGCAACAAATCAACTCCAAGCCATCCTGAAGCAGCCCCAGACAATACAAATAAAATTAATACTAAGATATCTGTCATATCTATAATCTACTAGGATTTATTAATTGAGTAAATAAGGATTTGATTTTTTTCGATCCTTAATTTCTTTTTGGAGCTTAAAAATGTATTTAAATTATGAATAAGTATCCAAGAAGCGCTTATATACACATCCCTTTTTGCCATAGAAGGTGCTTTTATTGTGATTTTGCTGTTATTCCAATAGGAAACAAAGTTGAAACTTTACAAGGTTATGGAAGCAAAACTGTTAAAGAATATTTGCACTTTTTATACAAAGAAATATTGTCAATTAAGCATAAATCACCTCTTTCGACAATTTATGTAGGAGGTGGCACACCATCAATTTTGGATCCTAAACAAATAAAAGAATTAATTGATATTTTTAAAGAACATTATGGAATTGACTATGGTGCTGAAATTACTATGGAGGTTGATCCAGCTAGCTTTAGTCAAGATGATCTTTATGGATTCATAAATGCTGGGATAAATAGATTTAGTCTTGGAGTACAAAGTTTTAATAACCAGATACTTCAAAAGTCGGGAAGGCGACATTTGAGAGAAGATGCTGAAAAATCTTGTTTATGGTTGAAAAGAGAATATGATTCTGGGTCAATAAAAAGCTGGAGCTTAGATTTAATTCAAAACTTGCCACTTAGTGGATATAAAGAATGGCAAGATGACTTAAAAAAAGCCATGACATTTTCACCTCCACATATATCTATTTATGATTTAAATATTGAAAATGGCACTGTTTTTAAAAAATTAGTTAATTTAGGAAAATTAAAACTTCCAAGTGATGAAGAAGCTTTTAGAAATAGTGAATTAACTCATTTAATTTTAAAAAACTCAGGTTATTCAAGATATGAAATCTCAAACTATTGCCTCCCGCGGCATCAATCGAGACATAACAGAGTTTATTGGAGTGGTTCAGGCTGGTGGAGTTTTGGTCAAGGTTCTACTAGTTCGCCTTGGGGAGAAAAGTTAACTAGGCCAAGAGTTAGTAAAGAATATAAAGATTGGGTAATTAGACAATACGAACTTAATTTGGATACATCCCTAATTAATAAGGATTTTGTCTATAAAGAACTTGATGAGAAAATAATGTTGGGATTGAGACTTAGAGAGGGTATAGATATCTATGAGGTGTTTAAAGAACAAAACTGGGAAAAGAAAAAATTTCAAAGTAACTTTAGTAAATTGCTTCAAGAATGGGAAAGATTTTTTGAACTTGGATTATTAGTTAGAAAGGGTAATAGATTCTTTTTATCTGAGCCTAAAGGAATGGAGCTAAGCAATCAAATTCTTATTTCCATGTTTAAGTGGTGGGATGAGATTAATTAAGTCTTTCAGAGTCTACCCATTCTTTTAATTTATCCTCAAATAATTTCTTTCCTTGAATAATCGGTTGGCAAAATGGTGGTTGATCATCATTAAGGCCTAACAAATCTGCAGTAACTCTTACTTGTCCATCACAATAATTACCTGCACCGATGCCTATTATGGGAATGTTTAAGTTATTTTGTATTTCTTTAGCTAGCAACTCAGGAATATGTTCAAGGACTATTGAAAAACATCCTAATTTTTCAAGAATTGAAGCTTCTTTCTTGATTTTTTCTTGGCTTTCTAAGCTTTCTCCTTGTTTCTTTAAACCTAGATTTAAATAGCTTTGTGGAGTAAGACCTATATGACCCATAACAGGGATTCCCATTCTTATTAATCTAGAAATAACTGTTTGTATTTCTGGTTCAGCCCCTTCTACCTTTACAGCTTTTGCATAAGTGCTTTGAATAATTTTCCCTGCATACTCCACAGCCTTATCCTCTCCACATTGGTAAGTCAGAAAAGGCATGTCGGAGACGACCAAAGGTTGATCTGCAATTTTCTTCTTAAACCCTCTCGAAACAGCATTAGTGTGATAAATTATGTTTTCTAAAGTTAATGGCAATGTAGATTTGTATCCTAAACAGACCATTGCTAAGGAATCTCCTACTAGCACGAGATCAGGATTAGCTTGTTCTGCAATGGATCCTGATATTGAGTCCCATGCAGTTAGTGCAATAATTTTTTGAGATTTTTCTTTATACTTAACGAGGTCTGAAGGTAACATAAGAAATTTATGTATCTTTTTTAATCAAGAATTGCTAGTATTGTTATGACTCGGCCTTTCGCGGTTTTAACGCCTAAACCTGGTCAGGACCGGAAGGTAGCAGCCACAAGGGATGCTTGAGGCAGGCGAGATAACCGAGTCACTCTATTTTACCTAATAGTTAGTCTATATCTTTCTTATTCTGTCTTAACTTCAAAAACTCTGGAATATTTGCTCCTAACTCTTTATTATTGGAATCATTATAAAAAGATTGATTAGATAATCTGTTTCTAATTCTTTGTTGCTTCAATGGTTGGTTTGTATCAAAACCAGTTGCAATGACAGTAACTTGTATCTCTCCTTCCATATCTTCGTTTACTGCTTGACCAACTATTATATTCGCATCCTGATCTACGACATCACTAATAACTTCTCCAACTGAGTTGACATCATCAAGAGTCAAATCTCTCCCTCCAGTAATATTTACAAGGCAACCTTTTGCTCCATCAATTCTTCCTGCTTCTAGTAATGGACTATTGATGGCCGCTTGAGCAGCTTCTATCGCTCTAGATCTGCCAGATCCAATACCCACACCAAGAAGCGCTGTACCAGCTTCAGTCATGACTGATCGCACATCCGCAAAGTCAAGATTTACCTCGCCTGGGCGGGTAATTACTTCACTTATACCTTGAACCCCCATTCTTAAAACATCATCAGCATTCCTAAACGCTTCTTGAATAGAGGCACCAGATGAAACTTCTTTTAACCGATCATTTGGTATGACAATAAGAGTATCAACATTTTCTGCCAACCTTGCAATTCCTTCTTCTGCTTGACGCATTCTCCTTTTCCCTTCGAAAGAAAAAGGTTTAGTTACTATTCCAATTGTTAATGCTCCGCTTTGCTTTGCTACTTCAGCAACAACTGGAGCTGCTCCTGTGCCAGTACCCCCACCCATTCCTGCTGCTATGAAAACTAAGTCGGATCCTTCTAGTGATTGTTGAAGCTCATCTCTAGATTCTTCTGCAGCCTTTTGACCGATACTTGGATTTCCTCCCGCTCCAAGCCCTCTTGTTAAATTCTGACCTAACTGGACCCTGCGTTCAGCAGAGGACTGCAGTAAGGCTTGCGCATCAGTATTAAGAACTCTGAATGACACGCCTTCAAGATCACTATCAATCATTCTGTTTACAGCGTTACTTCCACCACCTCCTACACCAATAACTTCTATTTTGGCGTTTTGGCTTGGAAGAATTTCTCTCGATTGATCAAAGTTTGGATTGTTACCGAAGCTCATCTCTTAAATAGGGATCTAATACTAGTATTGGGTGCATTATGAACTTACTAAGCTCATCTGTAGGAGTTTGTTGAGGAAAATCCTTAAAATATTTAATTATTAAATATTTTGTTTTAAATGCTAAACCCACATCAACACTACAATAATTAAAAAAAATTATTTAATATCAATTTTCAAATATTAGGGTTTGAACACTTTTATTTTTGGTTTATTTGGATCAGTAAGATCAATATTATCTATTTTTGTATGAAAATTATTTTTCTTAAATTCATTTTTTAGGTTATTTATTATTTGCAATTGATAGTTGATTAAATTTGGGTTAAATCCTAAGAATATTGTTTTTAAATCCTTTTCCTCAACTGTTAGAAACCCATTGGTTGAAAAATTTATTTTAACTATATCAAATTCATAATTCTCTTGGGCAATTAAAATTTCAGATAATATTTTTTTGAATTGTTCTTTCCAACCAAAAACTTGTATAGTTAATTGACTCAAATTTATATCTTCTGCATTTTGTTTATTGATAAAAATTCCATCTTTATCAATAAAGCCTAAGATTTTTTCGTCATTAAATATTCTTTCACCATATGCTATAGGAGTTCTTGTTTTAACATGAACTTTCAAACCAAAAGGCAATATTTCTCTACTCACTGAAACATTCTTAAGCGATAAATTTTGTTTTAACTCTTTTTCTAAAAAATTAGTTTTAATAAAAATTAATCGGATTGGAAATTTTAAAGATGAATTTTTTACCAGGTCATTCTTCGAGAATAATTCACTCCCAGAAATTTTAATGTCCTGAATATTAACCTTTTTTAGGGTTTTTAAGCTTATTAAGCTTGTAGAAAATAGAAATAAAATTAGAAATACAAAGCGTCTAGGGTGAATTTCTTGTTGGTTTTTCACAAATCACATCGAGCCTTTTCCATTAATTGGTCCATCCATTTTCTCGCCTGTTCTGCATCTGAAAATGGTACATCCATCTCTTTCCCATCACCTACTAATCTCAACCTGCACTTTCCTTGAGATTCATTTGTTAGAGGAGCTTCTCCTGAAGTTAGAGCCATTAATTCAACTAATTCTAGTTTCTTGATTGTGAAACTATCTTTTTCTTCAAATATACCAGCTTCAAATGCGCTCCATCTTAATTCCCCATCTTTTAAGGACGCTGCACCTGAACTATCTAACTTACAAAGTTCAGAACCATTCGCCCAGCTCCTAAAAAGATTTTGCCTTCTTCTTTCTAACCATCCCAGAGCAGTTAATAAAACGAAGATAAATAGTAATGGTAACCAAAGAAGTCCATGCAACATTTGATTTGAATTATAAATCTAGAGATATATCTACTAGTTTAGCCACAAGTTCTTCAATATTTAAACCTGAAGCTTTCCAAAGCATTGGAAACATACTTTTTTTTGTAAAACCAGGAATTGTATTTATTTCATTTAACAAGATTTTATTAGAAGATTTTTCTAAAAAGAAATCTATTCTTGCAAAACCAAAAATATTTAGTGCTCTACAACTTCGAACAGCAATTTTTTTGATTTCTTCGGTAATTTTAGAATCTATTTCAGCTGGGATAGTTATCTGATTATTTAACTTGTATTTTGAATCATAATCATACCAATCACTTTCGTACTTTACTTCGCCTATCTCAGAGGTTAAGAGTTTTGAATTTCCAATTATTCCGCATTCAATCTCTCTTACCTCTAAACCTTCCTCTATTAAAATTCTTTGATCAATTATCCCAGCCTTTTCTAATGCTTGAAATATTTCTGATTCATTTGTGACTTTAGAAATACCAAGAGATGATCCAGAGTTAGATGGTTTAACAAAAACAGGAAAATTAAATTTTTTTAAAATCTCATCAATCAACTTATTTTTTACTTCTTTATCATTGAGATCTTTATTTTGAAAAACTAGATAATTAACTTGTGGAAGTTTAAAATTTGAGAAAATTGTTTTCATCATTATTTTATCCATTCCTAGAGCAGAGCCTATAATTCCACATCCGACTAAAGGTTTCTTAGTGAATTTCAGTAAGCCATGAATTGATCCGTCTTCACCATTAAATCCATGCAGAAGAGGAAACCAAACATCAACATTTTGAAAGTCTATTCCTTCTAGGAAGTTAATTTTTTCTTGATTAAAAATTCCTTGTTTTTTTGTTGTATTGTTTTCAATTTCACCAATTAGGATCTGCTCTGAGAGATCACTATCAAGCCAAACTCCATATTTATTTATATAAAAGGCTCTAACAGTAAAGCGTTGTTTGTTTATTTTTGAATTAAAGGCTTGAAAAACTGTTTTTGCAGAGGATATCGATACTTCATGTTCATTAGAATCCCCACCAAATATTAACCCTACACATTTTTTATGTTTCCCAATCATTTAGTAAAAGTTATAAGCAAAGTTCGCCTGTTAAAGAAAAAGGTCTTGCTTCATTTATTCTGACATCTATCTCATCTCCCAATGAAAAATTAAATTTAATGTTTTTGGGAATCTCTACGAAAGTTAATCTATTAGTCCTAGTTCTACCCATGATTTGTGACGAATTTTTTGGATTTAAACCCTCAATTAAAACACTTTCAATATTATTCATGTATCTTTGATTTCTACTCCTAGCAGTTTTCTCGACCAAAGCATTAATTTCCTGCAATCTAGCTTTTTTTACTTCTTCAGGAAGTTGATTAGTCCAAACTGCTGCAGGCGTATTTGGCCTTGGAGAGTATGCTGCTGTATTTACTTGATCAAAGCCAATATCTGATATTAGCTTTAATGTATCTTGATATTGTTGTTCGGTTTCTCCTGGGAAAGCAACTATTGCGTCAGCTGTGATTGATGCATCTGGCATTAATGATCTTATATTCTCTATAATATTTTTATACTTTTTGATAGTATATCCTCTTGACATTTGTTTTAAGATTTCATTATTTCCACTTTGGAAGGGAATATGGAAATGTTCACAGACTTTATCAAGTTCATAACAAGCTTGAATTAACCTTTTTGAAAAATATCTTGGATGACTCGTAGCAAATCTTATTCTATTAATCCCATTAACATCATGAATGTAATATAAAAGATCGGTTAGAGTATTTTCTTTTCTCCCCTCTTTTGAAGTTCCTGGCAGATCTCTACCATAAGCATCAATATTCTGACCCAAAAGAGTAATTTCTTTAAAATTATCATCAGCTAATTTTTGTATCTCACTTTTTATCGCATTTGGATATCTTGATTGCTCTTTTCCTCTGACAGAGGGAACTACACAATATGAACATCTTTCATTACATCCATAAATGATATTAACCCAGCCACAAATAGAGCTTTCTCTTCTAGCACTTGTTATGTCTTCAGAAATGAAGATTTCTTCTGTGGCAGCAACTTGATTTCCTAAATCAACTTTCTCCAGAAGATTCTCAAGGTTGTTCACGTGTTGAGGCCCCATTACTAGATCGAGTTCTGGGACTCTTCTTAGTAAGGACTCCCCCTCCTGCTGAGCAAGGCAACCTGCAACAACAAGTTTTAGGCTAGGTGTTTTGTGCTTTCTTTTTGCTTGTCTTCCTAGAAAACTATAAACTTTTTGCTCCGCATTATCTCTGATAGTGCATGTATTGTACAAGACCAAATCGGCATTTAATTCATTATCTGCTCTGGTATATCCCATTTTCTCTAATGTCCCTGCCATTCTCTCAGAATCAGCCTTGTTCATTTGGCATCCAAATGTAGTTATCCAATAACTGCCAGTAGTTGAATTTTTTTGAAATTTTTTTGCGTCTGGTTTTGTTTTTGTTAGCACTTTGCTAGGAATTTTTTATGATTCTTAATTCAAAATTACAAGTTAAATAATTTTGCTGCAATTTTTTTGAGGGCGAGCGAGGGGATTCGAACCCCCGAATAGCGGCGCCACAAGCCGCTGCCTTAACCACTTGGCGACGCCCGCCTCACATTTATAAATTTAACAACTCACGGGTAATTTTTCATAGTTATTTTTATCATTTATCGAAATTTGAATTATTTTTTTTTATTCAGTAAAGTTTTCTTATGATTTAAAATAGAAGAAAATGAAAAAATTTGAGTAATTCCGGCACCGCTGAGGTTCTTATTCCCAGAAGCCTTTGTTTAATCGAAGATTTTGATAACCTCAATATTGATGTGGAGGAATTTTGTTCAGTTTCTATCATTTGGGAGAATGGTTTTGTTTCAGAATTAAAGCCTTTAAAAAATAAAGATAACAAACCCAAAAATATTCTATTCCCAAGATTTGTTGAGACGCATTCACATTTTGATAAATCTTTTACATGGGCAGATTTCCCTAATCTGGAATCAAACTATGGAGGAGCATTATCAGTAAATCTCGAAGAACATAAAGCTAGAACTACAGATAAGATTCTAGAGAGAGTTGAGAAATCATTAAAACTTGCTATAAAAAATGGATACAGAGCTATTAGAAGTCATATTGATACATACAAAAGTCAATCAATTAATATTTGGACTGAACTTTTCAAATTACAAAAAAAATTTTCATCTGAGTTAACTTTACAATTCGTTGCTCTAGCTCCATTGGAATTTTGGGATACTTCTAATGGAGAAGAGTTGGCAAAAATATTTTCCTCTTATGGAGGCATTTTAGGAGGTGTTATTGTTCCCCCTTTTAATAAAAAAGATACAAGCAGATTTCTCGCAAAGATGCTTCTTCTCGCGAGTAAATATAAATTAGAAATAGATTTGCATATAGATGAATCGATCATTGAGCCTGGAGCGGGAATAAAAGTTTTATTGGAGACAATCGAAAATTTAAAGATTAATAGTATTCCAATTACTTGTAGTCATTTGAGTAGTCTTATTTCTCTAAGTCATAGAGAGATTTTAAATTTAGGACAAAAAATGGCTGAGAAAAATATTAAAGTTATTGCTTTACCTCTAACAAATTTTTGGCTGCTCAATCGAAGTAATAAAACTACCTCATTAAAAAGACCAGTTGCGCCAATAAAGCAATTACAAATAGCACATGTGGATGTATCTCTAGGTAGTGATAACGTTCAAGATCCCTGGTACCCATTTGGTAATTTTGATCCTTTTTATATGTTGTCTTGCTCGATACCTATGCTTCAACTAAATCCGTGGGAGAGAATGACTCTATCTTCTATTTTTTTAGCTCCAAGCAGATTATTAAACTTAAAATGGGATGGTTTAATTAAAAAGGGTTGCCCTGCTGACTTTGTAATTTTAGATGCACAAAGATGGGCAGATGTTTTTTCGAGTACCTTAAAGAGAAAAGTGTTTATAAAAGGCGATTTATATTGCTAATCGGCTAATTTATATACAAAACAAAAAAAATTTTATTTAATGACATCAAATAGTCTTAAATTTATAGATAAATTTAGAGAAGTCAAAAACTTAGAGATTATTGAAAGCCAGTCTGAGATAAAAAGACTTTCAAAAGATTTTTATAACTACTCTCCTATCCTTACTGAAAAATTAGACGAATGTATTGCTGATTTGGTGGTAAGACCTTGTGATCACAAAGCGGTAAAGGAAGTAGCAGAAATTTGTTGGGAATTTTCTATCCCACTTACTTTAAGGGGTTCAGGTACAGGTAATTATGGACAAGCTGTCCCATTGTTTAAAGGAGTTGTAATGCAGATGAGTCACTTTAATAAGTTAGAAGAATTTGATCCAGATACAGGTTTTGTAAAAGTACAGTCTGGCTGTGTCATGGGAGATTTGAATAAACAATTAGATAAATATGGGAGGGAATTGAGGTTACTGCCTAGTACTTGGAAAACTGCAACAATTGGGGGTTTTATTGCAGGTGGATCAGGAGGTATTGGGTCCATTAGGTGGGGATTTTTAAGAGATCCAGGAAATCTTATTGGTTTAGAGGCAGTGACGATGAATGAAAAACCTGCATTATTAAAATTTGATGCTGAAGAATCGGAACCTCTAAATCATGCTTATGGAACTAATGGAATAATTACTTCTTTATTAATTTCTACTGATATCAAACGTAAGTGGTATTCAATAGTTATCGACTGTATTGAATTTGAAAAAACAATAGAAATCTTAAAAACTCTTACGAGCGCAGCAATTGATCTGAAACTAGGAGCAATTCTTGAAGACGAAATTGTAGACCAAATGCCAAAATGGTTTAAAAGTAATTCTAGAAGTCACAAGATATTAATTCAATCTACTCTTGGAGGAACAAAAACCATCGAGCTAATTTGTAAAAAATTCAAAGTTGAATCTACCCTTCTTGGGGAAGAAGAAAAACTCGTCAATGGAATTTCTGAAGTCGTATGGAATCATACAACTCTTCATATGAGGTCTAGGGATAAAAATTGGACGTATTTACAGATGCTTTTGCCACTTAATAATGAATTAGAATTGATTAATTTTTTGAGAAAAAAATGGGGTAAAAAAGTTCTTTGGCATTTAGAGGCAGTTTCTCAACAAGGATCACCGCGATTAGCAGCTTTGCCTGTATTAAAGTGGAATGGGATAGATGAATTAAATGAAATAATGGAAGATTGTAAGAAACTTGGGGCGTTTATTTTTAATCCCCATGTTTTAAGTGTCGAAGGCGGAGGCCTAGGAGTGGTGGATGCAGATCAAGTAAAAGCGAAATTAAAATTTGATCCTAAAGGGCTATTAAATCCAGGAAAATTGGAAGGTTGGGAAGTAAAGGAACAATTTAATATTTAACATTTCTGTTTATTTGCAAATTTAATAAATTCAGCAACTAAAAAAATAGAACCTGTTAGAACAGGATGATTAGGTGGCCACTCTTCTAGGGAAAATAAATACTCAATTGCAAGTTCAAATGTTTTAAATTCAATTATTTTTTGAAAGTTAATTTCTTTAACCTGAGAGAGCTCGTTTAATTGCCAACTAGGTTGGTTTGGAACTGGCACAAGCAATAAGTGATCATTTTTCTTTAGAAGTGTTTTTAATATTGCGTAAATATCTTTTTGTCTTTGGACACCTAAAATCCAATAAATTCCTTTATCTTCATTCTCCCAATTGCTTCGCTCATTAGAGAGTGCTTTTGCAGCAGGATAATTATGCGCACAATCTACAAGAATTTCTTTGTTGAAATAATTTATTATTTCTAGCCTTCCTTTCCAAGCTGTCTTTTTAAGACCTTCAGATATGTGTTTTTCTTTAATATTAAATCCCAAATTATTAAGCGCTTCAATTGCTCCAACAGCTACTGAAGCATTTTGCTTTTGGAAAATTCCTCTTAATCCAAGCTCATAGCTGTTTGCAATTGAATCTTTCCAGATAATTTCTGCTCCAACCTCTTTAACTTTTTTGGTTATTAAATTTTTAACTTGACTATTTTGGTTGGATGAGATGACAATTGAGTTTTGTTCAATAACTGCTAATTTTTCTTTGGCAATTTTTTCAATCGTATCTCCAAGAAATTCTTTATGGTCTAAGCCAATATTCCCAATAGCAATTATTGGTCTAGATTTATGAGCTGTTGTCGCGTCTAATCGTCCCCCTAAGCCAGCTTCAAGAATGAGCAATTCAACTTTTTTATGGTCAAAAAAATTTAGTGCGCAGCAAATGATTTTTTCAAAAGGAGTTAACTCAAATGTTGAAAAATTTTTTTCTATTAATCTATATATTTTTTCAAAATCAGTCTTGTTAATATTTTTTTTATTAACTCTAATCCTCTCGCATACGTCAAAAAGATGAGGAGATGTCGTTATACCAAAATTCTTTTTAGCTTCAAAAAGTATACTTTCTAAATATGCCGCGATTGATCCTTTCCCATTGGTTCCAATAATTTGTATCGCAGGGATATTCTTGCAAGGATTACCAAGTTCTTTAAGTGCTTTTTTAATCCTTGATAAACCTAGCTTGATATTATCCCTTTCATATTTAGGTGATAATAATTCAAGAATCTTTAAATTTGCATTTTTCAAAATTTAAATTGCTATAAATCTTCAAAAATTGAATTTAGCTTATCCAAAAGAATATTAATTTCTCTTCGAGATATAACTAATGGTGGGACAATCCTTACAACGTTTCCTCCTGCAGGAACTACCAGTAATCCTTTCTCAAAAGCTTTTAATGTAATTTTTTTTGCATCAGCATAATCATCATTGATCACCAGACCTTGTATTAAACCTAGACCTCTTTTCCCGCTAATAATATTTGGAAATTTTTTTGACAATTCTTCAAAACCAGCACTTAATTGTTTCCCTCTTAGATAAACATTATTGATAAGATTTCTCCTATTTATTTCTTCTAATACAGTTAGCGCAGCTTTACAGGCGAAAGGGTTCCCTCCAAAAGTGCTTGCATGATCTCCTGGAGAAAAAATGTTGGCTTTTTCTTTTACCAATAATGCTCCAATTGCATGACCTCCGCCTAACCCTTTTGCAAGGGTGAATCCATCAGGTTCAATTTCTAAATTCTCATAACCCCACATTTTTCCAGTTCGACCTACTCCACTTTGGACCTCATCTAAAATGAGAAGAGAATGATATTTATCACATATATCTCGCAGGTTTTTAAAAAATATTTTACTTCCAGGAATTACGCCACCTTCTCCTTGTATTGGTTCAACTAAAATGCCGGAAATTTTTTGATCATTATTTTCACACTCTTCAAATAATTTTTTTACCGAATCAAAATTGTTAAATTTAAAAAATTTGAACCCTTGAATCATTGGTTCGAAACCTTTTTGATATTTGGGCTGTCCAGTAGCACTCAAGGCTGCCAGCGTCCTTCCATGAAAGCTGGATTCTGCTGCGAGAATAATTGATTCTTTACCTTTATTTGTTGTATTCCCATATTTTTTAATTAATTTAATTGCTGATTCATTTGCTTCCGCACCACTGTTGCAGAAGAAGACGCTTTCGGCACAACTCATATTTGTTAAAGTTCTGCTTAATTGTTCTTGTTCTTCAATGTTGTAGAGATTGGAAATGTGCTGAATCTTTTTTAGTTGAGTTGATAGCCTTCTTCTTAAAACTCTATCGCTATGTCCAAGACTACAAGTTGCTATACCAGCGACTGCATCAAGATACTTTTTGCCTGTTTTGTCCCATAGCCAACAACCTTTCCCTTTTTTGAAAGATATATCGAATCGACTATAGGTATTCATCAAAGTGGGAGCGGTCGGACTTGAACCGACATACCCGAAGGTGCCGCATTTTGAGTGCGGTGCGTCTACCAATTCCACCACGCTCCCAAGGCTTTTGAAAAAATTAACCTTTTTATTATAACAAAAATCATTTTATTGACTATTGTTTTGGTCAAGGAACAGTGATGAAGATAACGTTTGTTAATACTTAATCTTTTCGATAAAAACATAGAATTATATTTATTGAATTTGCTGGCAATAAATAAGATAAAAATGCATTATTTAACATTTATGATGCAATTATGTAGCAATAATCTCAAAAAGAACCTATTTTCGAGAAAGTGGCTTCATAATCAGTAATATTGTGTTATATTAAAAGAAAAAATTAAATGACTAAAATTAAAGTAAAAAATTTATCTTTACAATTTGTTCCCTACCTTTTCTTTGCAGTGACTATATTGACAGCATTTGGATCTAATAATGGAACATGGGCATGAATGATTTCAAGCTTAGTGGTATAAATAAAATTTGGTCTAGTCGCTTCTTAGTATTATTTCTTATATTTTTAGGTTGTATTTCAATTATCAATATTGCTTACGTTTAATTAATTGATTAATTCCCCAAACTTTTTTTGCAATTTAGGCGGCTCTATATTTAGGAATATCTGCAGGATCTGACTTCATTTTAAACTCCTTATTCTTCAAAGTTTGTTTGTTAAACTCTCTATTTATTTTTATACCCAATATTTTTAGTTTTGATTCAAAATTTTCATAACCTCTATCCAAGTGCTCTAAACCATAGATTATACTAGTGCCTTCAGCTATAATCCCAGCAATTATTAATGCGGCTGAAGTCCTCAAATCTGATCCAACTAGATCCATCCCCTTAATTTTTTTAACACCTTTGATATGGGCTATATTTTTATTTAATTTTATATTTGCTCCCATTTTATTGAGTAAATGAACATGGTTCATTCTGTTTTCGAAAATTGTTTCAGTTATCTTTGATTCACCATTCGCGATTGCCATTAAAGTTGTAAATGGTGCTTGCAAATCAGTTGGAAATCCTGGGAAAGGAGCTGTTTCAATATCTACCCCTTTAATCTCTTTACTCTTGATTGTAATTGAATTACCTTTAATCGTAATTTTACTTCCACTCTCTTGAAGCTTATTCGTGACAGCTTCAAGATGATTAGGAATTACAGGAGAAACTGTTATCGAAGAGGAAGTCGCTGCAGCAGCTATTAAAAAAGTGCCAGCTTCTATTCGATCTGGAATTACTTTATGAGTGCAACCACAAAGCTTATTAACACCATCAATGATTATTTTTTCTTTGCCCGAGTCGTAAATTTTTGCACCCATTTTATTTAGCATTTGGCATAAATCCTGAATTTCAGGTTCTCTTGCAGCATTCTCAATCGTAGTTCTTCCTTCCGCTAATGATGCCGCCATTATTAAAGTTTCAGTTGCTCCTACGCTTGGGCACTTTAATTTGATATGTGAACCATGCAGTTTATTAGTCTCGTACTTTATTCTTGCTTTGACAATTCCTTCTTCAATAATAATTTCTGCTCCTAAGGCTTGAAGCCCATTTATGTGCTCATCTATGGGCCTTGAACCAATATTGCATCCTCCAGGCAAGGGGACTTTAGCCTCTCCATATTTACTTAATAATGCACCTATACAAAAGAAACTAGCTCTTAATCCATTAACAAGTTCATATGGAAGTTCTTTGATAGAAATATTTTTAGGATCTATCTCTAATCGATTGTTTTTTTGGATTAATTTAACACCTAAACTCTTTAGGATATTCCCCATTTTTTCAATATCAGTAAGTCGAGGAACATTCTCAAGAATTATTCTTTCATTAGTTAGCAATGATGAGGCTAATAAAACTAAGGCAGAATTCTTAGCGCCACTTATTTCAACTTTTCCATGTAAGTTACCTTGGCCAAAAATCTTTAAATTTTGAGATTTAAGATATGACTTCTTTTTGCTTACGCAAATCATTAAGGCTTAATTTATTAGATTCATCATGACAAACGATAACTTGTAAGTCCACCCTATGTAACGTCTTAAATATTAATTAAAAGTGAAAAGGTATTTTTTCATTTCTTAGAAAATAAAAATGCAATAAATAATTGATCAAAACATTAATACAATTAAAATATATTTGATAACAAAATTTTCAATTTCCTCATAGAAAATACTTTTTTAAAAATAACTAGTAAAAACAATAATCTAGTTAAAAGATTTAGATCATTCAAAAGAGGATCATCTCCAAAAGATCAAGACTTTTTTTGCATAGAGGGCACTCATCTCATTGAAGAATTGTTGAAGTCTGGGAAAAATCCCTCAAAAATTTTAGTTACCGAAAAATGGCTAAAAAAGAATCAAAATCTAAGCAAAAATTTTCAACAGTCATTAATAAATATTGTCTCAGAGGAAGTTTTGGCATCTGCGATTTCAACAATTAATCCAGATGGGATAGCAGCTTTAGTAGAGATTTCATCAATACCTAATTATCAGTTTAATAGTAAAGATGATTTTGTTCTTGTTCTCGATAGAATTCAAGATCCTGGGAATATGGGCAATCTTTTTAGAACTGCTCTAGCTGCTGGTGTTGATGCAATTTTTTTAGCTGGAGGTGCGCACCCATTAAGCCAAAAGGTATTAAGGGCATCGTCTGGCGCAGTTTTTCACCTCCCATTTAAAAGATTTGAGGGTACTGAGGAAGAAAAAATAAATTCTTTATTAAAGTCTTTATCTGAATTGTCAAATGTAGGATTTAAGGTTTTTTCTACTAGTAGCCATAATAAAAGTTCAAAAAAACCTTCAAAACCCTACTGGGAAATTGATTGGTCTAAGTCTACTGTCTTGATTTTGGGTAATGAGGGGCAAGGTATTCATGACAAAATTCAAGAAGCATTTAATGAAACAATTACAATTCCGCATAGTAAGCTTGTAGAATCATTGAATGTGGCTTGCGTTGCAGTTCCGTTATTACTAGAACGAAAAAGAGTCGCATACACCTCTAATACGTAGATAAAAAGTGACTGATTCAAGTTTTGATTTTGATTTAATCGTTATAGGAGCAGGATATGGAGGTTTTGATGCCGCCAAACATGCTGCTGGTAAGGGACTGAAAGTCGCAATAGTAGAATCTTCTGATATGGGAGGCACTTGTGTTAACAAGGGTTGTGTCCCCTCTAAAGCTCTTTTGGCTGCAAGTGGAAAAGTTAGAGAAATAGCTGATTATGAACATTTAGCTAAATTTGGTATTCATGCTTCTCCAGTAAGGTTTGAGAGATCAAAAATTGCAGATCATGCAAATAATTTAGTTTTAAATGTTAGAGAAAATTTAACAAAAACTCTTAAAAGGAGTGGGGTTGAAATTATTTTGGGTATTGGAAGACTTGAAGGAAACCAAAAAGTGGGTGTAAGAGATAAAAACGGAGTTGATAGAATCTTTACTTGTAAGAATATTGTTATAGCGACTGGTTCTTCTCCTTTTGTTCCTCGTGGAATAACTTTGGATAATAGAACTGTATTTACTAGTGATGATGCAGTTAAACTTGAATGGCTCCCAAGATGGATAGCTATTATTGGAAGCGGATATATAGGATTGGAGTTTGCGGATGTTTACACAGCCCTAGGTTGTGAAGTGACTATGATTGAGGCTCTGGAAAATATAATGCCTACATTTGATCCAGATATTACAAAAATTGCGAAGAAGAACCTTATTCAATCAAGAGATATAGATACAAAATCAAATGTCTTTGCGACAAAAATAACACCTGGATGTCCTGTGAAAATAGAACTGACAGATGCAAAATCTCAAGAAGTTTTAGAAACTTTAGAAGTTGACGCTGTACTAGTGGCAACTGGTAGAAGTCCAAATAGTAATAACCTAAATCTTGAGTCTTTAGGGATCGAAACAGTAAAAGGTTTCATTCCTATAGATGATCAAATGCGGGTTAAAAATGGTGAGGATATAATACCTAACATTTGGGCTGTTGGAGATGTAACTGGCAAATTAATGCTTGCTCATACAGCGGCAGCGCAAGGCACTATAGCCGTTGATAATATTTGCGGCGGTAACGTCGAGATTAACTATAAAAGTATCCCTGCTGCAACATTTACTCATCCTGAGATTAGTTCAGTTGGTCTCTCTGAAGCTGAAGCTAAAGAACTATCGGCAAAAGAAAATTTTCCTTTGGGAGTTGTCAAAAGTTTCTTTAAGGCTAATTCAAAAGCATTGGCTGAATTGGAGAGTGATGGGATGCTCAAGTTGATTTTTAATAAAGATAATGGGAAAGTGTTAGGTGCTCATATTTTTGGGTTACATGCAGCTGATTTAATTCAAGAAATTTCAAACGCCATTTCAAGAAACCAAGATGTAATTGAATTATCTACTGAAGTACATACTCATCCTACACTTAGTGAAGTAGTTGAGGTCGCATATAAACAAGCTGCTTCTCAAATAAAATAGTATTTATAATTAATGGAAATAAGACGTAGGCCACCAAATCCAACCGTAAGGGTAGAAAATTTAGAATATGCTGTACCTCATAGAGAAGCACAAGCAAAAAATATTCTCGAAGAAATTGTATGGCATAAGGACATAGAAATAAAGAATTTTAAAAAAATAGTTTCTTTAGAAGATCTTGTAAAGAAGATTAGTAATCTTCCTGCTCCTAAAGATTTCTTCAAAAGTATCTTGGAGTCGAAAATTAAACCAGGGGTGATTGCTGAGATTAAAAAAGCTAGTCCTAGTAAAGGTGTTATCAGAGAAGATTTTCATCCGGAAGAGATAGCTCCTTGTTATGAAGGATTAGGGGCATCATGTATCTCAGTGCTAACCGATAAAAGGTTTTTTCAAGGTAGTTTTGAAATACTCGAAACTGTAAGGAAATCAACTAATCTACCTTTACTTTGCAAGGATTTTATTATTTCTGCTTATCAGATTTATAAAGCAAGGTTATCTGGTGCTGATGCAATATTATTAATCGCGGCGATCTTAAGCGATGATGACTTAATTTATTTAAAAAAAATTGCTGATAATTTAAGGATGAGCGTTCTTATTGAAGTTCACAACGAGAATGAATTAGAAAGGATATTAAAGTTAAAATCTTTCAATTTAATTGGAATAAACAATAGAGACTTAAAGACTTTTAAAACAGATTTAAAAACTTCAATGGATTTGATGAATATATATTCAGATATATTTTCAAAACAAAATATTATTCCTATTAGTGAATCCGGAATTAATTCTGCAGAAGATTTGGAATCCCTTAGATCTGTTGGGATTAAGGGAGTATTAATTGGTGAAACTTTCATGAGAGAAAGTGATATTGAAAAATCTTTCAAGAAATTATTTAACTCAATTTAATTGTGGTTTCAAATCGTGCTATAAAATTGAATAAACAGAGTTGTACTAAAAATATATGCAGGCCGTAATACTAACCGGTATGGTTGCAGGATTTGTACATGTTGTTAGTGGTGCAGATCATTTAATTGCAATGGCACCAGCAGCTATTAATAATCCCAATAAAGCTCTTAACAATAGTTTTTCATGGGGCCTAGGACACTCTTCTGGCATCCTCTTGTTAGCTTTCTTAGCGATTTTTATTAAGGATATTACGCAATTAAACAAATTTTCCAATATTGCCGAATTCTTAGTGGGAATTTCTCTTCTACTTGTTGGAGTATTTGCTATAAAAAGTTCTTTTCAATTAAGAATCCACTCGCACTCTCATAAGCATGAGAATGGAATTGCCCATCGTCACTTTCACTTTCATGTTAAGGAACAAAAAAACAATAATAATCACTCCCATGCTTTAACAGGTTTAGGATTGCTCCACGGTATAGCTGGAGGTTCACATTTTCTTGCAGTTCTTCCTGCTTTAGCACTACCTTTAACAAGTGCTTGCTTATATTTGATTTCATATTTAATTGGTTCACTAATTAGTATGAATCTTTTCACTTGTTTAATATCTTTTACGACCTTTAAAGCAAGTCAACAATTTATTAAAAGATTTATAGCTACAGCAGGAGGGCTTTCCATTTCTATGGGATTATTTTGGATTCAAAGAAGTGCTGCTGTTTTTTTGAATTAAAGAAATTTTTATAATTTAGGAATCATTAATTTAGAGGTGATAATACCAATTATGTTTTCGTTATTTACTAGTCCAAATTTATTACTATCCTCGCTAAATTCGATATTATCACCAAGTACCTCTATATTATTTTGATTCACTGAATTTATCCTTTTTATAAGTTTTTTATTTTTAAGTGGATGATTAAAAATAACTATTTGTCGATGTTTTAGCCTTGATTTATTTTTTTTATATTCTTTAAAAAATACTATATCCCCTTCTTCAAGCGAAGGTAACATAGAGTCACCACTAACAATAGCGGTTTTTCTTAAACCTAAGATAAATAAAATTAAGTCAAAAAAACTTTTGAAAATAATTTAAATTAACTAGCTTTTACAAAAGCATCTGATCTTCCTTTTGATGCCCAGAAAATATTATGAATCTTTTCTACATAACTCATTAATTCTTCAGCTTGAGCTAAATCAATATTAACTTTGCAAGCACTGCATAATTTAGCTGCCTTCCAAATAGTTTCATGTAGGTCTGGATAAGTTTCCAAATGGACAGGTTTAAAATAGTCTGTCCACAAAATTAGAATTTCTTTTTTTGTTTCTTTTGCTTGCTCTTCTTTAATTGCAACATATCTAGAAAATGTATTACTGTAAGCAGCCCACTCTTCAGAGTTAGTACTTGAGGGAGCATCTAGTGCAATAAGTTTTTTAGTCATTGACAAAACTGCTTCAGCAGCAACTCTCGTAGATGCTGGATCATAAACACCACAAGGACCATCACAGTGAGCATGCACTGTCATTGGGGATTTTTTATCTAGAAAAGAATTGATGAATTTACTTAACATTTCGAATATTTGGTGTTGTATATATATTACTTGTAGATTAACTAAATTGAAAAGTCTTAGATATTTTTCTTACCTAATTTAATTGACTTTTAATAATTCCACTTCAAATATCAAAGTCGCATTAGCAGGTATTACATTTCCTGCTCCTCTTGATCCATAACCAAGTTCAGGAGGAATTGTTAATTTTCTTTTTCCTCCAACCTTCATACCTGGGACACCTTCGTCCCAACCTTTTATTACTCGTCCGGCTCCTAAAGGAAAGCTGAAAGGAGCTCTACCTATACTTGTATCGAATTGTGTTCCGTCTTCTAGAGTTCCTGTGTAATTTACAGTAACTGTTTGCCCAGCGATGGCTTCATCTCCTTCCCCATTTACGATATCCACAATAATTAGACCACTTTCTGTAGTCCTTGAGTTGCTTTCTGATGGTGTTTCTTCTGCCATAGCGAAAAATATAGGATTTGGATCTGATGGGTCTAGTTCAAATAAATTATTATTTGAAACATTTGATGATTTTGCAACAGGTGTTTTTTGAACTGACTGCGTTTCTGATTCCGCAGCATTAACAACTTGTGGTGAATTAAATTGACTGAAAAGAGTTAATGAAACACAAAAAACAAAAACTGCAAAACTAATAAAGACTTCTTTCACTTAAATTTTGAAAGTCACTAAAACTAAGTTTACAGAATGAAGGTACAATAAATGGGTGATTATAAATTTAATTTCGTAATTTTAGATTGTTAATACCGACTCAAATTAAAAGTTTAAGACAATATTTTTACCCTTGTTTAGGAGGAATTCTAGGAGGCATTTCTGTTTCAACTCACTTTTGGCTAATTTTTATGCCGATATCTTTATTTATTTTATGGAAGGGAAGTGAGAGAAAAATAGCAAATTTTTGGTGGGGGTTTTTCTTTGTTTTAATAAGCCATTCATGGTTATATGATCTTCATCCATTGACATGGCTTGGGTTTTCATGGCTTGCAAGTTTAATAATCACTATTTCAATATTATTATTTTGTGCTTTTTTGGGTGGATTATTAGTTTATCTATGGGGATTATTAGTTGAAATAATTCTCTGGAAAGAGGATGTTTTTAAAATGAAAATATTAACTTTAACGGTAAAAGTATTTTTTTTATCTTTGACTTGGGGGATTGGTGAATTGATACTTTCTCAAACACCTTTGTTTTGGATAGGATTAGGAGAGAGTCTTGTTCCAGGTGATATTTATCTTGCGGGTTTGGCAAGATGGATTGGCGCAAGTGGTTTATGTGTTTTTCAATTATTGATTGGATTTTGGATTTTTTTTAGTCACGGTAGATGGATAAGAAAACTTCACTTTAAAAAAATATTTCTATTAGGCCTTTTAGTTATTATTTTCTTACATTTATTTGGAGGTTTAATAACTCCAATAAAAAGAAATTATGAATATCCAGTTGCTATTTGGCAAACGAATATACCAACAAGAGAAAAATTAAAAATAGATGATGAATTTATTAAAGAAAAACAATCTGTCGCTCAAAAATATGCTTTATCCAACAAAGCAAAACTTCTTGTTGCTCCTGAAGGAACTCTATCTAATAATTTTTATTTATCTAAAGGAATTAAGGTTAATACTTTGGCAGGAGGGTTCAGAAATTCACAAAATGAGTTAAGAAGTTCTTTTCTAGGATTTCAAATTGGAGATAAATCTTTTACCTCTTTTATAGATAAAAATAGACTTGTTCCTTTAGGTGAAAAAATACCTAGATTTCTAGTTAGTTTTTCAAGAGGATTATCTGCAGTAGGAGGAATTCAACCAGGCTCTGATTCAAGATTTTTTGATCCTAAATTTACACCTCCATTAGCAGTAGCCATCTGTTATGAAATTAGTGATGGATTGAAAATAAGAGAGGCTATTAATAGCGGTGCAAAACTAATAATAACTGCAGCAAATTTAGATCCCTATCCAGCTAAGCTTTATAATCAATTCCTATCTTTGGCTAGATTAAGAAGTATTGAAAATAAGAGAAATAATTTACTCGTATCAAACACGGGGCCTTCGGGTTTGATTCAGGATGATGGGAAAATAATTCAGCTTCTAGATTTAAATGTTGAGCAAAATGAAATAGTTTTCCCTAATTTTTCCTCCGAAAAGACTTTCTATACAAAATTTGGAGATAAACCTATTTTGTTATTATTTATATTTTTTATGGGATTAAATTTATTTTGGCAAATTAATTAATCCACCACCTAATAAAATTTCTCCTTTATAAAAAACTGCAGCTTGTCCGGGCGTTACAGAACTTTGACTTTCTTTAAAAATTAATTTAAATCTTTTAGTTGGATTATCTAAATTTTTCAAAGGAATTAAAGTTCCTTTTACTGGATGACTTCTATATCTGATTTGTGCTTCTACTTCTATCTCTTGCTTAGGTTCTTCGATTGAAACCCAGTTAACCTTACTAATTATTGCTTCTCTATTAAATAGATCACTTTTATCTGCTACATACACTATGTTTTTTCCCTTGTCTAAACTTTTTACATATAATGGTTCCGGCCAAGCAATGCCCAAACCTTTTCTTTGACCTACCGTAAAGTGCTGAATACCATTGTGAGTTCCTAGGACTTTACCATTTACATGCATAATTTCTCCTTCTTTGGGATCAATATGTTTATCGATAAATCTTTGCATTGATCCATAATGCTCAACTAAACATAAATCTTGACTTTCTGGTTTTTGAGCAGTTCTAAGGCCTAACCTTAGGGCTTCCTTTCTTGTTTCTTCTTTTTTCATTTCACCAAGAGGAAACTCTAATCTGCTTAGTACTTCTTGTGAGAGAGAATAAAGAAAATAACTTTGGTCTTTGTTCTCGTCAGCACCTCTGAGAAGAAGGAAGTCCTTAAATATAAAGCTCTTGCAATCAAGTTTTTCAACATAAGATGATTTTTTTATCCTTGCGTAATGTCCGGTCGCAATATGAGTAAAGTCTTTTTTGTTTATTGCATAATTAAGCATCTCTTCAAACTTCACATTCTTGTTGCACATCGAACATGGAAGTGGAGTGAATCCTTTCTCATAGCTTTCAGTTGTTTTTTTGATTACCTCTCTTTCGAATATTTCTCTTGAATCTATTATTTTATGGTTAATTCCTAAATCTTCACAAAGGCCAGCAGCATCTACTAATCCTTCAGAACAACAGGAGCCTTGTCCTTTCATTAGCCAAAGTGTTAGTCCCTCAACATTCCAGCCTCTTTCTACAAGAAGAGCAGCTGAAAGTGAGCTGTCTACGCCACCAGAAAGCCCTACAATAATATTTTTCTTCTTTTTAGTTTTATTATTAGTAGAAAAATAGTTCTCTAATTTTTTATCCTTTTGTGTCTTTAACATGGAAGTTTAAATTTTTGAACAGTACTTCAATTGCTTTGTACTAATTATGCACGAAATTGTATGGCCAAAAATTGACTCTAAACATTTAATTGTTGATTCAAAGCAAATGTTGATATTAGAGAAAGAAATGTTTTCTGATGGAATGCCACAAGAAGCATTGATGGAAAAAGCTGGTATACAAATTAGTAGATGGCTCTTGAAAAGGAAATCTCTTCTAAAGCATGGAATAACTGTTTTAATAGGACCTGGGCATAATGGTGGGGATGGCGCCGTAATAGCTAGAGAGCTTTTCTTGAAAGGGTATTTAGTCAAGGTATGGTGTCCATTTACCATAAAAAAAACATTAACAATTGACCACATTAATTATCTTACATCTATTGGAGTAACAAAATTAGTAGAGCCACCTGATGCAAATGGGAAAGAACTTTGGATTGATGCTGTGTTTGGCAATAATCAAACAAGAAAAGTTGATAATAAATTAATTAAATTGTTTAATCAGAAATTTCACAATAAATGTGGCAAGGTAGTAAGTATTGATGTTCCTACTGGATTATGTCCTGATAAAGGCGAGCCTTTTTTAGATAATGCAGTAAAGGCAGACTATACTTTATCCATTGGGCTTAATAAGATTGGGTTGACGCAAGATTCTGCTTTACCTTTTATTGGAGAATTGAATCATATCGATGTTGGTGTCCCTACTAAAAAGTTATCTAAGATTGAGAAAAAGATTGTTAAGATTACTTATGAAGATTTAAAAAATATTGATTTACCTTCTTTACCAAAAAATTCCAATAAATATAGAAGAGGAAGAACATTAGTAATCGCTGGAAGTGAAAAATATCCTGGGGCTGCATACTTAGCATTAAAAGGAGCTATATCAAGTGGAGCGGGTTTTATCTCTGCGGTTCTGCCTAGATTAGTTGCTGAATCTATTTGGCAAGTTGCTCCAGAAATAGTTTCAAAAGGAACTATGAAATGTAATCAAAATGGTGATGCATCTTTATTCAGTGCATTAAAGAATATTGATCTAAGTGCATATGATTCATTAGCTGTAGGCCCAGGAATAGGAATTGATAATGATGATTGGCAAAAATCAGAAGACTACCTTATGGGTTTTGAAGGATTATTGATCTTGGATGCAGATGCACTTAATAGGATTTCTACATCTAAATTAGGATCACAATTCTTTTTAGAGAGAAAATTTAAAACATGGATTACTCCTCATAGCAAAGAATTTTTGAGGTTATTCCCTAATATCAAATGTGAAACTAATCTTGGACTAGCTTTTAATGCCGCAAAAGAATTTAATATTAGCGTTTTGCTAAAGGGGGCTAACAGTATAGTTGCTAACAATACAAATGTATGGCAACTTTTTGGGACCGACTCTCAGACAGCTAGAGCTGGATTAGGCGATCTTTTATCTGGATTTCTAGCTGGCAGGTCTGCGATTGATTTAACCTTTTGTAGAAATATTACAACTGATTTTTTTGCCAAATATGTACTTTTACATTCATATGCTGCGTCAAAGTGTAAAAAGGGTTCAAATGCATCTGCTATTAGTGATGCATTATCAAAATTAATGAGGAATACAAAAATGAGACAAATATCTTGAAAGAAACAATTTAAGAGAGTTATTTTTAGTTTTAAACACATAAATATACAAATGTTACTTGAAATCTGAAGCGCGCATTAAATATTCGACTATTTCCAAAAAAGTGTAGGAGAGTTTAATGACCTTATTTAGGTCAAAAAATGGTTTCATCAATACCAGCACAAGCAGAACCACAAAAAAGGAGAAGTAATGATCCAATTAGTTGGTATTTGCAGAACATAGGAAGAGTTCCTTTGTTAACCCCTGCTGAAGAGATTGAATTGGGTAATCAAGTACAGAAAATGATGCTTCTGACAGAAGATGGCCAATTAAATGAAAAAACTAAAGAATTTACAACTCAGCAAAAAAGAACAATAAAAATCGGAAGGAGAGCTAAAGAGAGAATGATGAAAGCTAACTTAAGATTAGTTGTTAGCGTGGCAAAAAAATACCAAGGCAAAGGACTCGAACTTCTTGATTTGGTTCAAGAAGGTTCTCTTGGATTGGAGAGGGCTGTTGAAAAATTTGATCCGACAAGAGGATATAAGTTTTCTACTTATGCATTTTGGTGGATCCGTCAAAGTATGACAAGAGCAATTGCATGTCAATCAAGAACGATCCGTTTACCAGTTCATCTAAGCGAAAGATTAGCATCCATAAGAAAAGTTAGTAGGGATCTTGCACATAAACTTGGTGCTATGCCAAGCAGAATTGAAATTGCAGAAGCAATGGAAATTGATGTGGAAGAATTAGATTCTGTTTTAAGACAAGCTTTATCAACAAGTAGTTTAGATGCTCCAGTTAATGGTGATGATGGCAGAAGCTTTTTAGGGGATTTAATTGCAGATAGTAATAGTGAAGAGCCTTTAGATAAAGTTGAGCAGAAAATGCATCAAGAGCAACTTGGGATGTGGTTAAGTCATCTAAGTGAGCAAGAGCAGCATGTTCTCAAATTAAGGTTTGGACTAGATGGCAATGAGAGACATACACTTGCTGAAATAGGAAGATTATTAGAAGTTTCTAGGGAGAGAGTGAGACAAGTTGAACTTAAGGCATTGAGAAAATTAAGGAATTTAACCAGGAAATTACCCAGCGGTATTTAAGCTAATCTTCGGCCCAAATATATTTAGTTAATTCATGAGAAGGTGGTTCAGGAGCCTCTAAGGCATTTTTAACCGACTCTGATATTTCTATATCTATTTTCTTTTCAATACTTTTTAATTCTTCTTCCTTTGCGAATCTACCATCAATAATTTCTTTAGCTAATTTCTTAATGGGATCTCTTTTACCCCAAAACTCCTTCTCTTTCTCAGACCTTAATTCATCAGGATCTGCAAGAGAATGTCCTCTGTATCTATAAGTCAAGCATTCGAGGAGAGTGGGCCCTTCTCCTGCTCTGGCTCGCTTAATAGCTCTTTGTGCAGCGCCTCTTACTGCTAATACATCCATTCCATCAACTTCCTCTCCATGCATCCCAAAAGCAGAGGCTTTTCTCCAGATTTCAGGATTGCTGGTCGCTCTATCGTGAGCCATGCCAATAGCCCATTTATTATTCTCAACAACAAAAATTATGGGTAATTTCCATAATTGGGCCATATTTAAGCATTCAAAAAACTGTCCATTATTGCAAGTACCATCTCCAAAGAAAGCAGCGGTTACTGAATCACTATTATTATTGCCAGCAACTTCTTTTTTATATTTACTTGAAAAGGCTGCTCCTAGAGCAACTGGAATTCCTTCTCCAATAAATGCATATCCTCCCAACAAGTGATGCTCTTTTGAGAATAAGTGCATAGACCCACCTCGGCCTTTGCTACAGCCTGTAGCTTTACCAAAAAGCTCACTCATTACTTCAAAGGAGGGAACACCTGCACTTAATGCATGGACATGATCGCGGTAGGTGCTACAAAACCAATCATGTTTCTTTTTCATGGCGCCAATCACTCCAGTGCTAATAGCCTCTTGGCCATTGTATAAATGAACGAAACCAAACATTTTCCCCCTGTAGTACATTTCTGCACACTTATCCTCGAATCTTCGACCAAGTATCATATCTTCATAAAGAAATAATCCTGTTTCTCGATCTAATTCGGCTTTTTTTATGTCATGAAGATTTGAGATTCTCTCTACGTGTGTTTCCAAGAAAATACCTTAATGAAGTTTTGATTTGTTAACATTCTAAGCCGTGAAGGTCGATTTTAATGATTTTTTTTAATAACTCTGTAAGACCTTATGAAAAAAATTTTTAACTTGATAAAATTTGTCTAAGAATTTTCAATAGGATATTTGTTTGGAACTTCCTTTAGATCATTTTCGTTTAATTGGCGTAAGCCCCTCTTCAACATCAGAGGAAATATTAAGGGCGTTTCAATTACGGTTGGATAAAACCCCTGATGAAGGTTTTACTTATGAAGTTTTAACCCAGAGATCAGAGTTGCTTCGTTTGACTGCTGATTTGCTTACAGATCCAGAAAGCAGGAGAGAATACGAAAATTTGTTGCTAAATGGATCATCTGGATTGGAGTTTCCCTCAAATAGAGAAGTAGCAGGGTTAATCCTTCTTTGGGAGTCAGGTGCCCCTAAAGAAGCTTTTAAAATCACAAGAAAAGCTTTGCAGCCGCCACAAACGCCTGCCTTAGGAAGTAGCAGAGAAGCCGATTTAACCTTATTGGCGGCCTTGACAGCTAGAGATTCTGCAATTCAAGAACAACAGCTGAGATCCTATTCAAACGCTGCAGATTTTTTACAAGAGGGTATACAACTGCTTCAAAGAATGGGGAAGCTTGGAGAAATAAGGAAAGATCTTGAGGAAGACTTGGCCTCTTTACTTCCTTACAGGATCCTGGATCTACTTAGTAGGGATTTAAATGATCAAGAATCTCATAAAAAAGGTTTAAATATGTTGGAAAATTTAATAATTAAAAGAGGTGGTTTGGAAGGTAATAATAAATCTGAATATGGAAATTATCTAAACCAGCAAGAATTTGAAGCTTTTTTTCAACAAATAAAGCCATATTTGACAGTGCAAGAACAGATAGATTTGTTTCTTGAATTACAAAAAAGAGGATCATTAGAAGCAGGATTTTTAGCTTTTCTATCCTTGACAGCAATAGGTTTCTCAAGGAGGAAGCCAGAAAAATTATTTGAAGCGAGGAGAATTTTAAAGAAACTAAATTTATCAGGTCTTGATTCAATGCCTCTTGTTGGTTGTTTAGACTTGCTTTTAGCAGATATTGATCAGGCTTATGCAAGGTTTTCTAGCAGTTCTGATGAAAATTTACGAGATTGGATTAATAATTATCCAGGAAATAAGTTAGAAGCGATATGTATTTTCTGTAAAAATTGGCTAGAGAATGATGTTTTAGTTGGTTACAGAGATATTGAATCAAAAGAGGTCGATTTAGATTCTTGGTTTGAAGATAGGGAAATTCAAGAATTTATTGAACAATTAGAAAAAAAATCATATAAAACTACACTTAAATCAAATCTTCAGAACCAACTGATTAAGAAAGAATCTTATCCAAAAAGTAGCGAAGATTTTGAGAGTACATTTGTTAATGTTGAGGAAAGAAGCTTGCCTTGGCCAGGAGGCATAAAAAAAGAATATGAGAAGCTTGATATTCCAGAAAATAAATTTAATGAAAAAACCTTCAATAATACATCAATAGAGATATATAAGTATTTAATTGAAAAATTTGCTGAATTAAAGTTTAGTTTTGGGGAATTTCTTAAGGATAAAGAGAATTTTAGCCGTTCACCTTATTTAATTTATATATATGCGTTTTTGATCCTATTTACATTTGGAATCGGTACTGGATTTCTACGAAATAATTTTAAAAAATCAATTCAGGATAACGCTGTTGAGGATAAACCTTTAATAGTGGTAGATAAAAATCAAAAGGTTGATAATAAAGATATTACTCAGGAAATTAAAAAAAAATCTATAATTAAATCGAATACTCTTACTGTCGACCAAACCGTCAATAATTCCTTTAAAGTCGAAAAACTCACTAAAGCCTCGCCTTCTTTACAAGAGATAAGAAATTTAATTAATGTATGGCTTTTAAGTAAAAGTAATTACTTGTCTGGAAAAAGTGAAATTAATCTTTCTAAGATTGTTAGTAAAGGATTGATTGATAGAACAATTGAAGAAAGACAGAAAGATATAAAGAAAGGTATTTATAAAGAAATTAATTCCCAAATTCGGAAAATAGAATTGGAATCACAAACTTCCTCTAGGATAGCTGTTTTAGTTGAATTAAATTATCTAGAGAGAATAATAAAGAATTCTGGAGAATTTGTTAATGAGACATCATTGACTCCGTTGAAAGTTAAATATATTTTGGGTTTTTCTAATAAATCCTGGAAATTGGTTGATTTTGTTAGTGGAATATAATTATAAACTTTGCAATCATCTATAATTATTAAAAATACTTTTTAATAATGTTTGATGAACTCTCATCACGCTTTGAAGACGCAGTAAAGGGTTTAAGAGGCGAAGCAAAAATTAGTGAAAATAATATCAATGATGCTTTGAATCAGGTAAAAAGAGCACTTCTTGATGCCGATGTTAGTTTATCTGTAGTAAAAGAATTTATATCAGATGTCAAAGATAAAGCTATTGGAGAAGAAGTAGTTAGGGGTGTAAACCCAGGTCAAAAATTTATTGAAGTTGTAAATAAAGAATTGATTAACATCATGGGGAATGAAAATTCTCCATTAAACGAAAATGAAAATAGACCCACGGTTATTTTAATGGCTGGGCTTCAGGGAGCTGGTAAAACAACTGCAACAGGAAAATTAGGTCTTTATTTGAAGGAAAAAGAAAAAAAAGTTCTTTTGGTGGCTGCAGATATTTATCGACCTGCAGCTGTAGAACAACTTAAAACATTAGGAAATCAATATGACTTAGAAGTTTTTTCAGCCAAAGAAAAAAATAGCAAACCAGAAGAGATAACGAAGGACGCATTGAATTATGCGAGTGAAAATAATTTTAACTCGATCATTATTGACACTGCAGGAAGATTGCAAATTGATGATTCAATGATGAGTGAAATGGTCCGGATAAAAGAAGTCTCTAATCCTGACGAAGTTTTACTTGTTGTTGATTCTATGATTGGTCAAGAGGCAGCTGACTTAACAAAGTCATTTCATGAAAAAGTAGGAATTACAGGTGCGATACTAACTAAGTTGGATGGCGACTCAAGAGGAGGCGCTGCTTTATCAATAAGAAAAATAAGTGGTAAACCTATCAAGTTTATTGGTGTAGGCGAAAAGATTGAGGCACTGCAACCATTCCATCCAGAAAGAATGGCTAGCAGGATTTTAGGCATGGGTGATGTTTTGACACTTGTTGAAAAGGCCCAAAAAGAAGTTGAGCTCGCTGATGCAGAAGCCATGCAAAAGAAACTTCAAGAAGCAACTTTTGATTTTAATGATTTTGTTAAGCAAATGAGATTAATTAAAAGGATGGGATCACTTGGTGGATTGATAAAATTAATACCTGGAATGAACAAAATCGATGATGGGATGATAAAAGATGGAGAAGATCAACTCAAGAAAATAGAATCTATGATCTCTTCAATGACTCTTGAGGAGAAACAAAAACCTGAAGTTCTTGCTGCCCAGCCCTCAAGAAGACAACGAATTGCTCAAGGTAGTGGATATGAAGCAAAAGATGTAGATAAAGTATTAGCTGATTTTCAAAGAATGAGAGGTTTCATGAAACAAATGTCGAATGGAGGAATGCCAGGGATGAATAGTAATAAAACAATGAAAAAACAAAAAAATAATAAAAAGAAAAAAGGGTTTGCTGATCTATAGTTTCTAAATTTTTACCTTTAAATGATATTATTATTAAAAATGGATTAATTTAAGATGATTAAATTGCGCCTTAAGCGCTTTGGAAAGAAAAAAGAGGCAAGTTTCAGAATTGTTGCATGCAATAGTACTTCCAGAAGAGATGGTAGGCCTCTACAAGAACTAGGTTTTTATAACCCAAGAACTAAGGAAACCAGGCTTGATACCGAAGCTTTAAGAAAAAGGCTTACACAGGGTGCTCAGCCAACTGATGTTGTGAGGAATTTATTAGAAAAAGGAGGTTTATTAGAAAAAATAGAGAGACCCTCTATCGCAATTGGTAAGGCAAAGTTAGAGAAGGAAAAATTAGCTAAGGCCAAAACCAAGGACGAAGAAATTGATAGTAGTAAATCAGAAAGCGAAGCTAATGAAGCTGAAAGCTAGTACTTTGATAAATTTTTATTCAATAACTAGATGAAGGAAGTTTCCAAAACTGGTCACTTCACAATAGATTTGCCAAGTTCTGATGCTGCTACAGCATTATCCGGACCAGGTAATTCTTTCTTAAAAAAGTTTGAGTCTTTAACAGGCGTTTCTTTAACCATAAGAGGCTTACAACTTGAGATGAACGGTGTTATATCTAAGCTTGAAAAGGCATCAGCATTAGTTGAATTAACAAGACCAATTTGGGAGCAAGGTATAGAAGTTCCAGAGTTAGATCTTAAAGCAGCACTAAGTTCTTTAAATACGGGAGAGTCATCATCACATGCTGAACTTGGGAAAAAAGTTCTTGCGCGTTCCAAAGAAGGAAGATATTTAAGGCCTAGAACTATAAGGCAAAAAGAATATGTCGAATCAATTGAAAACTTTGATCTCACGTTCGCAATTGGTCCCGCTGGAACTGGGAAGACATTTTTAGCAACTGTTTGCGCAGCGCGGCTATTGAACGAGAAAAAAATAGATAAAATTGTTTTAACCAGACCAGCCGTTGAAGCTGGGGAGAGCCTAGGATTTCTTCCTGGAGACTTGCAACAGAAAGTTGATCCATACTTAAGACCACTATTTGATTCTTTGCATAGTATTTTCGGATTTGATAGGACTAATTCGTTAATCGATAAGGGAATTATTGAAGTTGCTCCTTTAGCATTTATGAGAGGCAGAACCTTAGACAACTCTATGGTTATTCTAGATGAAGCACAAAACACTACTTGTTCTCAAATGAGAATGTTTTTGACCAGATTAGGAGAGAGATCTAAAATGGTTGTCAATGGAGATATTACACAAATTGATTTAAGAAAAGATCAGGAAAGTGGCCTCATCGAAGCATCGAGAATTTTCTCTGAAACTCAAGGTGTAAAATTTTGTTATTTAACTGTTGAAGATGTAGTTCGTCATCCTTTAGTTCAAAAAATTATTGAGGCTTATCAATAATTTGTAACTCTGGAGATCCGTACCCTGAAATTTTAAAAAATCAAGTAGAATAAGAACATATTTATTAATTAAAGATGCCAGCAAGTAGTAATTTCAACCAAGCTATTCGTGAAGCACAAACTAGTTCAATCGTTGGACCAAATGTTGTTCAAAAAGCTCTACCTTACGTTGGTGGAGGTATGGTACTAACTTCTTTGGGCGTTTTAGCAGGTGTCTCACTTATAGCTACAAACCCAGGGCTTTTCCAACCTCTATCAATAGTTGCCTTAATTGCAGAATTGGTTTTGTTTTTTATAGCTACAAGTGCTGCAAATAACGCAAATAATGCAAGAGCCTTGCCTTTACTAACTGGATTCAGTTTGTTAACTGGATTCACCTTGAGTGGAATAGTTGCTTTAGCAATTGGAACAATTGGTATTGGTTCAGTAGGAACAGCCGCTTTGGCTACAGGTATAACTTTCGTTATTGCCTCTTACACTGGCCAAAGAATGAGTGATAGTGTTGGTCAAGCACTTAGTGGTGTTGTTGGACTTGGCTTGATAGGACTTCTCATAGCAATGTTTGTCCAATTAATTGGAGGATTCTTTGCTCCAGGAGTTTTTGGAGGCTCAGGACTTGAATTGATAATTGCAGGATTTGGAACTGTCTTATTTGTTGCCATGTCTTTCGTAGATTTCTACACAATGCCAAGAAGATATAATGATGATCAATACCTTGCAGGAGCTTTAGGTATGTATCTAACTTATATAAATCTTTTTGTATTTATTTTAAGGTTAATGATTGCATTAAATGGCGGTGGAAGAAGAGATTAAAGAAATTTTTTAAATTTATAATTAAAAGCGTAGAAAATTTCTACGCTTTTTTATTGCGCGATATCAAGAATTTGTTTTTTTATAAATTCCTTTTGGTCATAATCATATTTTTTTGATTTATCAAAACTGTTCCCTAAATCATCTATTTCATTTAACATTTTGTTTATATTCTCGGTAACTAATTTGGTATCAAGAATACGTAAAAGACCTTTACATCTCTCTGATATATTTTCTGAATTTAGCTTGAATGCATGATTATTTTCTTTTTTATGGTTTATAACCTGTGCAGAACTCATAATCAGATTACTTACTGTTATCTCGACAACTTTGTTACCCATTTCAGTAAACTTGAAAATCAAGGAGGAAGGTAGTTTATCTAGAAGAGAACAATCTTTATCTGATAATGAATATGCGAAAAACCCTCTAATTCCAAACTTTGTTTTAATAAGTTCCGAAACTCTATCTGCTAAAACTTCCTCACTTAGTAAATCATCTTCCCAATCTTTACACCATGATTCTGCAATTTCATATGCTTGTTCGAAAGTAGGTGTTTTATTATTTATGGTTTTTTTTTCCATTTTTGATCAGAATTTTACTATAGATGCGTTAAAAGTATTTGACTAATTATAGATCTGGTTTTGTAACTTTACTAGGAAGGCCAAATGTTGGTAAGTCTACTTTAATCAATAAAATGATTGGAGAAAAAATAACAATTACTTCTCCAGTAGCTCAAACTACTAGAAATAAGTTAAAAGGAATACTTACTACCAATAATGGGCAAATAATTTTTGTTGATACACCAGGTGTTCATAAACCACATCATCGCCTTGGTGAGATATTAGTAAAAAATGCAAAATCTGCAATTAATGGAGTAGATATGGTGATTTTTGTAATTGATTCAAGTGAAGAACCTGGTAGAGGTGATGAATATATATTGAACTTTTTAATCGAAAATAAAACTGAATTTATTGTTGCATTAAATAAGTGGGATTTGGTTAATAAAGAATTTAGGAATTTAAGATTAGACCAATATAGAAGATTTTTTGGAATTAAAAGAAACTTTCAAGTTGTAAGTGCTTCTCAAGGAGAAGGATGTTCTGAACTAGTCAATATGGCATTTAATTTGCTTCCAAAGGGACCAAAACTTTATGGCGAAGAGACGATATGCGACCAACCATTAGATAATTTATTATCTGATTTAGTAAGAGAGCAAGTATTAACAAATACAAGAGAAGAAGTACCTCATAGTGTTGCAGTCAAGATAGAAAAGATAGAGGAAATGAAAAGAAAAAATGGCAAAAGTTTTACAGCTATTTTGGCTACCATTATTGTTGAAAGATCAACTCAAAAAGGCATTCTTATTGGAAAGAAAGGTTCAATGTTAAAAATGATTGGTCAGTCAGCAAGATCAAATATGTCAAAATTAATTAATGGTCCAGTTCATTTGGAGTTGTTTGTGAAAGTTGTTCCAAATTGGAGAAAAAAAGAATCAAGGTTAATTGAGTTTGGTTATGAGGAAGATTTCTAGATGAGTGGTTTTAATTTTGATGTAATTACATTATTCCCTAAAGCTTTTGAATTATTGAATAATTTAGGAGTCATAACTAGAGCATTAGATAAACATCTCATCAAAGTAAATTTACATGATTTGAGAGAATATGGAGAAGGTTCTTATAGACAAGTAGACGATAAGCCTTATGGAGGAGGAGCAGGTATGGTATTAAAACCTGAACCTATTTATAAGGCATATGAATCAATTAGAAAATTTCCCAAAAGTAAAACTTTGCTGATGACCCCACAGGGTAAAGTCCTAAAGCAAAAGGATCTTGCGAGATGGTCCACTTTGGATCAAATAATAATTATTTGTGGTCAATATGAAGGTTTTGATGAAAGGATTAGATGTTTAGCTGATGAAGAGATATCGATAGGAGATTATGTGCTTTCTGGAGGTGAAATACCCGCTATATCAATAATTAACGGTTTGACTAGATTATTACCAGGAACTCTTGGTGATCCAGACTCCTTAGTCGATGAGAGTCATAATTCTTCTTTATTAGAATATCCCCACTATACGAGACCTCTAATTTTTAAAGATATGAGAGTTCCAGATGTTCTGGTTAGTGGAAATCATGAAGAGATTAAATTGTGGCGTGATAAGAAAAGGATAGAGAGAACCTTGGAAAGGAGATTTGATTTGATTTCAGATGAGCACTACAAACATCCCTCAAATATTAAGAGAGTGGAAAAAGAGTTAAATAAATCTATGAAATTTCTAATGAAGAAAGAAAATGATATTTATCCCGATTGGTGATTTTAAAAAGATTCTTATTCCAAAATTAATTAAGATGGCTATCTAAGTGTGGTCAGAAAAATAATTTTAATAAAGTTATTTCATTGAAAAATAAAACTTGATCTAACTATAGTTGAGAAGATCTAATTATAAAAATAATTTTCCGGAAAATTCCAAGTATCAGAATATTTTCCAAATCCCTTATTTAAACATTCCGTTTCAAGAAAAGAAATCTTATTTTTACTTATTTTTGATAATTTTAATAGTTCTTTTGTGGACATTTGGTAGATAAAAATCTCTTGCCAATAAAATTGATCTATTGACCTTTTCTCTGAATATGGGATGCAATTATATTTTTCTAATAAATCTGCAATCTTATAGTAATTATTCTTACTTTGCTTTAAGTCGTGATTTAATGCTGCAACAATTATTTGTTGATTTTTATTTTCAGAAAGGTTTTGGAATTGTGATAATTGATGTACATACTTAATTAATGAACCTCTAGGGAAAAGAACTTGGGAAAATCCAAAGTATTTTTTATTTACTTTAGATTTTGTTTTGGTAATTATGTGAAGTGATGGACGAGGATTTATTTTTTTTTCAATTGAAATTTGTATACTCTCTTTCCCAATTATTTCGCAAGGGATAAATCCATGAGATAAGATAAGTTTTTTTGTTCTATATGTATTTTTTTTTGATTTCAAAGTAATATAATTTTCTGAAATTATAATTTTGTTAATATTTTCATTTAATTTCACTTTAACTTTGGATTTTAAAAGCGTTTCTGAAATTCTTTGCAATACGTGAGTCATACCTTCTTTGGGATATTTTGTTTGACTAACTATGGATTTTTTAAATAAAGTATTTAAAAAATTTTTCATTTTAATAGGATATGCCTGATCACCGCCATTTATTAAATAAATAAATTTCCCAAATACATTATTTACATTTACCAATAATTTTAAGTTAAATATGTTTACTGCATAGAATTTTCTTTCAGCATTTTCCAATTCAATACGAAAATTTTTCGATAAAAAACTATACCCTTTTGAATCTGGTAAAAGATAATGTACAGCATTTTCTACCAAATTATCTCCAAACAAATTAATATTTTTCCATGATCCACCTAATTCATTTGCCTTATCAATTAATAAAATATTTTGGCTGGAATTATTAGATTTATTTAATGCATCTAACATCATTATTGGACCACTGCCTAAGTGAATAAAATCGTATATCAAAATTATTAAATATTTATATTTTGGAAAGTGTACTCTTTATTATTTGCCTTTTCTATTGAAGAGTCTTCTAAATTGTGTGGAATTGGCGACCAGTATTTAGCATTTAAATGCGTTTGTTTTTGAGCATCTTTGGAGGATAAAGTTTTATCTTGAAGATTTCTAAGCACAATGGACAAAAGATTGATACCTTTTAAGTATATTTCCGTTCTTATGTCAACGTAGGTACTTTCTTTGTTGAATTCATATGATTCTAGTCGAATTATTGGTCCAGTGTCATAATCTTCATCCATATAGTGAACTGTGTTAAATATTTGATCATCATTTAGAATTGCCCACTCGACTGCACTACATCCTCTATATTCAGGTAATTTCCCAGGATGAATGTTGATAACACCTTCTGGGATAACTTTTTTGTTTAATAACTTACTACCAATTTTTCTTGGAGTTCCTGCATTTATTAAACAATCTATTTTCAAAAGAGAAAATAGTTGAATAGAGAAATCTGAATTATGATTATCTACAAAATAAAATGGGATATTTAAATTACTCAGCTCTAGCAAATAATTATTTGAGTTGATGTTATCACCAAATCTTTGGTTAGTCCTTTTTTGAAAAATTGCTTTATCTTTTTTTGAAATCCCCTTTTCGTCTAAAAAAACAAAAATATTTTTTACTCCATTCTTTTTTGCATTTTTAATTGTATGTGGCAATAATAAATTGTCTAAAGTACTTAAAAAACCAAAATTCATAAACTTAAAATTTTTAATATATTACTATGCCTAAGTTATTGATTGTTACTTTTCTAAATATAAACAAAAATCAAACCTTTTTTTGTAAATTATTTTATTAAATCTAATGTTTTGATAATTTTACTAATCTAGAAATAACCCAAATTATTAAAAAAAAATAAAGTCGATAGTTTAAACCTTTTTCAATTTGATCAATTCTTTTTTATAAAATAAAACAAAAAATTAAACCTAGAAGTTTCTGGAATCGAAAGTAGTTTATAACAAGAAATGTAACTTCAATTCCTTGACAGATATTTAATATTGTTATTAACTTCTCTAAGTGAATTAAAGAGCAAGATCCCTTAATTCTGACTAATTAATAATAAAGAACTTTAAAAGGGGTTTTAGTAATTAAATCACTATTTAATAAAGAAAAGTGGAAATAACAGCTTAAGATAAAAATACAACATGATGCTCAAATAAAAATACTCATTGACTGTAATAGCAACCTTAAATAAGAGAAAGAAGAGTAAAAATTCATTTATGAAGTAATACGTATATCTTCTATACTCAGATCTTGCAAATACAATCATAAGTGCTCTTAATCTATAAGGAGCCATATCCGAACGTTTTATATTAAACGGAATGTCCCTCATAGTGTCGCAGTAAAGATAGAAAAGAGAGAGGAAATGAAAAGAAAAAATGGCAAAGTTTTTACTGCTATTTTGGCTACTATTATTGTTGAAAGATCAACTCAAAAAGGCATTCTTATTGGAAAGAAAGGTTCAATGTTAAAAATTATTGGTCAGTCAGCAAGAACAAATATGTCTAAATTGATTGACGGTCAAGTTCATTTGGAGTTGTTTGTGAAAGTTGTTCCAAATTGGAGAAAAAAAGAGTCAAGGCTAATTGAGTTTGGTTATGAGGAAGAT
>QCPG01000003.1 GCA_003212615.1 Prochlorococcus sp. AG-436-E22
TACATTTGATTCGGAGATAATAAGATTTTGGCCAACGTAAATATAATTTTCGTCTTTTAATTTATTTAATTTAATAATTAAATTTTTATTAATTGAATATAGTTTTGAAATGTTTGAAATTGTATCTCCAGTTTTTACAATATGAATTTTTTTTGTTTCAGTTTGCTCTCCATTAATTGATTCTTTTTTAGCAATATTTTCAATATTATTATTTCCTGAACTAATCTTTTCTTCGGACTTTATCAATGAGTGATTAAAAAAATTAATAAGGATTGCAATTACTAAAAATACTAATTTCATTAACTTCACTGTTTATCTAAAGATAAGCTCTTAATTCAAAATCGCTAGGGGTTTTGAAAATAATTTAAGTAATTTAAATCTTAAAAATAAACTTTAAAAATTTCTTTATTCTTTCGTAGGGAGGATAACGCAGATTTGAATCAAATACAAAACCTTTGAAAGTAATAGATTTTTGATTTGAAAAATTTCGAAAACCTTCTTCTCCATGAAATTTCCCAATACCACTCTGCCCAACACCTCCAAAAGGTAAATTTGGAATAAGGACTGGTAACATAACATCATTGATACAAATAGTCCCTGAGCTGGTTATTCTTGAAATTTGATTATGGATTTTTTTATTTCCTCCAAATAAGTAGATTGCTAATGGTTTTGATGTTTGATTAATCTGTTTTAAAGCAGATTCCTTATCATTGATTCCAATTACTGGAAGTAATGAGCTGAATAATTCTTTTTGCAAAATATCAGTTTCATCTGATTTTGTTTTCAAAATTGTAGGAGATATTTTTAACTTTTTTTTACTAAAAGTTCCCCCATATAAAATTCTTTTTTCTTTTTTATATCTTTTGAGAATTGCTACAGTCGATGAAAATTGCTTTTTTTCTAATTTAGATAAGTTTTCTGAAATAATTGGATCTTCTCCATAAAAACTTACTATGCATTGCTTTAATTTTTCGATGAAATTTTTTTCAATTTCTTTATCTACAAAGATATGATTTGGAGCCATACAGGATTGACCAGAATTAAAAAATTTGCCCCAAACAATTCTTTTCGCAGCAATTTCTAAATTTGCATTCTTGAAAATGATTACAGGATTTGTTCCGCTTAATTCAAGAGTTAAAGGAGTTAAATTTTTTGAAGCCAATTTCATAATAGATTTTCCAGTTTCAGTACTTCCTGTAAAAAATATGTGGTCAAAATTTTGTTTAATTAATTTTATGGATTGTTTATAATCACCTTCTACTGTTAATAGGACATCTTTATGGAAATATTTTGAAGTAAGCTGCTGAATAAGTTTTGAGGTCGCAGGACATTTCTCTGAAGGTTTTATAACTGCAGTATTTCCTGCTGAGAAAATATTTACCAATGGCTTTAAAACATACAGTAATGGATAATTATATGGACCAAGAATTAACACACATCCAAGAGGTTCATAAATAACTTTGGAGGATGATGGAAATAGATAAAAAGGTGTATGAATCTTTTTTGGACGCATCCAAGAATTGAGTTTCTTTTTTATAAGTGAAATTTCTTCTTTCACTAAAAGGATCTCTGCAAGCCCTTCAATTTCAGATTTTCCTAGATCAACAAAAAGTGATTTTATTATCTCTTTTTTATTTTCATCCAAAAGTTTAGAAACTATATTTATATGTTTGATCCGCCATTTTATATCTTCCGTTTTACCAGTTAGAACTGTATTTTTTAATTTATAGATGTCTGCTAAATGAAATTTATCAGAGATTTTCATTTTATTTCTATGAATAGTATTAAATATATCAGAGGATAAATTGTAAAAAACTAAAGTTTTTAGCCACTTAAACCAAAGTCAATGATTTATAAGAAATAATCAAATTAATTAATATTGCCTTTGAAAATTTAAATTTTTCTTGGTTAATATATTTCTATGAGAGAAAAATTTTCAATTAGATTGATATCTATAAATGAAATACCAGAAGTTACAGAATGGGCAAGGTTAGAAGGATTTTCTCCTGGAATGGATGACGTATCAATTTATAGAAATACAGATAAACAAGGAGTATGGGTAGCCTGTCTGGACAATAATCCTATAGGTTCTATTGCGTGCATTAAATATAATTCCTCGTATGGTTTTATAGGTTTATTTATCGTTAAAAAAGAATTCCGAAATAATGGATATGGCGTGAGATTATGGAAACATGCACTCGATTATTTAAAAAATCTTGATTGTATTGGTCTAGAGGCTGCCCCAGAGAGATTGAATGATTACAAAAAGTGGGGTTTTAGAAATTCCTCTATTACAAATCGATGGAAATTAAATGGTTCTCAAGATTTGCCATTGAGAAATTTCTATAAAGATCAATTTCATTTTTTTCAAGTTGTCCCTGGGAATAAAATTTCCTCTGAAGCAGTCTTAATTTATGATGAGCAAAGAGAACCTAGTCCTAGGCCACATTTTCTAAATGACTGGTTGAAAAATGCTCATGGTAATGTTAGTGCAATTGTCGATAATAATGGGATGTGCCATGGATTTGGCAGGATAAGACCTTGTGTATTGGAGGGTAATCAGCAAGGCTGGAGAATAGGACCTCTTTTAGCGGATACTCCACCACTTGCTGAACTATTAATAAGGGAGTTAGTTGGTGATTTAGATTCCCAAATCTTTTTGGATTGTTCTAATCTTAATCCTTATGCAAATTATCTTTTATCAAGTTTGGGATTTGAGGAAATATCAAAAACTTACAGAATGTATAAAGGCATTCAACCTCCCTGCCCAATGAATCAAGTATACGGACTTGCCTGCTTGGAACTGGGATGATTTCCTCTGAAATGTGCTGTTCACCTTTTGTATTTGTAATAATGAAGGAAGTTTGTTTGATTATCCATAAGCTTACCTTTCAGAAGGTTTCAAAATTTTTTCTACAATATCGGCGTTGATTATAGTGATCTCTCCATTATCAATATTGGCTACTTGAAACAGGGTCCATGAATTTGGATTTCTAGCTCCTCCAATACAGTCAATAACTAGACCGACCCAATAATTTTTATTCTTTTCCTTAGTATCTTCGCAATTTTCTTCATTTTTAATTGCTACATAATCACCAGGCCTAACGAAAAGAAACTCAGGAGTTGCCGAGCTCACAATAAATGACTAATAGTATATGAGTACTATAGGGAATCATTGGTTTTGTTGTCGAGCTTTGAATTATTTCGCACACTAGAGGTGATTCAAAAATAAAATGGAATGAACTGAAATTGATATATGTTCAACATTATTGGGATTGATTGTAGCTTTCACTGAAGCTTATATAGAAAGAAATATTCTCGGATAAGATTTCCAATTCATTTTTTAAATTAAATAAGATTTAAGGTGGTCTAATATCTCATCACGGTTAGAAACTAATTTTGTAAAAACTAAATATATCAACCCTCCCATTGCGATTCTTCCGTTAATTTTCTCTAACTGCTTTAGTTTTCTAAACAAATTTCTTTAGCGATTAAACAAAATTTAAAGGGTATAGAAAATAAAAAAGTATTCATCACTGCAAAATTAAAAAAAAAATTACAAATTTATAGAAATATTATTTAAAACATGAATTAAATTTAAAGCCAAGCCTCTTTCATCTCAAGATATAGCCTCTCGCTCTCAGCAGAATTAATTTTGCTATCTGTAAAGGATTGCTGCTGTTGCTGTTGCTGTTGCTGCGTTGAGTTAGTATTAGAGTTTTTAACTTCACTCATGAGGAAACTAGATTAATTTGTGTTTATTCTCTCATATTCGAAGCTTTTTTTGTCAACTTAAATTCTTAAATTTTATTTAAATTTTATGGATACTTACTTTTTCTGTATTTAGTGAAAGTTATTTAGCTACAGTAGTTTTGGCGTATAGAAATTTAACTTCCCAATATACAATTCCTAGGAAGATAGCACTTGCAAGAATAATTTCAGAAATAACTAGCATTTTATTTATCAATTACTCTAGTATTTTGGTATCAATTTACACAGAATGCAATAGGTACTAATTACTTTTAAAATTTTTAAAAATTCTTACTGAATCAAATAACGCTTCAAAATAATATAAAATTTTATATTAGATACTAATTTTATTCGTGGGTAATTTCATAAATACATCAATTCTTATACCTTTAATTCCTCTTGTTACTGCTTTATTTATTTTTGTTTTGTTGGCAAGTTTTAATAGAACAGTTAACAGGTTAACAAAACCAGTTACTGCACTAGTTGCATTATCTTTGTTAAGTTCTGCTTTAATAAGTTCAATTGATTATTTCAAGGAAATAGAAGAAGAATTAGTGTTATCAAAATTTTTGAAATATTTTGAAGAAACAAATTTAGTTATGCATCTTAATTTAGTTAATGAAAAAATTATAATTTTTTTCTCATTAATAATGACATTGGTAATTGGATTGTCTTTTTATAAATTACCTAGAAAAAAAGGTTATGTCTTATTAATGATTAGTTTAGGCTTAATATCTTCTTCCGTGATCATCTCAATATTGCTAATAGATTTATCGGCACTAATCTAAACCGAAGTTAGCATTGACAAAGCTTGGTTAAGTTCTTGAACATGATTTAATTCATCCTGAGCGATTTCTTTAATTTTTTGATCATTTGGATTATCTTTTAAATATTTGGAATAAGTTGTAAATGTATGTTGTTCTATTTTTATGTTTACATCATAAGCATTTGCTGGAGAGAAAAAATAATAAAAAACCATGATCCAGTAATAAAGAAGAACAAGGTGTCTTGCAAAAAATCTATCAATCCAAAAACTATCTCCTCCTCTTTTCTCCATTTCTTTAAGATGTTCAGTTTCGTTAATAGCTTGACAAAAATGTTCTTTCATCAAAAACATTGTCTTGTCATTTTTAATTCCTAGGGATTCTTTAAAATGCAGAACTGAAAGAAATGCAAAATAAGGTGATCTGGCTATAACTTCTAAAATCCAGAATCTTTGTAAATCCCTGCCAGAGTATATGAAGTCTAAACATTTGACCGTACTATTTAAAATCAAAGAATTAAATTTATTCATGAATCTCACTTTCTTTAAGTATAATTACTTATTTTAAAGCGGTCTATATAGTATTTAAGTAATTAACCAAAAATTAATATTTCTACTCTAATCATCGAGATCTGCTATTGAAAAATTTTATTTTCATGTATTAATTGTATAGATAAGAAATTTTTGATGACGATAACTGAAAAGATTGCAAATGCGAAAAAGAGGATTGGTGAATTAGAAACACTTATAAAATATTGGAATGATACAGAACAGTGTGAGACAAAAATAGTAGATTTTTCAATCAAAATAGAAAAGAAAGTTGCTTAGATATTTATGCTTTAGGTTGATTAACTTTTTATGAATTTAGAGTGATTTAATATCTTTGAGAATTTATAAATTATTTTTTTATAAAATAGAGCAATTAAACCTATTTTCAAAAACAGTAAATAAGAAATAATCTAAAAGAAAAATCTATATGAAAACCTTTTCAATAAAATATTTAGTGCCTATTAAATTTTTACCATGGATTTTTTGGGGATTTATATTTTTAGCGGGTATATATTTGTATAAAACAGCCTGGGTAAATTGAATAGAAAGTGATCTTAACTTCTTCTTAACCAATCAGGCGCGCCACCAAACCAGTCAGATATATCATCCTCATTTGGGTTGAAATGATTTTCTTTGTCGAGTCCATCTATCCCAAATGATTGTAAAAGGTTGTCAATTCCACCATCGTTTTTTACTCCATTCCTCCTAAAGCTGTTAGCTTTCTTTAGCCAAAGAGAAATTGTAGAATTGTGCTTTGCAAATTTTTCAATATATATTCTCTCTTCTAATGAAATTGATTGGTCATGTGCAATTCTTTTGATTATTCCATGAATCTTTAATCTTTTTTGATTACTCAGAAGCATTTTTAGATCAAACTATTAATATTGTTATAGGCACGAAGATTAAAAATATCTTGTCAATGTTAATTTCAACAAATTCACTATTTTAAAAGGTTTTTAGCCAGAAAAGTCTTAAGACACTAAAAAAAGGGATAAATAAGTTATGTATGATACTTGATTCATTTATCAAACTTATAATTTATACAAATTAGATAAAAAAAATCAATCGACTCGCAAAGAAACTTTAAAATTAAGACAAGTGGACGGAACTGTTGCGCTTTAGTAAATATGTACTATTATTAGTACAGATGTATTGTTTAGATATGAAAGTGATTTCATCTTCTCCTTATGCCCCTTTTAATTCAAAAGAGTGGAATTCTCTAATAAGCAAAAATGCAAAGTTTGAAAATACTCCAATAAAGATTCAAAAAAAATTTTATAGAACTTTTACTTTGAAAAAGATTGAAAAAGATGAACTTTTGCAAGATAAGAATGAATTGCATCAACAAATGCAACTTGTTTTTGCCTAGAAAAATTTCAACTAACAATCTTTTTATTGAAGATTATTTTACGAGATCCAATTTTTTGTTAGATTAGTAGAAATACAAGAAGGATTTAATTTGGCTGTAGATCGAGAACTTTTAAAAGAAGTTACCCAAGAACTTTGGAATACTGTAAAAAAACTAAGACCAGAAATTGATCGACAAACTAGACTTCAATTAGTGTTAAAGGCCTTATTAACTATTGGAGATTTACCAGATCAAATGCAGGCTGCCATGGTAGTAGGTGTTTGCGCAGAGATGGATAAGAGTGATGTTGATAATATTGAAGCTAATTCACAAACCAAAGATTCAAGCGGAGTTGAGACTTCTACGGGCAGAAAAGTAGTTAGAAGAAGTTCAGCTAAATAAACTTTAAAACGATCATCCTTTAATTTTCTTTGATTCGTTTTTATTAAGTCGGTTGAATAGGTAATATGAAATCACAAGTAAGAGAGGAACAAATATTAAATGTAAAGTCATCATCAATTCTGTTTGCCCCATTCCTATAAGATTTGAATCGCTTGGAAGTTGTTCTGACCAAGTGCCAACTAAATGCCAGGCTTGAGGAATAGATAAGAAAAACATATAAGATCTATAAGTTAAGTTTATTTTTAGATAAAGATTATCATTATTGAACGTTTTTGCTTTCTTTATTCTTATTTCTTAATTAAGTATTTTTAGAGTTATAAAAAAGAACTTGATTCATAAATTTATTTTTTTAAGAAGAGTTTTAAATTCTTTTTTGCCAATAATTTTTTCAGCTGCGAAAGCTCCACTTGCTGAAACAGCAGGAATTCCAATACCTGGGAATGTACTTGCACCGCAAGTAAATAAATTTTTCACTGGCGTTTTGCAGCCTGGGAAAAGACCTTTTGTTGCAGATAATGCAGGGCCGTAACTACCGCAATGGGTATTGGTGAATTTTTGATGAGTGATTGGTGTACCTAGCATTTTCAAATCAATCCTTTCATCTATGTCAGGGATGAATTTTCGCACTGCATTAAGGAATATTGAACATCTTTCTTCTTTCAAATTTCTATATGCTAATTCCTTTGGATTTAGGTTTTCCCAAATTTCCCAAGGTTCATTTGCGGGAGTATATCCATGAAGAACATGTTTCCCTTTAGGGGCAATATTTTTATCTAAAACAGATGGGATTGAAAATACAGCTATATTTCTTTCCGCGGTTATACCTTTTTCCCACTCATCAACATGTATCGCGTGTATTGGTAAATCTTCAAGACCATCAGCATCAAAACCTAGATGTATATGAAGGAAAGAATTACATTTATTAGGGTTCAAAACTTTTGTATTCCATTTTTTTGAAATTTCATTTGGAATTAACTTTTTTAAATTCCAAACATCAGTATTCGTGACAACAGATTCACAACTATAACTAGAACCATTATTAAGAGTTATACCTGTCGCTAAATTTTTATTGAAGTTAATTTTCTTTACTCTCGAAGAAAGAATTAATTCTCCTCCATTTTTTTTAAATCCATTAATTAAGGCTTTTACAATAGATTCACTGCCTCCTTTAGGGTATTCAAGGTATGAATTTGGTTCAAACCATTCTTTAAATAAAGTAGCCATCGCAGCTGTATTTGTATCATGCATTGACATACCACTTATCAAAAAGCTCAATAAATCAACCCAATTTCTGAGAAAAGGATCCTCTAAATGATTATTTACTAAATTCCCAAAGCCCTTATTAATTTTTGGTATTTGCTTGATATTAGGTAAAAATTTTGAGGTTAAATTTATTAGATCTAAGAAATTTATTGATTCAGGAGAAAATGAGAGTAAAGGTATTTCATTTATTATTTTGCTAACAGGCTTTATTCCGGAAATAAATGATTCCCATTCTTTAACAGATTTCTCACCTCTTAAAGTTTTTATTGTTTGTTTAAAAGGTTCTTCCCCCACATCAAGATTAAAATTGCCTTCTGGGACAATTACTTGCCAACCTTTGTATTGAAATAATTCAACTTCTTCATCAAGTAATTTAAGAATTTGCCCTAAGGGATTATTTGTCGGCCATTTACCTATTCCACTCCATAGTGAAGGCCCTGATTCGAAAGTATAACCTTTTTTTTTGAAACTGTGAGCAACACCTCCGGGTTGGGTATGTGCTTCACATATAAGTACTTTTTTGCCTGATAAAGCTAGAATTGAACCACAACATAAACCTCCTATACCACTACCAACTATTACTACATCATATTCTTGCATTAAATATTGACTTTATTTTTAACTTTAAAACGACTAGGATTTAAACTAATGTATTTGTTGAAGTTGTAATACTTAGCATAACAGCAATGAAAAATATGTAAGGAACTGCTTTGAGAGGTATGTATCCTTGTCTTTTAGAAATGAAATCCATCAGTTTAATTACTTTATGTAAATATATTAACAAGATCTTGTTCCTTATGTGTATCAAATTATCTATTTTTTAGAAATATTTCGAAATAAAGCAATTGTTTTTAGGGGATTTATTCAACTAAGAACATTTTTTATGAAGTTTTCTTAGTATTTAGTTTTTAGAATGAAATCTATTATGAAGGACATTCCTGACATTAAAGAGTTAAAACTATTAGAAAAAAATTCTCAGAAAAATGGTAGCGGAATAGTTTATGAGGAATTGTTAGGGATATGGAAGTTTCAGTATACGTGGGGAAAAGAATCAGATGAAATCAAAAATATACCCAGTTCTATTCTCCAAGTATTGTCGGCAAGACTCGAATTAACAAGTACAAATAAAGAAGATCAACTGTATTTTGAAATCAAAAATTCAATTAATTTTGGATTATTAAACATTACCTTTATAGGTATCGCAGAATTAAAAGGACTTAGACCTTTATTAACTTTTTATTTTGAAGAGTTGAAAATTAGTATTAGTAATTTTCCAATATTTAATAAGGAATTAAAAAAACCTGAAGATAAAAAAATGCCTTTTTTCTCACTTGTAGGAATCAGCACTAAAGATAAATGGTTGTGTGCACGAGGCAAGGGTGGAGGCCTTGCAATATGGGTTAAGACTTAAATTAGTGGTATTCCCCCGGATGATCTACCTTCCTTACTGTCACTTTATCAACTTTTTGTCCATTAAATCTTAAGAGATCATCTCCTGAAAAGTCATATCCTAAGCGTTGAGCTATTAGGGCCACATCATCCGCTGTGGAGGATGATGTAACATGCTTTTTTAAATTTTCATCAGATTGCATCTTAATTAAAAATTTTCTTATTTCTGAAAAACTCATTACTAGAATTGGATTTATTGATGTTAAATAATTTATAAAAATCTTTATCTTATTAAGAACAAGATAAATAGATAATTATTATACTATTTTTATGACTTACTTATTCCTCTATGTAGTTGGCATAATTTTAATATGGTGGACATATCGTGTTGGTTGGCTTGAGGCGCTCAAAACAGTAGTTAAAGTTATAGTTCCCTCTGCACTTATTATTTTATTTAATATTAAAGCTGGAAGATTACTTTTTAAAAGTCCTTTAGTAGGTTTATTAAGCGCTTTGCCTACGTCTATTTTTATTTTTAGAGGGTCATTGCCTTTAGTTAGTTATATAAATAATTGGATTGAAAATAAAATAAATAAGTATGATTATTCGGAAGTTATAGATACTCATTCTGTGCCTTTAGATGATTAATTTAATTTAATTTAATCAAAGCCAAGAAATAATTCTTTGTGTACAACAAGAACATCAAATAAAGTTGTTCCATGAATAGGACTTAATGGAATTTTGTCTATATTCAATGCTTCTGCGCAAATTAAATGAGCATCCCATTTCGTACCGTGATCACTAATTTCAATTGACCATTCAATTACTTTTTTAAAATGATCAGGCATCTCTAAACCAATTTTTCTGCAAGTTTGACATAGAACTGACAAAATAGGAGGCTTCGATGGCCTTTTTAAATCTTTAATAAGACTTGGCTGTGTAAAAACGCTTGTATAGCGTATGTAGTCTATTAATTCATATTCTTCTTTCGTAAGAGCTGCTTTATCTAATGCCCTTTCAAATTCGTTTATGGGGGTTATGGGCCTATGCAAGATATTAGTTGTTGCTGTTTTCTTTATTTGAAAGATTCTTGTTTTCTGAATCTAGTTTTTCTTGATTCATTGCATTTGGTTGATTGATTTCTATAGATTTAGTAGATTCCTCTTTATTTTCTTCGTTCATAACTTGATCGATTTCATTTTGAAATTCATTCGAGGCTTTTTTAAGACTTTTCAAAGTTTTGCCAAGCTGTTTTCCTAATTCCGGAAGCTTTTTTGGACCAAAAATTAAAAGAGCTAAGATCAGTATTACAGTGACTTCAGGCAAACCTACTCCAAAAATATTCATAGCTGATAAATATTTAACTAATGAGGAAATCTATTATTAAATATAGTCAAATCACTTAAAAATTTCATTCTTGGCATAGCTTTATTAATATTAAAAAATTTTGAAAAATATTATTGTTATGAATATCCCTTTAAAAAAAACTACCCAAAGTAATTGATAATCGCTCAATTTCAATTTTTTTTGGTACCAATTTATAAGAGTTTTATGATTATCTATTAATTTTCTCATTTTCATGGAGATTATTTATTACTATGACTTATTTTATCTTAATTTCTTTTATTATTATTTTTAGAGAAATACTAGATTCAACTCAAATTAGAGTATTCTATTCATTTTAATCTTTTTCTAAATTTATTTTTTCATGAATTATTGAAACCATTCGCTAAGTATCTAATTTCTTTAAAAAACATGAAGTACTTATTTGTTGTTTTTTACCTATTTTTTCTAATTTATCCAGCTGAAGCAGTTACCACAAAAATGTTTAAAGTATTGGATACGTGTGCAAGATATCTACTTTGTGAGATTAATTCTGATGAGGCCATAGAAAAATTAAAATTAACGAACTCTTCTACCAATCAGCCAAAGGACTTAGTAAAAAAATATTGCTCAGTATTTACTTCAAATTAAAAAATTGAATTTTAATCTTACTAATAAATATTTCATTATTATTTTTTGAATTATCGTTAGCTTTGTTTCGTATTTCATTAACTTTCTTAAAATTAGTTATTTTTTAAATTAAAAATAACTCCCAAAAAAAAAGAATAAGAAATAAAAAAATATAAATTATTAATTCCATAATCTTGAATTAATAAATTGACCCTAGTTTATTGCAATGATTTTTTAGTATATTTTTTAAAAGAAACTGACTTTTATACTATTTATTTATCTTGAAGACCACAAATAAAACAAATTAACTTCTAATATGGAGCTTTATAAGAATTATTGTGCAGATCGGAGATAAAATTCCAGAATTTTCTTTACTGGATCAAAATGGAATTCAAAGATCAAATAAGGGATTGAAAAATCCCCTTGTTTTGTTTTTTTATCCAAAAGATGATACTCCAGGTTGCACCATAGAAGTTTGCGGATTTAGAGATAAATATGACTTATTTAAAGTATTAGGTGCGCAAGTTTGGGGAGTAAGTAATGGAAGTTCCTCAAGTCATTTGGCATTTGCCAATAAAAATAAATTACAATATCCATTACTTTGCGATACCAATGATTCTCTCAGGAAAACTTTTAAAGTTCCTAAAGTATTAGGTTTTATGGATGGTAGAGTAACGTATGTTATCGATCGTAAAGGTATAGTTAGGCATATTTTTAGAGATTTATTGAATGGTCCTGAACACATCAAAGAGGCTATTAGAGTACTTAAGCAAATTCAAAATAAATAAACTATTATTCACAGAATTAAAGATTAATATGTTTTGTTTTATTATAGTTTTAGCTTTTGTTTAGTATATGAAGAAAATGGGAATGCAAGCTGTTGATCTTGCGATTCAAAATGGAGTTGATCTTGACGGTACCCCAATCCCTCCAAAAATGTTAGATCTATATAACAGAATTATGGATGAAGAGAATAAAAGACAAAGGAGTGGCGTTAAAAAATCAATGAGAAATAGATGCGTCAAAACTGGTTCTAAGCATTTTGATAAAGAAACATTGAATCAATTATTAATTGACTCAGGATGGGAAGGGCTCAAAGAAAAGGAAATTTTATTTTTTTATAATTAGGAAAAAAGGATTTTTTAAAATTTATCTTAAAAAGTATTTATGATAATTTTTTATTTAAATTAAGACACTTAGAACTAATTAAATACTTTCTTAGATCTAATTTTTTGGATTATTTAAGCCATCCTTTTTTTGGCAGAAGACATTATTTTTTCTATTTCAGCTTGTGTTTTATTAATTGCTTTTTTGAAAGCTAAGTTTGCTTCTATAATCGTAATTATTGATATGAAAAAAGACCTGAAATTACGATTATTTGTTCTCTTTGAGAAGGTTCTGAATCTCCTTGTAAAAAAAGATAAGGCTAACCATGCAGTACTAGCAGCGATGGTTAAAAAATAAGTTTTCCATCTTCTTTGATATAAGTAACTCGATCCTAAACCAGGAAGAAAATTTAAAAAAGATGCTATCAAGCCATTTGAAGATGTAAGTATTTCGTCTGTTGAGAGATAAGATATTTATGTTAAGTAATTATTAAATGTGCATTTATATAAGCAAACGATATTGCTGCATAAATTACCCAACTAAAGGGTAAAAACATTCTTATTTTTTCTTTTTTATTCTTCATTTTTTAATTATGGAAAATATTTTTAAAATCTGTGGATTAATGGATATCTTAAAACTAGAAGAATTAAAAAAGACGGTTAAAAACCGTCTTTTAAAAAAATAAATTTTCTAAAAGAAATTATTTGTTTTTTGAGCCAGAGAGTACTTTAAGTTCTTTCTTTACTTCTTTTTCTCTCTCTTCAAGATGTTTTAGTTGAGCTTTAAATGCATCTTCAAGTCTTACTTTTTGTGTTGTAATTTCATCAAGTTCTTCTTGATGTTGGTTTTTCTTTAGCTCCTTCATTTCACTATCAGAAATAACATATACTGGGCGATATGAAGGTGTTTCAAAAAGAAGATCAAACATTGAATACATAAGTGACCTTTGAATTAGTACAAATCCAATATCTAATAATTTTTTTAAATATGAAAGGATAAATACCGAAGATATTTATACGGCAAATACACCGAATTTCGGTTTACCTAACATAACCACCCAGTATTTACCGATCAAATTGTAAGCTATGTTTTAAAGTATTAGAGAGATAATTCTAAAAATCTAAATTAAGAAGAACTAAAAATGGATTTAAAAATTACTAAAACATTAGTAATCCCATCCAACGAAATTAAGTGGCGATTTTCCAGATCCTCAGGTCCTGGAGGGCAGAATGTAAATAAAATTGAAAGCAGAGTAGAGATTATTTTTAATTTAGAAGATTCAAAAGTTCTTAATGATTATCAGAAAGCAATTCTTAAGATTAATTTGAAAAACAAATTATTCAAAAATAGTTTACGTTTAGCGGTTCAAGAACATAGAAATCAATTACTAAATAGGCAGCTAGCATTAATAAAATTTAGTTCAATCATAAAAAATGGCTTAAATAAACCATTTAAATTAAGAAAATCTACAAAACCTTCTAAAGCATCGCAAAAGAAAAGAGTTGAGCTTAAGAAAAAACATGGCGAATTGAAAAAAAGTAGACAAAAAGAAAAAATATATCAAGTATGAGAAAAATAAATAAATATTTCCCTCGCAAATTGTAATGAAAGAATATGATTAATTTAATTTCATTTTGGTTTATTGAATTCAAATAATGATTTTTGGTTAATTGACTCCAATTTTGTAGGGGTGATGCGTTTCTATAAAGATAAAGAGCATTCTGACAAATCTATTGCTTATATGTTTATTGAAGAAGGGATCATTATGGGAATTCATGGGGAAAATCCTCCATTAATGAAAACTAGAAAAAAAATTGTTATTGAAGAAGCAAGATTATTATGGCAAAAATTGTTAAAAGAAGGTTGGCAAAAAACTAATAAAAAATGGTGAGAAAAATTTCATCATAAAACTTTTTTTAATTTCAGAAAATAAATGAACCTTTAGGATATAGCTTGGGATTTTTTTATGTTGCAAAAATTTCCTTTTTTTGATGCCGTTTTCGTATCTTCTCAGCATCATTAGATAGTTCGCAAATCCAAAAATTACTCAAAACATAATAAAGCTTATTCCTGCCTCTAAGTTCATAAAATTATTAAGATTTATTTGATTTGACAATTATTAATCAAAAATCAATCGGTATTTATATCTAATTAAAAGGTCTAGAAAAAATCTTTTTTGATTTTATTGTATAAAAAATACATAACAAAAGTAATATTAAAATTGCACTAAAGCTTCCTATTGGGTTTGGAATGTTTTGTGTAAAAGGACCTGCTAAAAAAGAAGGTGTAGTTTCTTTAAATTCTATTAATCCGTGATTTATAAAAAACCAAATACCAACAAGTCCTCCATGAATTCCTATGCAATTCCATAAAGAACCTTTATCTCTAATTCTTAATAATGATAGAAATATGCCAAGTAAAATAAATCCTAAACGTAATCCGATTAGGTTCCAAAAGATCTCATTTGATAAATTATGAACGCAGCTAAAAGCTATAGCCTGTAAAGCTATTGAAATTTTTGTACCATATTCAAATTTTAATTCTTCTAGTAACCAGCCTCTAAAAATTATTTCCTCTGCGAATCCCACTCCTAATCCAAGTACAATAGAATTTAATAATATGCTTGGTGAAAATTCACCTATCCAAGAAATATAATTTTTTTGCAATAATGGTAAAAGAATTATAATAATTAAAACTAAAGCAAATAAAATACCTTGAGAAAAATTGACAAAGTTTTTTAAGAATTTGTGTTTAGTAATCCCAAGAAGTACCCATGTATTTGATATGTTCCGTTTTATATAAAACCAATATGGAAGTAAAAATATAAAAAGTAAGAAAGTAAAAATAGTTCCAATTAATGATAAATTTTCTTTTTCGAAATTCAACAATAATAATGGCTGAGATAAAGCCCATCCAATGCCATAAAGAATTGGAATAAAAAATATAGTGGATATGAATCTTGGTCTTAAAAGAAAAAAACTTTTAGTGAATATTATTAATTTTTTCATTTTCTTTGAATATTAATTGACCCCACTTTGCTTTTGATTATTCTAAGTACTTGTTCAAAAAGACTTAACTTTTTCTTTTTAATATAATTGATTTTTTTTGAAAGATGAGATAAATCTTTATAAAATTGCCGAGTTATTTTGTCTTCTTTATCACTAGGCCATAGTAAGTCTGAGTCCTTTTCATATTCTTCTTTATATCTTTCTTTATTCAAATCTTTTTTCATATCGTAATAATTCAAATTTTACTTATTGCAAATGTCAATAAGTGATGTTTATTAAATTTGTGTATTTATTTAAAATCTATGCTTATTAATCTTTCAACTTTAATTTTTACATTATTATCTCCATTGCTTATTTTTGCAGTAATAATTTCTGTTTACTTATTGCATTAGGAAATTATTTATCAAATAATTTAAGGGTGTATTATGCCTGCTTTTTCTAATGCAAATGATAAAACTGCAATTACCGCCATTACAGTTAGAATCTTGTTCTTTTTGATAAAATCCATAATGCATATTAATAATCTATTTATTAAATTCCTATATAAAATAATTAAGACTTAAAAATATTATAACAATTACCATGGAACCTATATATGTAGGAGATTTAGTTCCCTCCATAGCATCTTATAAAAAGGTTATTGAAAATTATAATAAAGGTATAAAAGAAGGCGAATTTCATGAAGAACCTCTTGGAAGAGATTTTAATTACCCTGATTGGTAAATATGCTTACTACAAAAATAACTTTTGACTTGGCAGATTGGATTAGAGAGTGGCGAAAGTGCCGTAATAAGAATCCATCTATTGATGAGTGTATAAATTTTGTTCAGTGGAAATTGGAAGATTATAAACTTTCTGATATTGCTAAAAGAATAATAGAATCTATTTTGATTTGTGTATCTGAATAAGAAATAACTATATACTTTAATTTTTATATTTATCTATAAAAACAAAGGATCATTAAAATTCTCTTACATATTAAGAAAAAAGTAAATCAGCATATTTACGGATTTACTGAAAATATTAAAAGGAGTAATTTATATATGTTGAGTTCGGAGGCAATCTAAATGATTGATATTCCGCCTGAAATTTAGCAAATTCCAAAATATAGGAAGCGTATTCCTGAGAATGGGATTATTCGAAAATTAAAGTTCAATCAATTAGTCTGATAAGACTTCGCTTTATAATTACTAGCGACAATAGGGACTGAAATTATCGAGAGAAATCCCCGAATTCACGTATTCTAGGTTTATGAGTAAATAGACTTTAAAATATGTAATTTTATATCCTTAAAGAAGGAAATGAGATATTAAAAAAGGACTGCTAAAACAGTCCTTTTTTTATGTTTAAGTAATTGCTTATAAACTAGACTTCTTTTTGGATACTATAGATTTATATAAGGAATTAAAAATATTTGAAAATGAAAGATCAAATCTTGTTTCCACAAATTGATGTAAGAGAAAAGGGGTTTTTACAAGTTAGCGATATTCATACTATTTATTGGGAAAGATCTGGCAATCCAAATGGCAAAAAAATACTTGTTATTCATGGAGGTCCAGGAGGAGGTAGTCAACCAAGATATAGAAGATACTTTGATCCAGAAAAATTCGATATTATTCAATTTGACCAAAGAGGTTGTGGTGCATCAACGCCTTTCTCTGAATTAAAAGAAAATACGACTAATCATTTAGTTGATGATATTGAGAAATTAAGGATTCGATTAAAAATAGATAGTTGGCATTTGTTTGGAGGATCTTGGGGTTCAACACTTTCACTTGTATATGCAATAAATTACCCCTCAAGAGTTATTAGCTTGACTTTGAGAGGAATATTTTTATGTAGAAAGTTTGAGTTGTTATGGTTCTACCAATATGGTGCAAGTGAGATATTCCCCGATCAATTTGAAGAATATATTTCTGTAATACCAAAAGAAGAAAGAAATCATCTAATAAGTTCTTTTTATAAATATCTAACATCTTCAGATTTGAAGCTTAGATCAAGAGCAGCAGCAGCTTGGACAAAATGGGAACTCTCAACTAGTCATTTAACAAATAAAAAGTTTGATTTTGATAAGTCCCAAGTTAATTCTTTTTCAGACGCCTTCGCAAGGATCGAATGTCATTATTTTATTAATAATATTTTCTTAGAAGATAATTTTATTTTGAAAAATATAAAAATTATAGAATCGATACCAACAAAAATAATTCAAGGGAGATATGACGTGGTATGTCCTGTTAGGAGTGCCTGGGATTTAAATAAGCAATTAAAGAATTCCGAATTGATTATTGTTAATGATGCTGGTCATTCAATGAGTGAAAAAGGTATTACCATCGAATTAATAAAAGCTGTAAAAGCAATTGAAAATGTCTAATATAAGAATATTTTTTAAAAAACTAGAGGCCATTATCTTCAATATTCTGGGCAATACTCCGAAGGAGTTCGACGATATCAGAATCTTCGCATTGAGTATCTTCTTTAAGCAAAATACACTCGTCTCTAATACTTACATTGGTACTCCACCATATACCTGAACTATTGGTATCGTCCCATTCAAATCTTTCATACATAGTTAATTAAATTTAAACAATACATTAAAGCTTGCATAAGATCATCTTGGATTTAACTATTTAATTTCAAAATTAAAAAGTTTTTTTAATAAAAGTAATCTTAAAATAATTGATAATAAAATTTAGATATCTATTTTAATTACTATTATATTTCCTTTTTCTTAGAAAAAATTTTAGAATAACAAAAAAATGACAATTACAAAAATACTTTGGGAGAATAATTATGAAATCGCTTTACTAAGTTTAAAAACAAAATTTGTTCAAGGTTTAAGAACTGGAAGTCTTCCTGAAAATATATTTCAAGAATATTTAGCTCAAGATTATTTCTTTTTAGAGACTTTTGCTAAGGCATATGGTCTTGCCGTTTATAAATCAAAAGATAAGTATTCAATAAGGAAGTTAAGTGAACTTCTAATGGGTGTTTCAGAAGAGTTAATTCTTCATGAAACTTATGCAAAAGAATGGGATATTGATTTGTCTAAGAACTATATAAAAAAAGCTACTAAAAATTATACAGATTTTCTTGATGATACGGCTAAGAGATTTAGCTCCGTTGAGATAATGTTCGCAATGACTCCATGTATGCGACTGTATTCTTGGATAGGAAAAAGTTTATATAAAGAGGATTTTGATGATAAATATAAAGAATGGATAATTACTTACTCTGATCAGTGCTTTGAAAATTTAGCAAATTCACTAGAAAATCTTATTGAGACCAACAAAGATTCATATGATATTAATCAGGCAAAATATTTATATAAAAGAGCTATGGAATTGGAGTTGGATTTTTTTAATGCGTATTCAGATTTCTAATTTAAATTTATAATATTTTTGTGATATTTATAAAGTCTATTTACTCAAATTATGTATTCTAAAATTGCACTTTCAATAGGAGGTAGTGACTCAGGAGGTGGAGCAGGTATCCAGGCTGACCTCAGAACTTTTATGGCCCTTAAAGTACATGGATGCTCTGTTATTACATGTATTACCGCACAAAATAGTATTGAGGTTACATGTGTTCAATCAGTAGAGAAGAATACTTTATCAAGTCAGTTAGATACTTTATTTTCTGATTTTGGTATTAATGCTTTAAAAACTGGAATGTTACTTAATGAAAGGATAATTGATGATACTGCATCAAAATTAAATACATATAAAATAACCAAAATTATTGACCCAGTTATGGTTACACGAACTGGTTCTAAATTACTGGAAGATTCTGCAATTAATGCTTATAAGAAGCTCCTATTGCCAATTGCAGATTTGGTAACCCCAAATATTTATGAAGCAAATCTACTTTCTGGTTTGGAAATTAGGAGTAAAGAAGATATCGAAAATTCGGCAAGAAATATTATTGGGATGGGAGCTAAAGCAGTACTTATAAAAGGTGGTGGTTTAATAGATATGAAAGGTAAAGATTTTTTTCTGGACTTAAATGGCAGAAAAGAGTGGTTGTTTAATAATTTTATAAATACAAAAAATACTCATGGTAGTGGTTGTACATTAAGTGCTGCTATTTGTGGTTACAAAGCTTTAGGTTTTGAGTTACTTGAATCCATACAAAAAGCAAAATCATTTGTTGAAAAATCTTTAGAAAATTCTTACAAAATAGGATCTGGCCCTGGTCCCTTAGGTCATCATTAAATTATTTATAAAAGTGACGTTAGAACCACCATTTCCTATAGGGCTTTTTTAAAAATAAGATTTCTTCTGTCTCCCATCCACCTTCCAACCACTCAAGATGCTCAAGCAATAAAGACTCACTTTCGCTTTTGCTTAATTGCCCAATTCTATTTGCAATACCATCAAACCTTACTTTCATCAATTCTTCAATCTTGACGTTATTCATAGGTTAAACAGTAAATTTTTTCTACTCAAACTTGTATAGATTTTTTTGTCAAGGATTTAATTTTATTTGTATACCATCAGTTCTCAAATTTGTATTACATACAACTTTTTAAAATAGATAGTAATTAAGACTTATTCACATAGATTTAATTAAAGACTAATTTGTATAAAAATACATTAACTCATGAATAAAGAAGAAACAGCAAACCAAAAAACTATTTTAAATGTGGGCTATTGTGAAACTACCTCTGAATGGCTCAATAGAATTATTACTGAACTGGCAGATGAAAACAAGAATTTTGTAGACTTGTCAGTTATTTGCGCTTAAGTTTTTAAAACTTAATTTTATTGTGAGTTATTTTCAAATTACTACTCCTTATTAATAGGGAGTAGTAAGATATTTTTGTAAAGTGAATCCTAATCAAAACAATATAGAAATAATTAAACAATTTAATTTATCTCCTCATCCTGAAGGTGGATGGTTTAGAGAGATCGTAAGGAGTAAGAGTTCTCTAATAAGGGAAGACGGCTAAAGTAGAAACTTCATTACGGGAATTTATTATCTTTTGGATAGAGATACACAAAGTGCTTGGGAAAGAGTAAAAAATGCAGATGAAATTTGGATTTATCTAAGGGGTGATCCTCTGAATTTATGGTGCCTAGATAATGATAATAGGTTAAAAAGAAATTTAATTTTAGATTTCAATAATCCAGTAGAAATGATCCCATCTGGATATTGGCCAGCGGCAAAAAGTACAGGAGAATTTACTTTAGTGAGTTGTTTTGTTGGCTCTGGGTTTGATTTTAATGATTTTGAATTGCTAAGAAATACAAATTACGCTTCTAGATTAGATAAAGCAATTAATGATCTTATTTAAGAAATTTTTCTTTTATTATTTATGAAATTTTTGCTTTAGATTTATAGAGTTAATTTATCGATTTATTAGGAATGAATCAAAATTCTGTCAAAGTAATTGGAATTAAAAATGAATCAAGAAAAGATGCTGAATTATTATACGTAAATCAAGTAGATGGATTGAAAGAAATTCTTAATAGGGATTTCGTTGAGTGGTCAAATTTTGATAGTTGGGAAAGTCTTTCAGTTCAGCAATGGATTTTTTCTAAAGCTTTAGATGTTTATAAAGGAAAGAAAATTGATATTAAATGTGATTGTTGTGAATATATTGGTTCTCTTCAAAGTGATTGTGAGAACATCAAAAAAGGAAAATGTTATGGTAAAAAAAGTGCTTACATGATTGAAAAAGTTGTATATGAAATTGTATTAGCTAAGGCAAGAAGAGAAAGTGATGGGACATATTCTGCATAAGGATTACGATATTTAATAAATGAAAAGATCTTTCACTTACCAGTGAAAATTATCAGAAGACCCAATTATTAAATTTCTAGTTGAAATTTTATGAAACTTTTCGTGTACTGAATCACTGAACTCCTTTTCATCTAAATAATCAACTAGATCTAGAGGATCGATATTTTTATCGAACCATTCATCATATTCAATATGGTTAGGTTCAGCAAAATAACTCATATCTAATTAATAGCTGCCAAATCACATATAAAAGGTACATGCGATACCAAATAAAGATTCTTGTTTATTGATGTATTTATATGGATAAAGGATGAAAAATATAAATTTCAAGATAATTTAAATGCTTATCTAAATTATGGTTTTCAGATTCAAATGACATTTATGATTTTTATTTATGGCTTACTATCACGTACATGGACCTATTCCAGATGGAATTTCTCAGTCCGAAGGTTACAAGATGTTTGAGAATTATATTGCTTCCGGTGTACCTATGGATAATTTTGATGGCTTTGAATTGGTAAGTAGAGTCCATGCGCCGTAAACAGGAGAGGTTTTTGTTACTTTCAAGGCTGATAATCATTTAGCCATATCTCAACATTTTGGAGTATGGATAGCAAAATTTGGTCTTAATTGGAAGATTACTGCTGTTTTAAATGATGATGAGATGATTCAGAGAAATAAACAAGTACCTGATGCTGTTACAGCAATGGGATAATTCGATTGATTGACATTTGATCTAAAATAAGGAGCAACTAGCTCCTTTTTGTATTTCTCTTGAAACTACTGTTTTTAATGTTTAATTAATGGCTAAATCTCATTGGTTGATTAACTCAAAAAGTACTGAAGTAAAAAGGTTTATAAAAAATGATAAAAGTATAGATGGTGTTTTTGAGTACATGTTTGTAGATACTGGAAAAATAGTTGGTGTGTTTGGGAAAGAGCCACCCGTAATGATGACAACAGTTTCTGTAGATATAGATTTAGCTAGAGAAATTTATGAAAGGTTAATATCTCAGGGATGGAGGAAAACTGAGGAAGTTTGGCTACAAAAAGATAGCTAGGTCTATGCTACAGAAAGGATTGCCATAAATAAGAATTCTGTTGTTAATTCTGAATCAAAAAATAAATACATTTAAATTTATCAGTGAATATGTTCTGCTTCATTATGATTGTGACCATGAGCAATACCTAATTCATGCATTCTTGAATGCTCTTTAATTGTGTCTCTTAACTTATAAGATGATGGCCCAACTGTTGTATAAATCCCATATCCTATTTAGCCAAATAGTAAAATTCTAACACTACTCAAAAGTAGAAATAAAGTGGGATCTTTGATCGTTCCAATCATTTTCTATAAATTTAATTACTAAACAACAATAAATATTTTTAAAGATTTATTCAAGTACAAAATTTATAAAATAAGGCAGAAAAAAGTATTCCTAAATATAAAGATTAAATGATTAGATTGTATATGAGAAAATGAATATCAAAATTATTAATCACAAAAATAATACTTATTGCATATTTTTATTAGTAAAATAAATAACACTTTAAGGTTATTATCTATTTTAATAGATTGATATTAAAGGATTTTATATTTTCAATTTAATTGCACGAAATTTACCTTGAATTGTATTATTTGATGTTGATTAAAATTAGACTTCTAAACTAATTTGGATTTAATTAAATGGTATTGGCAAATGGAAGTTTTGCTTTTTGCACTTTTTTTTATTAGTGCACTTATTTTCTTTATTTCAGGTAAAGATGATTTTGGAAGAACTGAAAATAAATTAATCATTAATGAAGAGGGAAAGGTTAAACAAGAGGAAAATATCGAACCCTCTTTAGGAGTAAAAAAACAAGCATAATAAAGCAAATTAAATAAAATATTTATGATTTATGGTTTTGCCTATCTAGGGATGGTTCTTGCTATTAGTGCAGGCTCGATTTTTCTTGCAGTCTTTAAAAACTTGATTTCCTCCTCATCCGAAACCCGTTTTTCAAACAAGTTAGAGAGGTTTGAGCCAGGTTAGTGGAGCTTTCCTTTCATGCTTTTTCCTCTCTCATTTGTTTTTATCCCAAATCAAAGCTTACTAGCTCTTTTTGCCGTACTTAATCATTGCGACAGGGAACCCAACAGTCAAAACAAGTCCAATTAACATTATTAAAATCCCTATTGGAGACAAAATATCAACACCTTGTCCAGTTTGTGCGTAGAGCATTTTTCTTACTTAGAAAGTTAATTAAGTATTTTACCTGATATTTGATGTTTTTTTCTATGTTTTGTACTTACAGCGAGGCCATAAAATGTTTAGGCCTGAAATCTAGAAATACTCTATATATGTTTTTTGGATTATAGTCATTTTCCATTTGATGTATGTCATCACAAGCAGTTGGCCTATATATAGATATCCATATATAATTTATTTCTTTGATTAGACCAATTAAGAAACTTATTAAGTTATCTTCTTGCAATTTGTCTCGATCTACTTCCCTGTTCCCATTTCTTAAGGGATAACAATAATAAGTCTTCTCCATTTGATGGTTTCCCTTTCGATCTTTCTAATAATTCTTGGGCTGTATGGAACACAGGGACATAGGATTTATTCCATGTTTGTTCGGAAGCGTTGGGTACGAAAGCCCTAAATTCTTCAATAATTGCCTCATAGTGTATTTCTGTATTTAAATTTGATACCGTTACTCTTTCATAGGCTGAACTGAGATTTCTATAGTTTGCTTCCCAAAAGTTTTTATATATTTGCTGAATTATGGAGCAAATAAAAAAATAAACTATTTTTCGTTTGTTCCTTATTAAAAAGTCATGATAGATCTGAAAAGAAATAGTAAAAAGGAACCTGTAAAAGCTACTGGATTAAGAGCTAGAGCATCTTCGTCTTACTCTCCTAATCAGAAAGATGATTTCAAAATAAGTAGAGGAAGGTTTTCCAATTTTTTAACCTGTAAAAGATGTTTTTACTTGGATAGAGTAAAAGGTTTAGACCCCCCTGGAACGCCTGGATGGACTTTAAATGAAACTACTGATTTACTCTTAAAAAAAGAATTTGATTATTGCAGAGAAAGACAAATTCCACATAGATTATTTATCGATAATGATTTAAGTCATCTAGTTCCTTTTGATCATCCTGAGATGGATGATTGGCGTAATTCTCTCCATAAAGGATTGATGCTTCGCCATAAGGATACAAATATCATCTTGACAGGAGGGGTTGATGATATTTGGCAGCATAAGATTACTAAGGAATTAATAGTTGTTGATTACAAGTCACAGGCAAAACTTGGGAGAGTAGATAAACAAGATTATCTTGATGATCCTTATCATGAAGGCTATAAAATCCAAATGGATTTCTATGCCTATCTTCTGAAGGGGATGGGATTTGATGTTCATAAAACATCCTATTTTTTAGTTTGCAATGCAAAAAGAGATGATGAAGAATTTAATAAAAGAATGAATTTTGACGAATATTTAGTTCCTTATAATTGGAATATTGATTGGATTGAGGAAGAAATAGATTCAATGGTTTCTTTGATGAATAATGACCAGATTCCGGAACCAAATCTATCCTGTAAAAATTGTGCTTATTCCGAGCAATATGCCAAGTTAGTTTGTAACCCTGTGAAAGATGATAGTGAAGAGATTCAGGGGAATCTGTTTTAGCCAACTTTTTGCCTATGCTTTAGCTGGAATGCGATAATTTTATTGATTGACAGTCGATCTACAATAAGGGGCAATTAGCTCCTTTTTTTATGTCAATTGAAACAACCGTTTTAGATTTCAAATTAAGCAATACTTTTGAGGAATATGAGGCTCATATGAATGCTCCCGAACAACAGGCCATGTTTAAAGAGATGGGAGTAAAAACCTTTTATATTGGCAAATCATTGGAAGACCCCAAAAGAGCAACCGTTATGTTTCAAGGACCAGTAAATACTTGTTATGACATCTTTGTTAACCCAGAAACTAAGCCAATAGTCGAAGCATCCGGTCATATTTATGAAGGGACAATAATTAACCGCTGGATTTCTGAATAATTTTGAAACGCTTATTCCTTGCAACAATATTATTTTTATTTCCTTTTAACGCTCAAGCTGGCTTTCCGGAAGGTGAGAATGGATATGATCTGAAAAAAATTGAAGAGTCTTTTAGATTACCCTGTGATGAAATTGGAAATGATGATTGTATTGCAAGAGCACTAGGTGTCGGTGCCTGTTCCTGGATATTTGAAATAAATAAAGATAAAGAAACTAGCGAAGCTTTAAAAATTGCAGATACTGTTTTAATTGCGCTTCTGAAAGGAAATAATCTTGATTTAAAATCAATGCTTGAAAAAAATGGATTAATTAAAAATAATATAAAAAAAGAAGCCACTTATAGAATTAACTTCTGTAGAGAAGAGACAAAAAAACTATTCCAAAGTTAATTAAGAAATTGCCGGAGGGTGTTGTATTAGATGAAGAGAGAATAGAGGATTTAACCAGCGTGTTTCCTCTGCAATATTTAAGTATGTTCGAGCTAATGAGTAAAAACAAAAAATGAAACCTTTGGAAGAAAAAAATTATCAACTTACAGAAAAGGACGCTTTGAGTGTGTATGCGAAAATGATGCATACTCTTGATTCAAATGAGTTTGAATCATTTTTGTCAGAAGATTTTTCATACTCTTCACAAAAAGTATTGACCGATATGAACTCAAAACATGAATTCATTGAATACATCAGACCGAAACTTGAAACAATAAAAAAAACTAACAGTTCTGTTTATGCCGAATTAGGCGTCTGCCCAGCCTATGGTCATACAGATTGCCTCATCATGGCACAAGGCGATAAGTCTAATCTTCTTGGAGTTGCTTATGCTTCTGTAGATAAAGGGAAAATTTCAGGTATTTCCTTGTGTATTGTGCCCACTCCTCATTCGGCAGAGCGGAGTGGAATTTATCCTGGACTTCAGTCGAATTGAATAATACAAAAATACTTCTTGCGGAACGTTATTTCATTTGGCAATATTAGTAACCGACTCCAAAATTGGCACATCAAAATAAGATGTTTCCCTTAATGGCCAGATAGAACTGAAGAAATAAAAGTCAGGGATTTTCTTATATTTTTCTTTCAGTTCAGCTGTTGAAAAGCTCCTACACACATACTGATAGACAATGAAAATTATTAAGAGACTCAGGTCGCTGCCAAGCGATTTTCTGAGTGTTATACGCCGTACTCCGCCACTTGTTTTCGCAATGACTGTCTTATCTCTTGGGGGATTTATAGGCGCCTCCACGGTCCTTGTGAGAGGGTTTAGAACCGTTGAGAATACTATCACTGTTACCGGTGCAAGTACTGAAAGTTTCGAGAGTGATATTGCAAAATGGTCAGTCCAGGTAAAGACCTCAGGTAAAACCCAGATTGACTCATTTACCAAGCATAAGCAGTCCATTAATAAGACAATGGAATTCCTTAAGGCCAATGGAATTGAGGATAGTGTAAAGCAGGATGTTTATCTTGGACCTGCGAGTATCAGTGAATATAAAACCAGGAATCCCAAGACTAATGAAATCATTAGAACTGAATGGATTACTTATCAGAATATTGAAATTGAAAGTAGAGATGTTTATAACATCCAGAAGACTCACAGTCAGATAACAGAATTGCTTGGGAAAGGAGTAAGGGTGAAGCCAAGCCGTCCTGAATTCACCTATTCAAAGCTTGCTGATAAAAGAGTAGATATGCTTGCCAAGGCAGCAAAGGATGCCAGAGTTAGAGCTGAAGCTATTGCTCTTCAGGCAGGCTCTGAAGTAGGTGGTTTAAAGAGAGTGAATACTGGAGTTTTTCAGATAACAGTTCCGAATTCTACGAAGGTAAGTAGTTGGGGTTCTTATGACACTTCAACTATCAAGAAAGATATTACTGCTGTTATGGGAGTGACTTTCGCGGTTAAGTGATGACTTAGGGAATCTTCTTTTTGCCTTTAATAATCATCAGCAAAGGCAGGCCAATAAGCATCAGACTCCCATCAACTAATAAAAAAGTATTCAGATTCATTTATCCATTCCTTCGGGGGTATCCCAATTAAGGGGTATCCCTTTTTTAACTGGTTCTTTTTTCATATTATCCATCTCTTTTCTGATTTTGTTGTAGTAGGCCAACTCTTCTGGATCATCAGAACCCAGACCATAATTCATGGTCGCCGCAAGATAAATTCTGTGTATCCGGTATGAAGATAGTGGCATTTCTTAGGGCAATGTTCGTTAAAAGTCTAAAATATGTAAATCATATTTAGGACTAAATAGTTTTACTTGAAATTCAATAATTTGTTTATATTTAATGGTCTTAAAATTATTTTATTTTTTAAAATTCTTATAAACTCAGTTATGGAGATGCTTTTCGTTCATGCCCTCGTCGGGACTTGAACCCGAGACCTCTCCCTTACCAAGGGAGTGCTCTACCGCTGAGCTACAAGGGCAATTTTAAAGTGGGCCGGGTTGGATTTGAACCAACGTAGGCAGAGCCAGCGGATTTACAGTCCGCCCCCTTTAACCACTCGGGCACCGACCCCCACTCTTTGAACTTATCAGTTAATGGACACTTTGTGTGAAATTGTTTTGGTTTTTTTGTTTCTTTCTAGATAGCATTTGTAAAGAAAAGACTTTATTGATGATGAATATTTTATTAATAAATGGCCCAAATTTAAATTTATTGGGAACTAGAGAACCTGAAATATACGGTAATAAAACATTGAGTGATATAGAAAAAGATTTAACTAAAGTTGCTAAAGAAAAGAGTATTAATCTTGAATGTTTTCAAAGTAATCATGAAGGAGAAATAGTAGATAAAATTCAGGAGTCCGTAAAAAGTATTCAAGGTATTCTTATAAATGCTGGCGCTTTTACTCATACCTCGATTTCTATAAGAGATGCTTTAATTGGATCAAAAATTCCGTTTGTGGAGTTACATATTTCAAATATTTTTAGTAGAGAAGATTTTCGTAAAGAATCCTTTCTTACAGATAAAGCTATAGGAATTATTAGTGGATTCGGCATATCAAGTTATTCCTTAGCTCTTGAAGGAATCATTGGATATTTGAGTATTAAAGATTAAATGCTAGTTGATTTTAAAAGGCCCACTTCTCATATTAAATATTTATCGTCATTTACCTCAGATGAGTGGATCAAACTCGCATTATCTAATCCAATAGATATTCTTATTGACCATGCTCATTGTGAAAGAAAAGCAGCAGGAGTAGCCATTCAATTGATGTTTAGATATCCATCAGAACCAAATCTAGCAGAAGTTCTAAGTCCAATAGCGAGAGAGGAATTAGAGCATTTTGAAAAAATACTTTATTTTTTAAAGGATCTTGGACATTCTCTTGAGTCCTTAAAACCGCCTCCATATGGAGCTGAATTGTCCAAGAATATAAGAAAGGAAGAGCCCAATAGAATGCTTGATAGTTTCTTAATAGCAGGACTTATTGAAGCAAGAAGTCATGAACGATTAAGCTTGCTTGCGCTGAATTCTGAAGATAAATCGTTTAAATCCCTTTATGAGTCTCTGCTTGAGAGTGAGGCAAGACATTTTGGGGTTTACTGGAAACTAGCGCAAACTAAATTCTCTAAAAATCAAACTTTCAAAAGGTTAGAGGAATTGTCTGAAATTGAGTCGGCAATACTAGCTAAAACTTTTATGATGCCAAGAGTACATAGCTAAAGTTAATAAAATAAAAATGATAATAAACAAGTTCTTAAGTTTACTTAATCGATATAAAACTGATTTGCCAACATTCACAATCGTTGGTGTAGGCCCAGGAGATCCATCGCTTTTAACAATTGCTGCTGTGGATGCAATAAAAAAAGCGAAAGTTATAGTTTTTCCAATATCAGATGATAATAAAAAGAGTTTCGCTGCAGAAATAGTCAAGAAATACACCAAATTTAAAAAAAATATACCTATTATTTTCCCAATGGCTAGGAAGGATTTTGATCCTGATGAAATATGGTCTAATGCTGTAGAAAAAATTGTGAAATTTATAAAAAATGGTGAATCAGTTGTTTTACTTTGTCTAGGAGATACCTCAATATTTGCAAGTTCTTCTAATATTTTGAGGTTAATAAAAAATAATCATGCTGAAATTATTACCAAAACCATACCTGGTATTTCCTCTATTTCAGCAGCAGCAGCTTTGAATGATTTTGATTTGGTAAAAAAAGGCGAGACCTTGATCATTAAAGAATGTCCTTCTTCAGAATTAGAATTGACATCTCTAATTAGGGAAAGTAAGAAAAAAAAAATAGTCTTGGCCATAATGAAAGTTGGGAAAAGATGGAATTTAGTCAGGGATATTTTAAAAAAAGAGGATATGATCGATACATCATTAATAGCTTTAAGTGTTGGCATGCCTGATCAAATTATTCAATATGCATCCCAATACACAAAGGATTTTATGCCTTATTTTTCTTTGATTTTGATAAGGTTCGATTAATGTATAAAAAAGATAAATTCGTTGAAAATCAATTTACATGGCCAATATGTAAGGATCTATTATTTCTTGTTCTTGAAGATAAGGTTAGTGACGTATTTGTTTGTGAATTGGTTTGGGAAAGACTTTTTTATACTGGAGAAACAACCTTAAATAATTGGGTTTCTAGTGCATTAACTCCTTATTATTGGTCGGAAAAATTTGAAAAAGCTCCTCAAATTATTTCAGAGCGACTAGCCTCAGTACATTTGACTCGATCAATTCCAAAAGACTATAAACAGGGATTGAAAAATTTTCTTAATTTTAAAGGTTATAAAATTAATGAAATCTATCCAAGAAGAACTAGAAGAGCGACAGCAGTAAATTGGTTGATTTATTGGGCGATTGAAAATGATTGTTTTTCAAAAGATAGTGGATTAATGCCAAGTCCTAGTTCACCACCTCTTAATCCAGTTAAAGGACATTTTGGCGATCCGGAAATTAAATAAGTTTTTTTGAATAAGGTAAATGATTCTATTAAAGGTATAGTTGTAATGGATACTATTTTCTTTGGAGAGAAGAATTGATTCTTCCTACAATAGCAATTATCGGAAGACCTAACGTTGGGAAATCTACCTTAGTTAATCGTCTTTGCCAAAGTAATGATGCAATAGTATTTGATAAACCTGGTGTTACAAGAGATAGAACTTATCAAAATGCTTCATGGGGAGGTAAGGAATTTCAAATAGTTGATACTGGAGGTTTAGTTTTTGATGATGATAGTGAATTTCTCCCAGAAATAAGGACACAAGTTTTCTTGGCTCTAGAAGAGGCTTCACTCGCGTTACTTGTGGTAGATGGGAATCAAGGCGTTACTGATGGTGATTTATCAATAGCAAAATGGTTAAGAAACTCAAGCTGTAAAACAATTGTTGCTGTTAATAAATGCGAATCGACTACTCTAGGAATATCCCTAGCTTCGGAGTTCTGGAAATTAGGATTGGGCGAACCTAACCCTGTTTCGGCTATTCATGGTTCAGGTACTGGAGATCTTTTAGATCTCGTTATTGGCGAACTTCCTGAAAATAATATCCAGGATGATGAAGAAAAGATAATGATGTCAATTATTGGCAGGCCTAATGTTGGTAAATCTAGTTTGTTAAATTCAATCTGTGGAGAAAAAAGAGCAATAGTTAGTGATATTAGTGGTACGACAACTGATTCAATAGATACGCTTATTAAAAAAGGTGATAATCATTGGAAAATTATTGATACTGCAGGGATTAGAAGAAAGAAAAATGTTAAATATGGCACTGAATTCTTTGGTATTAATAGGGCTTTTAAATCTATAGATAGAAGTGATGTTTGTGTTTTAGTTATAGATGCTATAGATGGAGTAACAGATCAAGACCAGAAGCTGGCTGGGCGAATAGAAGAACAAGGCAGGGCCTGTATTATTGTTGTTAATAAATGGGATCTTGTAGAAAAAAATAGTTCAACAATTTATCAAGTAGAAAAAGAACTTAGATCTAAACTTTATTTTTTACACTGGTCAAAAATGATTTTTATATCTGCACTAACTGGACAAAGAGTTGACAATATTTTTGAGCATGCTCTTAATGCAGTAAATCAACATAGAAGAAGAGTTACAACATCTGTTGTTAATGAAGTGCTTAAAGAATCAATTAGTTGGAAAAGTCCTCCAACTAAAAGAAGCGGTAAGCAAGGTAGGCTTTATTACGGTACACAAGTAAAAAATAAACCGCCCACTTTTACTCTTTTTGTAAATGACCCTAAATTATTCGGAATTACTTATAGAAGATATATTGAAAAACAAATTAGAGTGAATTTAGGTTTTGAAGGTACACCTCTCATTTTACTTTGGAGAGGTAAACAACAAAGAGCATTAAATAAAGAAGTCGAAAGGGACAATATTGAGTTAATTCAGAAAGATTAATGAATTTACTTACCAAATTTTCTGTTGGTCAATACGTTTATGGCAATAAAAGTTGGCTAAGAATTATAGATAGTAGATTAAAAATAATTATTGTAATGATATTCCTAATCACTCCAATTTGGGCAGGTCCAATATGGAGGTTATGTTTAGTGGGTTGTTTACTATTAATTACTTTTTTAAGTTTATTGCCATCTAGAGTATGGTGGCGATCATTATGTTTTCTCTCATGCTTATCGTTATTAATTGGATGTATATCAATACTTGCTTCTTCTGATCTTCAATCTCTTGATAGCTACTTAAGAAATCCCAATGAGTTGCAAGTAGTAATGGAAAGCTATAAAAAATGGAATATTTTGCAAATTCCTTCGCAGAAGATATGGTTTATAAATTTTGGTCCTTATAACTTATCAAGGAAAGCATTTGAACTAGGGATAAAAACCTCCACTTTGATATTTACTGTTATTCATAGTGTTAATTTGATGCTTTTAACTACATTACAAGAAGACATTGTATGGGGATTAGGTTGGTTTCTCTTCCCATTAAGGAAAATGGGATTACCAATTAGTAAGTGGCTTTTTCAGTTATTAATTGCATTACGTTTTATTCCTTTAGTACAAGAAGAATTGCAAAATATAATTAAATCAGTGTCAGTTAGATCAATAAATTTTCGAAATTTAGGATTAAAGAAATCTTTTAATATTTTTTTGATTTTAGTGGAAAGGTTATTTAAGAATATATTTCTGAGAATTGATCAAGGAGCAGAATCATTGCTCTCTAAGAAAAAAATTAATATAACAACCAATAGATTTAAAACTTTTTACCCTTCGAAATCTCTCAATGTAATTGCCAATACATTATCGATATGTTTTATTTGCATAGCAATTTTTCTTAGAAAACTGTATGGTGCATTATAAATAATATAATATTTTAGTTTGAGTTCCGAGCATTATTTAAACCACCCAACATTTGGAATGTTGTACCAAGTATCTCCTGGGAACGATGGAAGAGATATCTATGCAACTTTATATGCCCAAAAAATGTTTTTTTCGGTGGAAATTAGACAGAGAGAAGTTTCTTTTGAAGTGATACCTTATTTAGATGCGCGTAATCAGGCAGAATTAAACCTTCAAAGAGCTAGAAGAACAGGATCTGAAGATCTAGCTAAATGGGATAATTTATTCACACAAACTTTTATATAAAAGGTGAATCCTGCAAATTTTTTAAAAATAAAAAATAAAATCCCATCAAATGTGAATATTCTTGCTGTAAGTAAAGGATTTAAAAGTCAAGAAATCAAGACTATTCAAAATATGGGTCAGAATGATTTTGGGGAGAGTAAGTTTCAAGAGGCTTTTGAGAAACAATTAATCCTAAAAGACCTTAAACAAATAAAATGGCACTTTATTGGACGAATACAAAGTAATAAAATAAGAAAGATAGTGCAAAATTTTAAATACATTCATTCAGTAGATTCATTTGAAAAGTTGCAAAAGATTTCTAATATTTCATGCGAAGAGAAGAAAAATCCATTCATAATGTTGCAGGTTAAGTTTAGTGATGATCCTAATAAAGGAGGTCTTAATCCTGAACTTTTAATATTGAAATGGAGAGAAATTCAAAAATTGAAAAATATCGCATTATCTGGTTTGATGACTATTAATCCTAAAGGACTTAGCTCCAAAGAAAATTTAGAATTGTTTAAAAAATGTCGCTCCCTCGCTGATTCCCTTCAACTCCCGGATTGTTCAATGGGTATGTCAGGGGATTGGGAGGAAGCTGTTGACGCTGGATCAACTTGGTTAAGATTAGGATCGTTGATTTTTGGAGATAGATTCTAATTAGTTATGTTTTTATAAAAATCTTATCTATAAACTTGCAGTAAAGTACAAGTAACGTTATTTAAGTATAGGTAGTTTATTCATTTAAAAAATGAATCTATTATTTAGGGTTATTAAACCTTAGTAATCAATTTCAAGAGGATTTAAAAGGTGTCACTTATTTCTAGGTTAAAGTCAGTTGTCGCAGGAGATGATTATCTCGATGAAGATTTTGATGAGTTTGATTATGCCTCAGAGGGTGAATTAAATGATACTAATGATTTCAAAAATAATCCAAATGCTCTTGCAAATTCAAATCCATTCGATTTTATGAATAACAACAGATCATCAAAAGTAGTTGGAATGCCTGGAATCTCGAATTCATCCTCAGAAGTAAGCTTGATGGAACCAAGGAGTTTTGATGAGATGCCGCAAGCTATACAAGCCTTAAGAGAGAGAAAAACTGTAATTCTTAATTTAACTATGATGGATCCTGATCAAGCCCAAAGAGCGGTTGATTTTATTGCTGGGGGGACATATGCAATTGATGGACATCAAGAGAGAGTCGGCGAAAGTATTTTTCTTTTTGCTCCAAGTTGTGTAAATGTAACTAGTTCTTCCCCAGAAGAAGCTACTCCTTCTTCCGGTTCTACAGACAATACATCACAATATAGTTTTGGAAAAAACACTACTCCTGAACCAGCATGGGGTGATTCTAAATTAAGTGCTTATTCATGATTAATCTGTGACTGATAAAATTGCGATTATTGGTTTTGGAAATATTGCAAACGCTATAATAACTCCTTTATTAGATAAACAATTCATTCATCCAGATGATGTTTATTGTGTTGTAAAATCAGAAAAAAGTTTAGAAAATATAAAACAAAATTATAAGCATAAGATAAACGTTTATGAAGCTAGTTCTAAAGATTCAAAAATAATTTGGGATTGTCAAGTTAAACTTCTCTCGGTAAAACCACAGCATCTTATAGATATATTTGAGCCCGATAATATAAAAATCAAGGACAATTTATTAGTTTCAATTCTGGCGGGAGTTTCCATAAATAGCCTTACTCATAAATTTCCTAATCATAAATGTGTGAGAGTTGTTACAAATATTCCAATAACTGTTGGAAAGGGTTTAACAGGAATTGCTTGGGGTCAAAAAATTACAAAAGAACAGAAAAAAATTACAAAAAAATTATTTGAAAATACAAGTAAGGTCCACGAATTTACAGAAGATTACCTTGATATATTTTTAGCATTAACTTCATCAGGCCCTGCAATTATTGCTTTAATTATAGAAGCCTTAAGTGATGGAGGGTTGAGCGGTGGATTACCAAAAATACTTTCAGAAGAACTTGTTATGGAGATGATACTTGGAACTATAAGTTTAATCAAAGAAAAAAAACTAACTACTTCCGAATTGAAAAATTTGGTAACCTCTCCAGGAGGAACAACTATTTCTGCTTTAAGAGTATTAGAAAAAAAGAGTGTAAGGTCAGCATTAATTGAGTCAATAATTTCAGCTACTAATCGAAGTAAAGAGTTTGGTTAGTTTTTGAAATTATCTTTTAAGTCCATATAAACGTTTTCAAGCGACTTTATATTTTTACTAATTGTATATCTCTCAATTATTCTATCTCTAGCTTTTCCCCCAAGATCTTTTGTAAATGAAGGGTGTTCTATAAGAATTGGGATAATAGTTTTTAATTGTGCAGCCACATTACCAGTTGAAATTACTATTCCTGCTCCGTTATCTAAAACTTCACCATCAGCTCCGGCATCTGTAGCTACACAAGCAGTACCAGCAGACATTGCCTCTAAAAGTGATAATGATAAACCTTCTACTAAGCTTGGTAAGAAAAATACTTCTGCTATTTGCATTATTGCTATCCTAGTTTCTAAATCTAATTCGGCCCCCCACCAAATTAATTTCTCATTACCAAGGTTAGAAAAACTATTTTCAAGTGTTGGCTTCATTGGTCCATCCCCAACAATAACTAATTTGCAATTTTGAGTTTTTGTTTGGCGCCAAGAACGTAAAAGTGCCTCGATATTTTTCTCATTAGCAATCCTACCCATATATAAAAAGATTCTTTCATTTCCAAGTTTGTTTTTTACCTGAGCATATTTTTTATTTTTTTCGCAAAAAGGTTTCCAAATATTCTCATCAACACCGTTTGGAATAATTATTTGTTTTTCTTTAGGTACTCCTAATTTATAGAGAACATTTTTTTGAAGTTCGGAAAAAATGATTATTTTATCGAACTTTGATAAAGAGGGAGCATAAAGTTGATATGTTAACTGTTGAGTACTAGCAGTTAAATTTCTATTTTTTGCATCAAATGGTGGGTGAAATGTTCCTATAAGTGGAAGATTTATTTCATCACAAATCTCTGGAAGTCTAAAGTCTAAAGTAGATAAAGTTAAGCTTGCATGTACTAAATCAGGCTTTAATCTTTTCAATGATAGCCTTAACTCTTTTTCTGCTCTTGGTGAGGGTATTGTATAAACTTGGGACTTAATTAAATATGGAAGACTTACATCAGGATCATTTGCCAGAAATAATGGCTTTGATGAATTTGAACTAGAAGGATTGTCGAAATGAATAAAACTAATTTTATGGCCTCTGGCCTTTAATTGCTCAGTAGTTGAATTACCATAAGTTACATTTCCACAAAAAGGAGATTTCTTACCCAACCAGGCAATATGAACCACATTTATTGAATTAACTATTTATTAAATTAACAGTCAGAGTCGCTATATTCATAATCTTAAAATTTATTAATGGTTCATAAAAATGCTAATTGTATATTTCTCTCAACATTTTTAGAGAAGATAAATCTTTCTCTAGTTGAGTAGAGATCCAAGTTTCAATAATAAATAATATTTTAAGCCAGACTTTTTTAGGTCCCAATAACTCTCCATTAGATTTTATTGGTAATTCAGGGAAAAGAAGTCTCTGTAATAGAGCAACTTCAGATGCATTTATTTTTAGATTACTTTGAGGATCTTCCATGGATGAAAACCCTTCACTTGGTAAATAATAACAACTCCATTCCCAATTCCCTAAAGGAGGAATAATTGGTTCTCCAGTTTTACAGCAATGATGAATTGGTAAATTTATACCTCCGATGGCTAATAGATGGATTAAAGATTGAATACTCATTGATAGCATTTTAATATCTTCTTCTTTAGATTCTTCATACAAATAAATTCTATCTAGATGTGCAAGAACACAAGATAAATAGTTTTGTTGCTTGTCATTATTACCTACTAATAAAAAAGTTAATTCAGTTATTGCTTGCGCAGCTGCAAGACATTCAATATTTTTCCCTAGACCAGAATAGCTTTTTAATATTTTAATTTGACGCACAGATTTTAGATTTCTTTTCCCAAAAATCTGCAGACTTAAATATGTTAATGGAGTAGCTGCGGCCAGACTACTTTTTGGACGCCTAGCGCCAGGTACCGCTAATCGAATAATTCCTTGTTCATCAGTAAGAATAGTTATTAATCTATCATTCTCGCCTAATGGAGAGGCTTTAATACAGAGACCTTCTAGTCTGCACTCAACGGAACCAGACATTAAATCACCTTTATTTCTTGAAAAATCTCACAAAAATTAGAAGTTCCCACGCTACTAATCCCATGATCTAACAAATCAATAACTTGTGTCAGCTTTTTTATACCACCTACAGCTTTGATTTGATTTTGGGATCCCGTTATTTTAAGTATTTCCCCTAAATCATTTGATGTAATAGGAGGTCCAAACCCGTCCCCGAATTGAAAATTTTTTATTCCTAATTCCAAAGAAATTTCTATCGCATTATACAAAACTTCTTTTTGTAGTTTTGATTTATTTATGATTATTGAAACTGGTAATCCAGATAACTTCACTTGCTGAATTTCAGCAGCGAAAGTTTCTAAGTTTCTCTTGGATAAATTGATAAAGTTTGGGATATATTCAATTCCATTTGCACCTTTATCTTTTGCAAAATTAACTAGTTCTTCAATAAATGTAACTGGTAAATCTGCTAAAGGGTAAGAAATGAGTGCGTTTATATTTGCGCTGTAATTGCTCAAACGGTTTTTAAAATCATCTAAATAATTCAGTGAAGTAGAAATATTCTTGATATTATATTTTTTTATTAAATCGCAATTCGCACAGAAATCTTCCCAAGTTAAATAAGGGTTAATAATAATTGCATGAATTTTTTCGTTTAATTCATATTCAATATTGGGCATTTAAAAGTTATTTGGATTGAATCAGTCCATAACCTCCATGATTTCTCTTGTATATAACTTGAAGTTCATTATTTTTTTTATTTCGAAAAACATAAAAATCATGATCAATTAGATCTAATTGTTTTCTTGCTGCTTCTGATGAAATTGGATTCATTTCAAAGTATTTATTTTTTATAGATGGCTCAGGAAGACTTGCTTCTATTCCTTCTTTAAGTAAAGCTTCATCTAAAAATCTTGATTCCTTAGTTTCAATTGGGAAAGACTCTTTATTTTTAAATTGATTATTATGGATTGTTTTATTGTTTCTTTCTTTGTATTTACGTAATTTTCTACAAAGTTTATTTGAAACTAAATCAATGCTTGAGTATAGATTTTCAGTTTTCTCTTCTGCTCTAATTACAGTACCATTTGCAAAAATAGTAACTTCTGCAGTTTGGAAGGAGACTCTTGGATTTTTTTCTATTGAAAGGTGTATGTCGGCTTCTTTAACGATATCCTTATAGTGATGTGTTGCTTTTTCTATCTTTGCCTCAGTATATTCTTTTAATGCTCCAGTGAGCTCAAGATTTTTCCCATGAATTAAAATTTTCATAACAAATCTAAAAATATTTACTTACTTTCTAAATCTACTTAAATATGGTTAATAGAACAGCAATAATTAAACAACCTGATAATATTTCTTTTTTCAATGATGTTTATAAATTACAAAAAGAATATCAGGAGGCATTGATTGTAGATAACTCTAACCCTGATTTTATTTGGATAGGTGAGCATCAACTTTGTTATACGTTGGGGAGAGGATCTAATTACGATAATTTATTATTTTCTTTGTATGATGATAATTATGATGTTTTTAAGATTGATAGAGGAGGTGAGGCTACTTGTCATATGCCAGGACAATTAGTAACTTACTTGGTGTTAGATTTGAAAAATTTTAATAAAGATTTAAATTGGTATTTAAGAAAAATTGAAGAAATTATTATAAAAATTCTTGGAACTTTTAAAATAGATAGTCATTCAAGAGAGGGGTTCACTGGTGTTTGGATAGGAAATAAGAAAATCGCTTCAATTGGAATTGGTTGTAAAAGATGGATTACAATAAATGGATTTTCAATCAATATTGACTGCGAATTAGAAAACTTTAAAAAAATTGTTCCTTGCGGAATAGAAAATTGTCTTATGGCAAATATGATTGATTACAACAAAAATTTAAATATTCAAGAAGTCAAGAGAATTGTTAAAAAAATCATTCAGGAAGAATTTAATTTTGATTTTGTATCAAAATAGAAATTAAAATTTCAAAATCAATTAAATATGGGTGATTTAGCATACTGGCCTTCAGCCAAACCTCTTTATAAAAAAGATAAATTTGCTAAAAATAGAGATTTTATTAAGAACCTTCATCATATAGATCAAATTTGGGAAAAATTAAAATTTAAATGTGGTGATACTTTAGCTGTTTGCGATTTAAGAGGGAAATACAAAGAAAAATTTTCTTATTCTGAGTTAGCTGATTTAATAACAAAAGTCTCTTTTTCTTTTGAAAATTATGGTTTAGTAAAGGGGGATGTAGTTACTGTAATATCTGAAAATTCTCCAAGGTGGCTAGTAGTTGATCAAGGCTTAATGCGTTTAGGAGCTATAAATGCAGTGAGAGGTATTAATTCTCCTTCAGTAGAATTAGACTATATTATTGAGCACTCTAATTCAGTAGGTCTAATAGTTCAATCAAAGGAGATTTGGCTAAAGTTAAACAACAAAGAAGAATTAAAAAAAAGACTGAAATTTCTAATCAATTTAGAAGATGAACAATTTGAAAGTTTAATAAGTTGGAATCAATTTATAAGAGCAGGAGAAAAAGTAAATTCAAAAAATAATATTTTTGAAAAATTTAATCCAAAGATTGATGATGTTGCTACTATTCTTTACACCTCAGGTACAACAGGAAAACCCAAAGGTGTGCCCTTGACTCATGCAAATTTATTACATCAAATAATTAATTTAGCCTATATTGCTGATCCAGAACCTGGAACTTCTGTATTAAGCGTGTTACCTATCTGGCATTCTTATGAGAGAAGTGCTGAATATTTCTTTTTTTCATGTGGTTGTTCTCAGTACTATACAATTCCAAAATTCTTGAAAGATGATATTACACAAATAAAACCTGTTGTAATGGCGACTGTACCAAGACTATGGGAAGCTATACATGATGGTTTTTTTCAGGCGTTGAAAAAAATGCCTTCCAAGAAGCAAAAACTTATTAAGTTTTTGATAAGTAATAGTTCAGTTTTCAAAAGAAGCCTAAGAAAGATAAGAAATTTAGACATCACTCAAATAACTTTAAAATCAAAAATTCCCTTACTGGTTTCTGTTATTGGCCGATACCCTCTACATAAATTATCGACTATTTTTTTATGGCCGAATATTCTTAGACAACTATGCGGAGAGAAACTGAAATTTCCTATTAACGGCGGAGGTGCATTGCCAGAACATGTAGATCTTTTTTTTGAATCTTTAGGTATAGATGTTTTGGTGGGCTATGGACTTACAGAAACTAGTCCAGTATTAACTTGTAGGAGGAGAGAACTAAATGTTAGAGGATCATCAGGTCAGCCTCTAGCATTTACAGAAATAAAAATAGTGAATGATAATAAAAAAAAGATTCTGAAGTTTAGAGAAGTCGGAAAAATTCTTGTTAAGGGACCACAAGTAATGAAAGGTTATCTTAATAATGAATTAGCTACAAAAGATGTTTTATCCAAGGATGGTTGGTTTGATACTGGTGATTTAGGTTTTCTAATACCAAATGGTTCTCTTTTTATAACAGGAAGAGCCAAGGATACAATAGTGCTATCAAGTGGTGAAAATATAGAACCGAATCCGCTTGAGACCGAAATCCTTAGTTCTGAATTTATTAATCAGATTCAACTATTAGGACAAGATAAGAAATGTTTAACAGCCCTTGTAGTGCCTAATGTCGAATTGGTTAAAAACAAGTTTAAAGAAGAAGACCTTTCGAAATTAAACCTTAATAAGAATATTGGTGCATTTTTTAAATCACAAATTAATAATTTGCTTAAAAGTCGATTAGGAGCTAGATCAGAAGAACAAATATTAGATTGTTATTTTGTTGAGCCCTTTACTTTGGAAAATGGTTTGTTAACACAAACTCTTAAACAAAAAAGAAAAGAAATAGAAAAAAAGTATTCATTACAAATAGAAAATATGTATGAAAACAAATTTAGTAAGAAAATTTGAGTTGTTCTATCTATATTGAAAAGGTAATTTAATTTTTTATGGAAACAAAAAACTCAATATCTATAAAGCGCTCAATAGCTATTAAAGCTGTAGTTACACCAACTTGGAAGGAAGATGCTGAAAAAGAATTAAGTAAAGCAATTTCAAACATTGACCAGCAATTATCTCAACTTGAGCAGGAGGGGCAGCAAATAGTAAATAATATTAGATCCCAATCGGTTAATCCTTTAGATCCAAGAGTTCAAGAACAAGTTAGTCAAGTGCAACAACAAGTCGCAGAAAAACGAAATGAAATTGAAGAACAAAAAAGAAATCTACTTCAACAACAGAGTCAAGTTCGCGAATTAAAAATGGATGAAATTGTTGATCAAGGACAAGTGGATAGTTTCTGTGATGTCACTGTGGGCGACAATCTTATTGAAAAAATGCAAGTCTCCATAACTGTTAAAGATGGAGTTATTCAATCTATAGATAATAATTAAAGAGAAGATTTAGTATTTTTGATAAAAATAAGTAAATCTTAATTTCGAAAAGTTTTAAATTCTAATCGATCTAAATTATTACTTTCTTAAGTTTTAAGAGTTCCCACTGTGAACATGATTTCGTATAATTAAAACAAGAGTTTAAAGGGTTCTTAATCATAAAAACTTTAGGAAGTTTGGTAGAAATCCCTTAAAACTTATGCAATAACAATTTTCTTATGTCTCACGAAATATTCATGCCTGCCTTGAGTTCTACTATGACGGAGGGCAAGATTGTGGAATGGTTGAAAAATCCAGGAGATAAAGTTGAAAGAGGTGAATCTGTCTTGGTTGTTGAATCTGACAAGGCAGATATGGATGTTGAATCTTTTCAAGATGGATATCTTGCGGCTGTTTTAATGCCTGCCGGCAGCACTGCACCAGTAGGAGAGACTATTGGTCTTATTGTAGAAAATGAGGATGAGATAGCTGCTGTTCAAGAACAAAATAAAGGAAATCAACCCGAAGTTTCTAGCTCGGATCAACTTGCATTGGTAAGCAATAAAAATGAAGAAAAACCAGTGGTCCAAAGTGAAATTGTTGAAAAACAAGAAAAAGAAGTCGTATTAAAGAGTGAAAAGGCAGCCCCATCTTTTAATAGCGATCAAATTAATGCCGCTACAACTAATAGTTCTTCGAGGATAATTGCATCTCCAAGAGCTAAAAAACTAGCCTCTCAAATGGGTGTTGATTTAGCAAAAGTTCATGGATCTGGTCCGCACGGAAGGATTCAAGCCGATGATATTTTAAAAGCTAATGGCCAACCTGTTTCTATACCATGGATAGGAGAAGGTGGTTCTCCTGCAAGTATTCCTGGTTCAAATTTGGTAGTTGAAAGTAAACCAGAAACTTCAGGAAATAGTTTTGGTAATCCTGGAGAAACAATTCAATTTAATACTCTTCAAAAAGCGGTAAATAAAAATATGGAATCTAGTTTAGATGTGCCATGTTTTAGGGTGGGATACTCCATCAACACAGATAAATTAGATAATTTCTACAAAAAAGTAAAACAGAACGGAGTGACTATGACTGCTTTACTAGTCAAGGCAGTTGCAAAGACACTTAAGAAACATCCTCAAGTTAACTCAAGTTTTTCAGAAAATGGAATTTCTTATCCAGAAAATATAAATATTGCTGTTGCTGTAGCGATGGAAGATGGTGGACTAATAACTCCAGTTTTAAAAGAACCATGCAATACTGATTTGTTTGAATTGTCTAGGGCATGGAAAGATCTCGTAAAAAGATCAAGATCAAAACAATTAGAACCTGATGAATACTCAACTGGAACCTTCACTTTATCTAACCTTGGGATGTTTGGAGTTGATAGATTTGACGCAATTCTTCCTCCAGGTACCGGTGCTATTTTAGCCATAGCATCATCGAAACCAACCGTTGTTGCTAATAGTGATGGTTCAATATCTGTTAAAAAAATAATGCAAGTCAATCTAACAGCTGATCATAGAGTTATCTATGGAGCTGATGGAGCTTCATTCTTAAAAGACTTGGCTTCCCTAATTGAAGATGAGCCAGAGACTCTTGTCTCCTGAATTTAATTGATTTCTCAAATTAATAATGAAGAAAGAGATTATAAGCTTGAAGCTTATGATTATTTACTTGATTCTTCATTAATTGCTAGTAAACCTTCTGCAATTAGGCATGAATCAAGATTGATGATAGTTAGAAATAGTGTTTTAGAAGAAGACTGCTTAACTAATAAATTTACCAAGAATCTTTTAGATGAATTTAGAGAAGGCGATCTTGTAGTTGTAAACAATACTAAAGTAATGAAAGCTAGGTTAAAGGTTGAATTAGAAAATAAGACATTAGTCGAATTATTAGTTTTAGAAAGAGCCCATGAATGTGTTTGGTTATGTTTGGCAAAGCCAGCGAAAAAGTTAAAAAAAAATAGAAAATTAAAATTAAAATCTCCTTTAGCACAAGATATTAATTTGATTGTTGATGGGGTTGATGAAGAAACTGGAGGGAGATTTATTAAATTTCCGGAAAATATAACTTGTCTCAATTCAATGAATGACCTTCTTGATAAATACGGGGAAATCCCACTCCCTCCTTATATAAAAAAATCCGAAGAAGAATCTTTTCATGAGAAAAGTTATCAAACTGAGTATGCAACTAATCCGGGGGCAGTTGCTGCACCAACAGCTGGTTTACACTTAAGCAAAAGTCTTATTTCCAATCTAAAAAAAAAAGGAGTAATAATCTTACCGATAACTTTGCACGTGGGTTATGGAACATTCAAACCAATTGATCAAGAAGATTTAAGTAACTTAAAACTTCATAAAGAATGGGTAAGTGTTAATAAGGAAGTAGTGGAGGAAATAAAAAGAATAAAGAAAACAGATAGAAGAATAATTGCTATTGGTACAACTAGCGTAAGAGCTCTTGAAAGTTGTTATTCTCACGAAATTAATGACTTTATTCCCATAGCGAAATACGTTGATTTAGTAATTAAGCCAGGTTATAAATTTAAGGTAGTTGATGGATTATTAACTAATTTTCATCTTCCTAAAAGTTCATTATTACTATTAGTAAGTGCAATGATTGGTAGAGAAAGATTATTAGATTTGTATAAAAAAGCCATAAAAGAAAAATTTAGATTTTTCTCTTATGGCGATGCTATGTATATTTCACCAGATTCATTACTGGAGAAAAAATAGATTTAGGCTTTGACTGGTTCTTGAATGATTCCGCTTGGAACTTCAGTAAACATAATTGATGATAAATATCTCTCTGCTAAATCAGGTAGAACAACTACAATAGTTTTTCCCGCATATTCATCTTGTTCAGCTAATCTAACAGCAGCAGCAGCAGCAGCTCCACAAGATATTCCAACTAATAGACCTTCTTCTTTTGCTAATCTAAGAGCCATCTCGATTGACTCGTCATTTGTTACCTGTTCAACCTTATCAACAATTGACAAGTCAAGGTTCTTAGGAATAAATCCTGCTCCAATTCCTTGAATTTTATGTGGTCCAGATTTAACCTCTTCTCCATTCATTGTCTGTGTAATAACAGGACTATGTGAGGGTTCTACAGCTACAGAAGTGATATTTTTGCCCTTCTCCTGCTTAATGTATCTTGAAACTCCTGTAATTGTACCACCAGTTCCAACCCCTGCGACTAAAACATCAATTTCACCATCGCAATCATCCCAGATCTCTGGTCCAGTAGTTTTGAAATGAATTTCAGGGTTTGCTGGATTATCAAATTGACCTGGCATGAAATATTGAGAAGGATTACTTTCTGCAATTTCTTTAGCCTTAGCTATTGCTCCAGGCATACCTTTAGATGCCTCTGTTAAAACAATTTCAGCACCCAACACTGCCATAACCCTTCTTCTTTCAATTGACATGGATTCTGGCATTGTAAGGATCAGTTTATAACCTCTTGCTGAAGCAGTAAAAGCTAGAGCAATTCCTGTATTTCCAGAAGTTGGCTCAACAATAGTTTTGTCTTTTGTAAGTTTCCCACTTTTCTCTGCATCCCAAATCATGTTTGCGCCAATCCTACATTTGACACTATAAGCGGGGTTTCTACCTTCAATTTTTGCAAGTACTGTAGCTTTCGCGTTTTTAGTAACTGATTTTAATTTTACTAATGGAGTGTTTCCAATAGCAAAACTGTTGTCCTCATAAATTTTTGCCATTTATATATTGAGAAAATATATTTTAATACTAACTATTATTCAGAAAAAGAGCATATAAGTTTCTATACGGTAAATACTAGGAATTTAGAAATTATTTAGGGCTTCAGAAAAGCTTTTCCATAATTGATCTTGGTCTTCTAATCCAACTGATACTCTAATAAGGTGCGATGGTATACCAAAACTTTCAGCCCAATCCAACTCGTCATAATGAGCTAGTAAAACATAAGGACAAACTAGAGTAAATTTTGTACCTAAACTAGGTCCTTTAGATACTTGAAGAGAATCATAAAATTTCTTAGCTTTTTTCAATCCTCCATTTAATTCAAATGATAATAAGCAGCCGTATCCTCCATTAGAAGTAAGTAAAGAATTAAAATTTGGACAATTTTCAGGATGGAAAATATTTTTAATCTCGCTATGGGTCTCTAATCTTTTTTTTAATTCTAAACATGCTTTATTTTGTTCAAAAACTCTTTGATTTACATCTCTACTAACTTTCTCTAGATAAACTGTATCTCCATCGGAAAGTGTTGGGAGATTAATCTCGTTTAATGCATTTCTAAATTGATCAATCCATTTGCTTTTTGGATTTAGTATTAATGATCCTGCAAGAATATCACCACTACCTGAAAAAATTTTTGTAAGTGAAGTAAAAACTATATCTGCATGTTCTAGGGAATTTATATTTAAATTTGAACCAATTGTATCGTCAACAATTAAGGGAATATTTAACTTTCTTGCTATTTTTGAAATTTTTTTAATGTTTACACATTTGAGCATTGGATTACTCGGTAGTTCAATAATTAATGCTGATGGATTTATGCTTTTGATTTCTAATTCAATATCCTCGCAATTTTCTTCTGTAATTAACTTGGCTCCATGAAAGATATTCATTGGTAATTTAAGTACATCTACATATGGAAAACCAATTTGGAGTGTTGGTTTAGCTGGAAATAATTTATATATGATTTCTAATGATGTATGCAATGCAGACATTCCAGATGAAGTTAAGTGAATATCATTAGAGTTAATTTTTGTAGATTTAGAAATTCTATTTTTTATTCTTTGAGAACATTCATTTACGTAAGATTTTGGAGGGCAATCTTCAAGACCTAGTTCTACAGCGGCAGCCCTTGAAGATATGCCAAGACCAGTATGTTGCCAAAAAGATTTTGCATAAATACTTCCTTCTTTTTTAGTTATTAAGAGAGCTAAATTATCTCTTTTTTCTATTAATGAGAATTGTTCAGAAGTATTTCTATCAATGTATTTTTTAGCTTTAAAAGCTATCCTTTCATTAGGATATGGCCAGATACTTTTATTGTTGTAGTAATTTTCCTTTTTTACTTTTTCGCATAATCTTTTCACTATGGGGTTTAGCCCGAATCTTGGGTAAATGGACTTCAATAAATGCATGCATTCTTGATTTTTTTCCTCGTAATTTATTACATCATTCCAAGTTGGTAATGCTACAGAAACAGCATGAATACTATCAGGAATAGAATATCCCAACTCTAAATTTTTCCATATAGGGTTTTTAAGTAAATCTCTCAATTTTCAGAATTTTTTTAAAGCAAATAATATGTCTGAGATTAAATCGTTTGTTTCTTCACATCCAATCGATAATCTGACAAGAGCATCATCTATCCCTAAAAGATTTTTTGTTTCATCATCAATAGAAGCATGAGTCATTGTTGCGGGGTGACAAATTAAACTTTCAACTCCTCCAAGGCTTTCTGCTAGCGAGAAATATTTGAGAGATTTGCAAAATTTAAAAGTATCCTCTTTTTTAAGATTTAATTTTATGGTGATCATCGAACCTCCAGAGCTCATTTGCGATTTTGCTAAATTAAATTGCGGATGTTTTTGATTAAAAGGATAAATTACTTTACTAATTATTTTATGATTCTCTAATTCTTCAGAAATTAATTTTGCACTTTGCGTTTGTTGTTCGATTCTTAAAGGAAGAGTTTTTACTCCTCTGGTAATGAGCCAACTATCAAAGGGAGATGGTTGAAGCCCTAGAGCTTTTTGAGAGAAAAGCATCTTACTATTCCATACCTCATTATTTGTAAGTACTGCTCCACCAAGTGCATCACTATGTCCATTAATGAATTTTGTTGTGCTTACGAGTGATAGTGTTGCACCAAGGTCCAATGGTTTTTGAATAAGTGCCGTTGAAAAGGTGTTGTCCACAACTACTGGGATTTGTAGTTTATTAGCTTCATCACAAATCGCCTTAATATCAAGTACCTTCAAAAGTGGATTAGTTGGACTTTCTAGCCATATCAAGGTTGGCTCGAAGTATGAAATCTTTTTGATATTATTTTCGTTTGTAAAATCTGTGTATAAAACTTCTAGTCCAAATTTCTTGAAAACTTTTTCGAACATCCTCACTGTACAACCATAGAGATTTGACTCGCAGAGTATCTTGTCACCTGATTTTAGTGTTGATGAAATTGCAGTTACCGCGCTAATTCCAGATCCAAAAACTGTACAGTATTTAGAATCTTCTATTGATTTAAGGACGCTTTCCAGAATTCTAAAGTTTGGATTGCCTGATCTTGTGTAGTCGAAATTATCTTTATTTCCATGTTTGAAAGTAGATGTACAAAAAATAGGAGGCATAACGCATCCAGTTTCTTCTGCAAATGTTTCCCCATGGTGAATAGATAAGGTCTTAAAACCTGGCTTTTTTATATTATTTTCCTTATTTACCATTATTTTTAAAAATAAGAAGTAAATTAAATCACTCTTTTAAAAAATGAGTGATTTAATAATCCAAAGAAAAGTAGTATTAAACTTTTCTTGAATAATATTCAACAACTAGTAGTTCGTTTATTTCAAGAGCAACCCACTCTCTATCGCATTTCCCATTTATTTTTCCCGTTAATTTAGGTTTGTCTAAATCAAGATGAGGTGGAACATTTGCTAAACCAGGGAATTCTATATTACTTTCTACAAGGTTTTTGCTTGCTTTGTTTTCTTTAATTCCGATTACATCGCCTGACTTGCATTGATAACCAGCAATATCAAGAACCTTTCCATTAACGGTTACATGGCCATGATTTACTAATTGTCTTGAGCCTGGAATGGTCCCTCCAAAACCTAATCTAAAACAAACATTATCAAGTCTGTTTTCTAAAAGTCTTAGTAGGTTAGTTCCTGTAGATCCTTCTTGAGCTCTAGCTTTTTTTACATAACGTACTAGTTGTTTTTCAGAAACTCCATAATTAAACCTAAGTTTCTGCTTTTCTTCTAGACGAATTGCATATTCTGATCGCTTGCGACGGGCTTGGCCGTGCTGACCTGGAGGATTAGACTTCTTTGAAGCTTTCCTGGTGAGACCTGGTAGTTCTCCCAAGCGACGCGTAACCCTTAATCTGGGGCCGCGGTATCTTGACATAATCTTAAATTAAATAGAAATTTGCAATAAATTGGTTAATTGATTAAATTCAATTAAACTAATTACTACTGGAAATATTATTTTACATCATTAAAGTGTTCAAAACTATTAATAAATCAATTACTTCTATACTTCTTTTTATGATTTCGTTTTATCAAAAGTGGTTTTCTCCTTTTTTCGGACCAAGATGCAGATTTATTCCAAGTTGTAGTTCTTATGGATATGAGGCAATTACTAGACATGGTCCTTGGAAGGGAGGGTGGTTAACTTTAAGAAGATTAAGCAGATGTCATCCTTTAACTCCCTGTGGATGTGACCCTGTGCCTGAATAAATTAATGAAAATATTTATTTTTGTTAGGCAGGGATGTTGCCTTTGTGATTCATTAAAAAACAAACTGGCAAAAATAAATCTGAATGAGTTATTCCCTAATCTAGAGGAGCTCAAAGAAATTGATATTGATAGGTTCGATTTATATAAAGATAAATATAAAAAATATGATTATGAAGTACCTGTTATTGCTGTTGAAGGAATTAGTTCAGAGGAGATTATAGAATTGCCTCGCATTTCTCCAAGATTAAAAGATGATCAATTAAAGAATTGGTTTCAAAAAAATATTAGTACCATTCTGGAGAAATAATTTTTTTATATGAGATCTATAAAATTACATAAACTTTTAGATTTGGTAGGAATTATTCCTTCATTAGATTTAATCGATAATGAAATCAATAATATTTCTTTTAACTCTAAAGAAGTTCAAAAAGGAACTTTATTTTTAGGTATGCCTGGTTTAAATGTTGATGGAGGAAAATATTGTATTGAGGCAATTGAAAATGGCGCCGAGGCTGCCATTATTGGGTCTGCTGCAAAAGAGGAAATTGGATCTATTGATCGAGAAAGGATTTTGGTTATAGAGGATAATTTACATTATATTTTTGGTCAAATAGTCGCTGAGTTTTGGAATAGGCCTTCAAGAAAACTTAAACTTATTGGTGTTACGGGTACAAATGGAAAAACGACAATTACTTTTTTATTGGAATATCTTTTAAAAAAATTAGGGAAAAAGACTGCATTATTTGGGACATTGCTCAATAGATGGCCTGGCTTCTCAGAAGTTGCTTCTCATACAACTGATTTCGCCGATAAACTTCAAAAGAAATTAAATGCTGCTGTTGAGGTAGAATCTGAATTCGCGATATTAGAGGTAAGTTCTCATTCTATTGCTCAAAACAGGATATCAGGATGTGAATTCGAGGCGGCTATTTTTACTAATTTAACTCAAGATCATCTTGATTATCATTCAGATATGGAATCATATTTTCAAACAAAAAGAAAATTATTTTTCCCACCTTACTTAAAAGAAAAAGATGGAATTTGTGTATTAAATCATGATGACCATTGGATATCTAAATTATCATCTGATCTTGACAAAAGATCTTCATTAGTCTCTACAAAGATTACTGAAAGTGAATGTGAAAATGATGATTTTTTTTTCGTAACAGATAAAAAATTTACTGAAAGTGGTTCCACCTGTATTTTTCATACACCTAGGGAACAAATTCAACTTTTTGTTCCACTTGTTGGTGAATTTAATTTAATGAATGCGATTCAAGCAATAACAATTTTGTATAAACTTAATTTTTCTTTAAAAGATCTATCAAAGTTAATACAATCTTTCCCTGGTGCTCCTGGGAGAATGGAGAAAATACAAATTGATAATGACGTCGTTTTAAGATCACTTCCAACAGTAATTGTTGATTATGCCCACACTCCTGATGGATTAAAAAAAGTTTTGCAAGCAATTAAAAAACTTTGTGAAGGTAAACTCATCACTGTTTTTGGCTGTGGCGGAGATCGAGACCGTAGTAAAAGGCCTTTAATGGGATCAATAGCTGAAGAGTTTTCTGATCAACTTTTTATAACTTCAGATAATCCAAGATCAGAAGAACCCCAAAAGATAGTAAATGATATTTTGATGGGTATAAAAAAAAGAGAAAAAATAACAATTGAGATTGATAGATTTAAAGCAATAAATGAATCTATTAAATTTGCTAATAAAGAAGATATTGTTTTAATTGCAGGCAAAGGACATGAAGACTACCAAATTCTCAATGATAAAGTTATTAATTTTGATGATAGAAAAATAGCTTATAAATTATTAAAAGAAAAAAATAAATCTCAGTAAAATTTCTTCATTAAATAAGAAAGATCTTTACGCAAATCACAAGAGAAGTTTCTTAGAATCAATGAAGTTATTTTTAATAAAATGAAAGGCTTAGCCTTAGTTTTAGGCGCAGGTGGAATTGGAACACAATTAGCTCAAGATTTGAATGAAAGTGAAAAAGATTTAGATGTTGTTTTGTGTGGAAGAAAAAGTGAATTTAATTCTTTTTGGGAATTAGATATAGAGGATTCTCAATCCCTTTTGCAGTTGAAAAATAAAATATCAAATCATCCTTCAAAATTAAGGCTAGTTGTTAATGCTACAGGTAGACTTCATAGTGATTCTCTTCAACCAGAAAAAAGATTACAACATCTTGATAAAAAAAATATGATGGAAAGTTTTTCAATAAATGCCTTTTCTCCTATTTTATTAGCTAAAGCTATTGAAGAATTTATACCAAAAGATTTTGATTTTAATTTTGCAAGTATAAGTGCAAGAGTGGGTAGCATTGGAGATAATCAAACTGGAGGTTGGTATTCATATAGAGCTGCAAAATCTGCGCAAAACCAGTTTTTTAAATCTTTAAGTATTGAATGGGCTAGACGTTTCCCAAAGGCTACTATCACATTGCTTCATCCAGGAACAGTAGATACTGATTTATCTAGACCTTTTCATAAATTTGTTCCAGAACATAAATTATTTAGTAAAGAAAAATCCTCCCAATTCTTGATCAATATTATTAAAAATCAATCACCAGAATCTACAGGAAAATTTATTGCATGGGACAACTCGGAGATACCTTGGTAAGCTAAATTTTTTCTTTATATCAATAGATCTTTAAGTCAATATTTTTTTTATTTCTTTAGCAAGTAAATCAATCTCATCTTCTGTAGTCATTTGATGTACGCATGTTCTAAACCATTTTGGATCTTCTAAAACTCTAATCCAAATTTTCTTTTTTCCAAGTTTCTTTACAAATTTATCCTTATCTTTAATATTTTCGATATTAAAACTAACAATCCCATTTAAATATTTTTTTTCTAAAACTAATTCAACACACTTTAATTGATTTAATTCATCCCAAAGTTTTCCACTTAATTTTCTGATATGTTTGTTTTTTTCTTTTTCATGGCAGTCTTTATCCAAAAGATCTAAAGAATTCCGGAGTCCAGCAAGTAAAGGAATACAAGAGGTGGCTATTTCAAATTTCCTTGCATCATCATGAAAAAGATTATCTGAAGGCTCATAAATGCCTTGTTCTTTTTTTAATGATTTCCAACCAATTATTGTTGGATCTGTTTCATGAATAAATCTATCTGAGACATAAATGGCTCCAAGTCCTTCTGGTCCACATGCCCATTTATGAGAAGTTATTGAATATAAATCAGAATAAAAAACTTCTTTTTCAATATTTATGTGCCCAAAGGTTTGAGCACCATCAACAAGTAAATAAGAATTTTCTCGATTATTTTTTAATTCGATAGCAATTTGTTTTAAAGGAATTTTATATCCAAAGTTCCATAAAATATGAGAAATAATTAGGATCTTAGTCTTACTATTTAGATTTTTCAAAATCTCTAAAATTATATTTGCGTCGTTTAGATTTTTAATTTTTTGGATTGGCAAAATTTTGAATATTAATTTATTTCTTCTGCAAAATTCTCGACTTGCAGCCACTATTCCAGGATGTTCACAGTCACTTATTAACAACTCTTCTCCCTCTTCTACTTTTATTCCCCAAAAGGGCAAAATCATACCGGAAGAGATGTTTTCGGTTAAAGCTACATTCTTTGAATTGACACATAATTTTTGCGCAATGATTCTTTTTGTGGTCAATATTTCTTTGTAAATAAAAGGCCACATATCATTAGTAAATGGTCCTAAATCTTGGATAATTTCCCAAGTTTTAAATATTGCTTCTAGAGAAGATTTTGGTAATGGTCCTTGACCACCATAGTTGAAATAATACTTATTTCTTAATGCTGGTATTTGATCTCTTAGATTATTTCTCATGGAAATTTAAATTATATTTTTAAACTTTTGAATTTTTTTAAATATTGCCTACTAAAGTTACTGTTCTAAATTCAATATCCTCAATTACTTTCCAAGGTTCAGCGCTCCTTTCTGCAAATTCTAGATTTTTAAAACCAAGTTCTTGAAAGTCACTTATAAACTCTGGTTCATACCATGCTCCACTAATACATCCTGTCCATAGATCATGATCATTTTGCAATCTTAAAGGAACTTTTTTGTTAGAGACAATATCGCTAATTGCAATTCTTCCATTATCGTTTAAAACTCTTTTTATATTTCTTAGAAGGTTATTTCTAGATTCTGGACTTACCAAGTTTAAAACGCAATTACTTAAAATAATATCAACTGATTTGTCGGCGATTAATGGATTTAAATCTTTATCTAATTCTTCAAGTTTTTCAATTGATCCTTCAAGAAATTCTGTATTATTGAAACCTATATTTTTTGTAACTTCTTTAGAGGCTGATCTAGATAAAGAAAGCATGTCAGGATTCTGATCAACTCCAATAACTTTCCCTTCTTTTCCAACAATTTGTGCACAAATAAAAGCATTTTTGCCACTACCACTTCCAAGATCTAAGACAATATCGTTTTTTTGAACATATTTTGTTGGATCACCACATCCATAGTCTCTTTCTATAACCTCTTGAGGAATTGCTTCAAGTAAAACGGGATTAAACCCAACTGGTGTACAAAGACAACTTTCTTTTTCTAGTGCGGCTGACCCATATCTTTCTTGAATCGCATCTTTATGATCGAATTGATTAGGTACTTTATTCGATGCGTTTGTATTACAGCAACTTTCAGACATATTTTTAAAAGGACTCTTGATAAATATAGCCAAAAAAAAAGCCCCTGATTAAGGGGCTTCTACTTTTTTGACTTAAATTATCTAGTGTAATTTACACCTCTATAATTTAAGTCTGCTTTTTCATTACTTGAAGAAGCGTCATCCATTCTGTTGGTGTATACGTTTCTTCTGTAGGTAAGTTCAACAAGTTGCTTTTTAGCAGCTTCTTTGTTTTGAACGTAGTTTTTACCTCTGTAAGTTAAAGTAGTCATGTTTCGATGTGACAACACGGCCATCCCCCGTTCCATGGTATGACTCGAACTGCGCTCTCAGGTGAGAGTGAACGAAAAAGTAGCTATTGCTACAATAATTATTATAAGCTTATTTTTCTAAGGATGTCTATCTTTTACAAATATAAACTAATTTTTAATGTTTCTTTAATTATTATCTTAGGTAAATTTTTTTATAAATAGTCTCTAAAAAGGATTATGTTTATATTTGGTTTAATTTTCATGTAACTATTTTTTTATGACAGGTTTTTTATATTTTTTGGGAAATACTTTAAGGTGGCCAGTCCTAAAGCCAAAAGAATTTTTTTCCCTACATGCTTATTTTTCAATTATTTATTTGATAACTTTTACTTTGAGTAAATATGATGTAAGCCAATCAAATTTAGTTTTTACTCTAGGAATTCTTGCACCTCTCTTAATCGCTATTGGTCAAGGCCTTCCTATTGATTGCCTTGATATGGAATCCTCTTTGTTGAAGGAATTAGAAACTAAGTAATATATTTTTCAGTTAAAAATTTTATAAAACCTGTACAACTTCGCTTATTTCAGGAATCATTTCTTTTAACTTTCTTTCAATACCCATTTTTAGGGTCATAGTACTGCTTGGACAACTACCACATGCCCCTTGAAGTCTGACTTTGACAATTGGACCATCTATTTCTGCAATTTCTACATTACCTCCATCAGATATTAAAAAAGGTCTGAGCTCATCCAGAACTTTTTCAACATTTTCATTTGTCAGCGAAAGTGTTTCAGTACTCATAATTTTGAATTAACTTTATAATAAGCGTAGAAAGAAATTTGATTAATTGCAAAAAAGATAATTTTCTGTTGTGACTTCATTTAAAAATCCTACTCATGAGAATAGCAACTTTGATGCAGTCTTAGTAGGAGCAGGGATAATGAGCAGTACTTTAGCCCTCTTAATTTCAGAAGTTTTACCAGATATAAAGTTACTTATTATAGAAAAATTAAATACTCCAGGAAGTGAAAGTACTGGCGCTTTTAATAATGCAGGTACAGGACATGCAGCTAATTGCGAATTAAACTATACCTCTTTAGATGAAAATGGAAATATAAAAATAGATAAAGCGCTCTCAATAAATCGTTCTTTTGAAAGATCTATGTCTTTATGGGCCTCATTATATGAAGCAGGGAAAATTGATATTAAAAAGTTTTTAAAATTTATTCCTCACATTAGCTTTGTGTCTGGTAAGGATAATATTTCTTTTTTAAAAAAAAGATTTCAGAAAATGACCGAAAACCCTGAATTTATCGAGATGGAATTTTCTACATCTTTTGATGAAATTTCATCATGGGCTCCTCTAGTAACAAAAGATAGGAACCCATTTACTAAAATTGCTGCTACAAGAATAGGTAGAGGAACTGATATTAATTTTGAGGCTTTGACTAAAGAGTATTTGTCATTAGTTTCTTTAAACAAAAATGTTGAAATTAGATACAAAACAGAATTAGTAGATTTAAAGAAAATTGATAAAAAACAATGGGAACTAGAAATTAGTTCAGAAGGTAGAAAAACTTCAATTAGAACTGGCTATGTTTTTCTTGGTGCTGGTGGGAAAACAATTAATTATTTGCAAAAATCAAAAATTCCAGAAGCAAAGAGTTATGGCGGATTTCCAGTTAGTGGGAAATGGCTTATTTGCGAGAAAAAAGATCTAACAGAAAAACATAACTCAAAAGTTTATGGTAAGGCTGAAATTGGATCGCCACCAATGTCTGTGCCTCATTTAGATACCAGATGGATTGATAATAAAAAACTTCTTTTATATGGACCTTTTGCTGGATTTACAACAAAATTTTTAAAGCAAAGTTCATACTTTGACTTATTGAATTCAATTAAAAAGAATAATATTTTTTCTATGTTAGACGTTGGTTTCAAGAACAATGATTTAATTAATTACCTAATATCACAATCATTAAAGAGCCATAACTCAAGAGTTGAGAATTTAAAGAATATGATGCCATCAGCTAATCCCTCTGATTGGTACTTAAAGAATGCTGGTCAAAGAGTCCAAATAATTAAACAAACTGAAGGTGGTGGTTTTTTGAAATTTGGAACAGAGATTGTGAATTCATCTGATGGATCATTATCTGCTTTGCTAGGGGCTTCTCCCGGAGCAAGTACTGCGGTTTCAATTATGGTTGAGGTTCTAGAAAAATCTGTTTTATTTTTAAACGACAAGCATAATCTACAGAAAAAAATAAATGACTTGATTTATCCAGAACTATCGGTCTTTGAAAATGACAGTACCTTCATAAAAGACATCAAAAAAAGAAATAATTCGATTTTTGGTTTCCATCCATAATTCTAATTAGCTAATATTAATCAAGATGTAATAAGAGGAGATTTTTTCTTTCTAAATGACTGATATATCTGTTTCAAAAATAAGAAATTTTTGCATAATTGCTCATATTGACCATGGTAAATCTACCCTTGCTGATAGGTTGCTCCAAGATACTGGTACTGTGCAGCAAAGGGATATGCAAGAACAATTTTTGGACAGTATGGATCTAGAAAGAGAGAGAGGAATTACTATCAAATTACAGGCCGCTAGGATGAAATATAAAGCTGAAGATTCTCAAGAATATGTTTTGAACTTAATAGATACACCAGGACATGTTGATTTTTCTTATGAGGTTAGTAGATCTCTTCAGGCTTGTGAAGGTGCTTTACTCGTTGTTGATGCAAGTCAAGGAGTAGAAGCTCAAACCTTAGCTAATGTTTATCTTGCCTTAGAAAATAATCTTGAAATAATTCCTGTTTTAAATAAAGTTGATTTACCAGGTGCTGATGCTGAAAAAATAAAACAAGAAATAGAAGAAATTATTGGGCTTGATACATCTAATGCAATAAATTGTTCAGCAAAAACTGGAGTTGGTATTAAAGATATTTTGGAAGCAATTGTAAGAAGAGTGCCTCCTCCTCAAGATGAAATTAAACTACCTACAAAGGCACTCATTTTTGATTCTTATTATGATCCGTACAGAGGAGTCGTTGTTTATTTTAGAGTGATATCTGGGTCTCTTAATAAGAGAGAAAAGATATTATTAATGGCGAGTAAAAAAAATTATGAACTTGATGAAATAGGAATAATGGCACCTGATCAGCAGCAAGTTGATGAATTACATGCAGGAGAAGTTGGTTATTTAGCTGCTTCTATAAAATCAGTTGCCGATGCGAGAGTCGGAGATACGATTACTCTTTTAAATTCACCTGCAAATGATCCTTTGCCTGGTTATAAGACAGCAAATCCTATGGTTTTTTGTGGCTTATTCCCGACTGATGCTGATCAATTTCCAGATTTAAGAGTATCACTTGAAAAATTACAATTATCTGATGCAGCTTTAAAATATGAGCCCGAAACCAGTAGCGCAATGGGCTTTGGATTTAGGTGCGGATTCCTAGGACTTCTTCATATGGAGATTGTTCAAGAAAGATTAGAAAGAGAATATGATTTGGATCTAATCGTAACGGCACCATCAGTTATATATAAGGTTAATTTAAATCAGCAGGAACATATCTTTATTGATAATCCTTCTACAATTCCTGATCCACAACTTAGAGAATCAATAGAAGAGCCTTATGTGAAAATGGAAATTTATGCTCCCAATGAATTTAATGGAACATTAATGGGTTTATGTCAGGAAAGAAGAGGAGTATTTATAGATATGAAATACATAACAACAGATCGAGTTACTTTGATTTACGAAATTCCTTTAGCAGAAGTAGTTACAGATTTCTTTGATCAAATGAAAAGTAGGACCCAAGGTTATGCATCAATGGAATATCATTTGATTGGCTATAGAAAGAATGACCTTGTTAGATTAGATGTTCTAATAAATTCAGAAAGAGCAGATCCATTAACTTCTATTGTTCATAAAGATAAGGCTTATGGAATTGGCAGGAGTTTAGTTGAGAAATTAAAAGAACTTATTCCAAAACAACAATTTAAAATACCTATTCAAGCATCAATCGGGAGCAGGATTATTGCAAGTGAAAGTATAAGTGCTTTACGCAAAGATGTTTTATCTAAATGTTATGGAGGAGATATTTCTAGGAAAAAGAAACTTTTAAAGAAACAAGCCAAAGGTAAAAAGAGGATGAAGGCAATGGGCAAAGTTGAAGTTCCTCAAGAAGCTTTTATGGCAGTCCTAAAATTAAACCAGTAATTTTTTAAAATTTAAAATTAATAGCTATTTTTTTTTAAAAGAATTGGGTATATTTCAGTCATCTCTGTAAAAAAGATTTTGGATATTAACTCATTTAATCGTGTAGGCGCAAATATCAGAAAAGCTGGATTTCTAATCGTACTTTTTTATCTTCTTGTTGTTTTAATAATGAAATTTTTAGAGGCCAATAATTTTTTTGGTTATTCATTCTCAATTATAAGCAATGATATCTTTGCACCTCCTTCGCTTAATCATTTCTGTGGCACAGATAGATTAGGAAGAGATGTTTGCTTAAGAACTTTGCAAGGATCATCCTTAGCGATAGAAGTTGTGTTCTTAGCTATTCTTTTTTCAATAAGTTTGGGTTTGCCATTAGGATTATTAAGTGGATATTTTGGTGGTTTTTTTGATAAATGCTTATCACTAATAATGGATACTATTTTTTCAATACCTGTAATTTTGCTTTCAGTTGTTGTGGCTTTTGTCTTGGGTAAGGGTATCCTTAACGCAGCTTTGGCATTGTGTATTGTTTACGCGCCTCAATATTTTAGATTAATCAGAAATCAGACAATATTGGTTAAATCCGAAACTTACGTGGAGGCAGCTCAAGTTTCAGGAGCTGATGTTAAAACAATTATTTTTAAATATATTCTCCCAAATGTAATAACACCTTTGCCTATTCTGCTTACACTAAATGCTGCGGATGCTGTTTTGGTATTAGGAAGCTTAGGATTTTTAGGTCTTGGTGTTCCTGCAGATGTCCCAGAGTGGGGAAGTGATTTAAATCTTGCTCTTGCCGCTTTACCTACAGGTATATGGTGGACAGCTTTGTTTCCAGGTTTGGCAATGTTTTTTTTAGTTTTAGGTCTTTCTTTTATAGGAGAGGATCTAGAAGAAATTTTTGATAGTCAAAATTCTGAATGAATTTAGTTATTTGTAATAGGATAAAGTTCTCCTTGATCATTTAACTTTGGATATTTTTTAGCTGATTTTTTATAAATCGCAGCTAATTCTGGGTAACACCATTCAAAAAGTGTTTTTTGATATTCATCTATATTTAAACCTTCTCCATTAGCTGGCAATATACCTTTTTTCTTCCTTTGGCGAATAGCTTCAAATAATAATATAGAAGCAGCAACTGAAACATTCAGAGATTGAACCATGCCTCTCATAGGTATAAAAATTGATTGATCAACCATTGATATAAGTTCATTACTTAGTCCCCATTTTTCTGCTCCTAAAACAAAACATGTATTTTGAGAATAATCAAAATTTCTATAATCTACTGATTCACTATTAAGAGTCGTTCCATATAATTTAAAACCCTTATTCTTTAAATCAGATATTGCCGTAATAGTGTTTTCATGATTATTCAGTTTCACCCATTTTTGACTTCCTTGAGCAGTACTATTAAAAGTCTTAACGGCATTCGTTTTGCTAATAAAATTTGCTTCGAAAACTCCTGCCGCATCACATGTCCTTAATATCGCAGATAAATTATGAGGCTTATTGACATCCTCAACTAAAACAGTCAAGTTTTTCATTCTGCAATCTAAAACACTTTTGATTCGTTCAAATCTTCTTGGCAAAATTGACATTTATAATTTTTTCACACTTTTAAATTATATGCAAAAAATATTGATTACCTATTAAATCTCTTGGTTTATAATATTTTGGTAGTTTAAATTAACTCAATGGCATACATAGAATGGGACTATACAGTAATAACAAGTATGGTAGAAAAACAAGGGTGGGATTTACCTGATCGTGAATCGGAAGAATGGAATCAATTTAACGATGAATTAGGAGAAAAAATGAGAGGTGTTGGACTTATTTTTGAAAAATATTGTAAATTTACTCCTGACGTAGGAGAAGGAGTTCATCTTCTAGATGAATGATCATAAATAGTTTTAAACCATTGATGTATCCCTTAATCAATGGCTTATTAATTAATAAGATAATATAATTTCACTAAATTAGAACTGGTAATTATTAAGGCTTTATAAAGCTTGTACTCTAAAAAAATTTTTTATTCCACATAAAAGTTTTTTAATTTCTATATTTGAATAAAAATATGAAAAATAAATTAACCTTTTTATTCGATGGTGGTTGTCCACTTTGTTTGAGAGAAACAAATTTTCTTAAAAAAAGAGATAGATTAAATCAAATTGCATTTATAGATATTAATAGTAAGGATTATGATCAAAGTCTTTTTAATGACATCTCATATTCAGAAGCTATGTAAACCTGCATGGGATCATTGAAAATGGTGAAATTATTAGGGGACTAGATGTACTTGCATATTCTTATGAATTAGTTGGTTTGGTTTGGGTTTATTATCCCTTGAAGATTAAGCTCTTATCTCCATTATTGAGATTGGTTTACAAATATTGGGCAAAATATAGACTTCAAATTACAGGTAGATCCGATATTGAAAAACTTTGTACCTCACAATGTGAAAAATAAATATGGAAAGTATCGATATAGACAGAATAATAGAAATGTGTTGGGAAGATAGAACACCCTTTGAAGCTATTGAGTATCAATTTGGTTTAAAAGAGGAAGATGCGATAAAAATTATGCGTCAAAATCTTAAACCCAAATCTTTCAAAGTCTGGAGAAAGAGAGTTTCGGGAAGAAATACAAAACATATGGCCCTTAAAGATTCAACTAGATTTAAATCTACTCATAAAAGAAAATTATAAATTTTGAAAAATCTTTCTATTAAAACTTGTCCAGTTTGCAATAGGCCGTTTGAGTGGCGTAAAAAATGGAAAAACCGTTGGGATGATGTTATCTACTGTTCAAAAAGATGCAGTAACAGGAAGTCGCAAAGATGAAACAAGTATCAATTATTTTCCCGAGTCAACTTTTTAGAGAAAGCCCAATCTTAAAAATAAATTGTGAAGTTTTGATTTTGTAAGACTCATTATTTTTTGGAAATGATAAATTTCATAAATTAATTAACCATAAAAATAAGTTAGTTTTTCATAGAGCATCTATGCTCGGTTATGAAAATTATTTAGCAATATCTGGCTTTAAAGTTTTATATATCGAAAACAAGAATAATGTTTCTAGAGTTGATTAATTATCGGAATTTATTAAAAATAAATATCAGAAAATAAATCTCATTGACCCTCATGATTTTTTAATAATGAAGAGGATTAATAATTTTGTTTAAAGTAATAATTTAGCTTTAAAGATTTTGCCTTCTCCTATGTTTATGAGCAGTGAAGATTTAAAAGATTTATTTGCATCAAATGCAAAAAAACCTCTTATGGCGAGATTTTATGAGAATCAAAGAAAGAGCCAAAAGATATTAGTTAATCCTGATGATACACCTGAAGGTGGTAAATGGAGTTTCGATGAAATGAACAGAAAAAAATTACCAAAAAAAATAAATATACCAGATATACCTAAACTACAAAAAAATAAATTTCTAGTTAATACAGAAAGGTCATTAGCCAATTTTGATATTGTGTTTATTGGAGAAAGTAATAACTTTTTATATCCAACTAATTTTGAAGAGGCAGATGAATGGTTAAATGATTTTTTTAAACATAGATTTTTCTTATTTGGAGATTATGAGGATGCTATTTCTAAAGAAAAATTTTTTTTATGGCACAGTTTACTTTCTCCTCTTTTAAATAGCGGCTTATTAACCCCAGATGTAGTAGTAAATAAAGCATTACTTTTTGCAAAAAATAATAATGTTCCTATTAACTCTTTAGAGGGCTTTATTCGTCAAATTATTGGATGGAGAGAATTTATTTGCCTCGTTTATAAAAAGTACGGAACAAAGATGCGAAATAGTAATTTTTGGAATTTTGAAGATAAGCCAATTCCAAAATCTTTTTATCAAGGAAATACAGGAATTGAACCAGTTGACGTTGTTATAAAAAATATTATTAAATTTGGTTATTGTCATCATATTGAGCGGCTAATGATTGTTGGCAACTTTATGCTTCTATGTAGAATTCACCCCAACCAAGTTTATAAATGGTTTATGGAAATGTTTATTGATTCGTATGATTGGGTTATGGTCCCAAATGTTTACGGAATGAGTCAGTTTAGAGATGGTGGTATCTTTTCAACAAAGCCATATATATCAAGCTCTAATTATGTAAAAAAAATGTCTAATTTTAAAAGTGGCCCATGGTGTGAAATATTGGATGGCTTATTTTGGGAATTTACTAAAAGATAATGAAAGCTTTTTTAGAAAGCAATATCGTCTGGCAATGTTAACGAGAAATCTCGATAAAATGTCAGAGGAAAAATTAAATAATCACTTAAAAACGGCCGATAAATTTTTAAGAGATATTCAATAAATTAAGAGTAATAAACTACAGTTGTCTTTGAAAAATTAAAAGAATATTATGTTATGAAGAAATATTAAGTACGGATGTTAACTTAGAAAAAATTAGATTTATCTAATGGAAATTGGAACACTTTTTTTAAAAAGTAATTCGACGGGAATTATCACTTTTTCTGAATTAGATTGGATAACTACCCATCAATCTAATTTCACTAGGTTGGAGGAATCCATAGCAATTAAATTAGGCAGAATGCTTGATGCAGGATCTATCAATATTGGTTGCCGTTTGAAATCCTAAATAAGTTTTTATTTTAATAATGAAGTATCAAAAAGAGAAAAAATTATTTTTTCGGGAAAGAATCCATTCTTTAAATATCTTTCTTTTTTTAGGATTTAATCTTTCACTTATTTCTATCTTAGGTTTTATTTGGTTTAATTCTGCAATTGAAAAAGTAGTTTAAATTTTTAAATTTTTAAATTTTTTGTATAGTAAAGTTATCTTTAAAAAATTAATTATATTTTGAGCATAGGATATTTACAAAGAAAGGCATCTTGGGAAATTTTATTAAAAGTTAGTTCTGGTGATTTTTCTGATCATGCTCTTGAAAAGGTTTTAAAAAATTATCAATTTAATCCTCTTGATATAGCTTTTATTACGGAATTATCTTTTGGATGCATAAGGTATAGAAAATTTCTTGATCTTTGGACGGATCATACATCAAAAATTACTCACAAAAAGCAGCCTCCAAAGTTAAGATGGCTTCTACATATAGGTTTGTATCAACTATTGAAAATGGATAAAATCCCATTTCCTGCTGCTATTTCTACCACTGTAGAAGTAGCTAAAAAAACAGATTTAAATGGTTTAGCGGGAACTGTAAATGCGATATTGAGAAATGCATCAAGAAAATTAGAACAAAAAATTTTTCCGGAATTATCTTCTGATAGCAAAGAAAGAATTTCATATCTTGAATCATTTCCATTATGGCTTGTCAAGGATCTTTATAATTGGGTCGGCAATAGCGAGGGTGAAAATATCATTAAGGCATTTAATAAAAAACCATCAATTGATTTAAGAATTAACCAATTAAAAACTAATTTAGATAACTTTTTGAAAGTACTTCATGAAAATAATATTGATGCTGAAATTATTAATGATTTACATAATGGAATTACTTTAAAATCTAATCCAAGATCTATTAAAAATTTACCAGGATATAGTGATGGACTTTGGACAATTCAAGATAGATCTTCTCAGTGGATAGCACCTCTCTTAAATCCAAAAGAAGGTGAAAAGATTTTAGATGCTTGTGCAGCTCCAGGAAGTAAGTCTACCCACCTTGCAGAATTAACAAATGATAGTGCTGAAATCATTGCCGTAGATAGATCAGCAAAAAGATTGAAAATACTGCAATCAAATTTAGAAAGGTTAAATTTGAAATCTGTTCATACCCTTAAGGCTGATGCTACGAGTTTGATTGAATTAAATCCTAAGTTTATATCTTATTTTGATAAGATTTTATTAGATGCTCCATGTTCAGGAATTGGAACTCTTTCCAGAAATCCAGATTCTAGATGGTCTTTAAGTAAAGAAAAAATAAAATCTTTAACTTTATTACAGGAAAAACTTTTGGAGAGTATTTTCCCTCTTTTGAAAAAAAATGGCACTTTAGTTTATTCAACTTGTACTATTTGTCCCGATGAAAATAATCTATTAATTGAAAGATTTATTGAAAAAAACAAAACTTTAACATTGGTTAGCCAAAAGCAAATTTTACCTAGCTTGGATTATCCTGGTGATGGATTTTATTCTGCAGTAATTTCTTATAAATCTTAAAAATATAATTTATTTTTTAATTGGAATTTTATAAATTTCAGATATGAACTTCTTCCATAAATAAGCTGCATTCCCACTAGATAATTCAGATTCCTTGTTATCGTCGTAACCTATCCAGATCCCTGTTGTAAGGTTATCAATGGAACCAATAAACCAGAGATCTTTATTTCCATCAGATGTTCCTGTTTTCCCATAAATTTTCTTTCCTTTTATAGAGGCTGCTTTTGAAGTGCCTTCTTTTACAGATTTTTCAAGAAGTTTATTTATTTTCTTGTTTATTTTTAAATCTAATATTTTCTTGGAAATAGATTTATTTTCCCAAATAGGTTGTTTTTTAAATGATTCTATTTTTTCTATGATTTCAGGGCTTTGAATCTTCCCATTATTGTTTATTGCAGAATATGCATTTGTGATGTTTAAAAGATTATCTCCGTAGGCGCCAATAGCTAAAGATGGGAATTCCTCAAACTCTTGCTCGTAACCTAGTCCAAATGAATTCGCTAAATTAATAATATTTTTTAAGCCGATTTTTTTTGTTATTGATATTGGAACGATATTTGATGAACTTTTAAATGATTCAATCAAAGATATTGAACCTCTATAGTTTTCTGAAAAATTTTTTGGGCAATAACTTTTCCAGCATATTGGTAAGTCTTCAAATTTATCGCTTAATTTTATTCCTTCTATTAATGCAGCAGCATAAGGGATTATTTTAAAAGTAGAGCCTAAAGGTCTTACAGATGAAATCACTCTATTGTATTCATTAATTGATGGATTTTTGCTGGTTATCATTGTCCTGATTAGTCCTGTGTTTGATTCGATAGATAACAGACCAAATTCAAGTTCTTTAGGCACTGTATATCTTGATATTTTTTGACCTTTTTCTTGCCAATCTTTGTTGATAGAAGATTTAATTCTTAAAAACTTATAATCATTTTTACTCCCAATTTTTTTATCTGTTTCCTGAAGAATAAAGTTTATTAGTAATTTATCATTTAAAAAATTATCAGCTGTTTGATAATTTAAATTTATTTTTTCTTTAATAGCCTTATTCTTATTTTCAAGAGAAATATATCCATCAACATACATTGATTCAAGAACTTTATTTCTATTTTTAATAGCTAGTTCTATATTTTGATAAGGTGAATAAATTGATGGGGCTGGTGCCAATCCTGCAATTAAAGCGATCTCTGATAATGTCAATTCTTCTATGAGTTTTCCAAAATAAACTTGAGAAGCCTCGTTAACCCCATATGCTCCTGATCCTAAATAAATATTATTTAAATATAATTTTAAAATTTGATTTTTGTCATATCTAAATTCAAGTATGAGTGATATAAGTATTTCTTTGATTTTTCTTTGAAAACTTAAATCATTATTTAGAAAAAGTAATCTAGCAACTTGTTGAGTAATCGTACTTCCTCCTTCCTTAACATAACCACTTCTAATATTTTGAAAAAGGGCACGTGAAATACTTTTTAAATCTATTCCATTATGTTTATAAAATCTTTTATCCTCCGAAGATATAAAAGAATTTTTAAGAAAAAATGGAATTTCATGTTTACTATTGTCTATTTCAAATTTGCGGCTTAATTTGCTTAGTATCTTATTATCAGAAGATGATATTACATAAGAATATTTGGTTGCGCGAGAACTTTTATTTTTAGATATGTCAAATTTTAATGTAGTAAATATTAGATTATAAAAATAAAAAAATATTCCAGAAAATAGTAATATTGGAATTATTAAAACAAAAGATTTGGATTTAATCTTTCGCACCTTAAGCAACTAAAAAACTATGTCCTATTGCTAAAGCTGTAACTAACATTCCAGTTATAAGGAAGGGTTGGGCACTTGCTTGATATTTGACATCAAACTTTAGAGGATCTCTTAGTAACCACATATCTTGAAATGTAATTTGTGGAATTACCAATAAAACCAAAATTACAGAGGCTAAATGTTGACCAATAATGACTAATACTACAACCATTGCTAATTGAAAAATGTCAATGAGTCCTGCACTTATTCTGCTTGCATTTTTAATTCCAAATACTACTGGTAAAGAATTCAAGCCTAGCTTTGAGTCTCCTTCAACGCTTTTGAAATCATTAATAACAGCAATACCAAGACCTGAGAGGCTATAAGCAAGTGTTAGTAATGCCGTCACAATAGTTAATTTCCCAAACAAGGCTTGTCCTGCCCACCAAGGTAAAGCTATATATGATGCTCCTAATGCATAATTTCCAAGCCAACCATTTTGTTTTAATTTAAGAGGTGGAGCAGAATATATATAACTAACAAAAGATCCTCCTAATGCTAAAAGTAAGACTGAGGGAAATTTATGTTTAGCATATACATCTAATAGAAAAGCAACTATTAGGCCTGCAATGAGTAATACCCAGATTTGGACTTTTACATCTTTAATTGAAATTTTCCCAGAAGGAATAGGTCTATTTGGTTCGTTGATTGCATCAATTTCTTTATCAAAAAAATCATTGATGGTTTGTGTATAACCTGCTAGAAGAGGCCCACTCATTAACATGCATGCTAGTGAAGCTAAAACATTACTAAATGTCCATTTAAAATTTCCACTTGCAGCTGCTCCACAAATAACTCCCCATATTAAAGGGATCCACGTAATTGGCTTCATTAACTGTATACGAAGTTTCCATATACTTGAAGTTTCAGAGGCACCCTTAATGCCTAATAGTTGTTTGGGATCATTCACTTTACTTTTTAACCTTTCTCAATTTCTTCTGGGAAAAACCAGTTTTGTGAACCATTTTGAAATTTTGCTGTGATTCCAATACTCCTACCGTCTGTCATCTTATAGCCTGTTATTACAGCTTTAGGATTAGAGGATATTTGATCAATTAATTTAGCAGGTAGTCTATCTTTTACTTTGTTAATGTTAATTTTGATTTTACTACCGATTTTGGGTAATAATTGTGTTTCAGCCATAAGAGGTAAAATGGAAGCTATTATGCAAGATTAACAGCATTTGGACAATTTTTACTAAAATGGTAGCTCTTCGTTTAATTCCTTGTTTAGATGTCGCCAATGGCAGAGTCGTTAAAGGTGTAAATTTTGTTAACTTGAGAGACTCAGGAGATCCTGTTGAATTGGCTTGTAGGTATTCTGATGAAGGCGCAGATGAATTAGTATTTTTAGATATTAGAGCAAGTGTGGAAAATAGGAAGACTTTAGTTGGCCTTGTCTCTAGGACAGCAAAATCAGTAAAAATCCCTTTTACTGTAGGTGGAGGTATAGATTCTGTTTCTTCTATTAATGATCTTTTAAGAGCAGGAGCGGATAAAGTAAGTTTGAATTCCGCAGCGGTTAGAAATCCTGATTTAATTTCTAAAAGTTCTAGAGAATTTGGTACTCAATGCATTGTGATAGCAATTGATGCCAGAAGAAAAGTTAATAAAGTTAATGAATGGGAGGTATATGTAAAAGGAGGACGAGAAAATACTGGAATAGATGTATTAAGTTGGGCAAAGAAAGTTGAGGAATTAGGCGCGGGGGAAATATTGCTAACTTCAATGGATGGTGATGGCACTCAGAATGGATATGATTTGGATCTGACTGAATCTGTTGCCAATATTGTTAACATCCCAGTAATTGCTTCCGGAG
>QCPG01000004.1 GCA_003212615.1 Prochlorococcus sp. AG-436-E22
AAATCCATATGTTATAGAAATCATTATAAAAAAAATTAATGGTGATGATATTTCACTTGATGATTGTGCACTATTTAATACACCAGCATATGAAGAAATAGAAAATTCAAATCTTTTAAATTGTTCATATGTGTTAGAAATTAGTAGTCAAGGGGTCAGTAATGAATTAACCTCAGAAAGAGACTTCAAAACTTTTAAAGGTTTTCCAGTTAATGTTGAGTTAAACCAGAAGAATTCAAAAACACAATTTCTGAATGGTTTACTTTATGAAAAGTCTAAAGATTATTTAGCCATTAACATAAAAGGTAAGATAAAAAAAATCCCTTTTGCCGAAGTATTAAAGATTAGTCTTTGTACATTAAAAGATTAATCATTTTCAACCATTATTCAATTTCCCATCATAGATGGCATTAGTTATTCTCCCAGGTTTAAACAATCTTATTGAAGACATTAGTGAGGAAAAAAAGTTGCCTCCTAATATCGTGGAACTAGCCTTACGCGAAGCTTTATTAAAAGGATACGAAAAATATAGAAAAACTTTTTACATTGGAGTTAACGAAGATCCTTTTGATGAAGAATATTTTAGTAATTTTGATGTTGGTCTAGATCTAAATGAAGAAGGTTACAGGATATTATCTAGTAAGATAATTGTTGAAGAAGTTGAGAGCGAAGATCATCAAATATCTTTAATAGAAGTCAAACAAGTCGCTGATGATGCTCAAATAGGTGACACAGTTGTTTTAGACGTTACTCCGGAAAAAGAGGATTTTGGGCGAATGGCTGCTGCAACAACAAAGCAGGTTTTAGCCCATAAATTAAGAGATCAACAGCGGAAAATGATCCAAGAAGAATTTGCAGATATGGAAGATCCTGTTTTAACTGCAAGAGTTATAAGATTTGAAAGACAATCAGTCATAATGGGAGTTAGTTCGGGAATTGGCAGACCTGAAGTAGAGGCTGAACTTCCCAAGAGAGATCAATTACCAAATGATAACTATAGAGCAAATGCAACTTTCAAAGTATTTTTGAAAGAGGTTAGCGAAATAGCTAGAAAAGGGCCACAACTTTTTGTTAGTAGAGCAAATGCTGGTTTGGTGGTTTATTTATTTGAAAATGAAGTTCCAGAAATCCAAGAGGGTACTGTAAAAATTGTTGCTGTATCAAGAGAAGCCAACCCTCCTTCAAGAGCAGTTGGTCCAAGGACAAAAGTAGCTGTTGATAGTGTAGAACAAGAAGTTGACCCTGTAGGTGCTTGTATTGGAGCTAGAGGAGCAAGAATTCAACAAGTAGTCAATGAATTAAGAGGTGAAAAGATTGATGTTGTTAAATGGTCATCTGATCCAATACAGTATATTTTAAACTCTTTAAGTCCTGCAAAAGTTGATCTAGTAAGACTAGTTGACCCACAAGGCCAGCATGCCCACGTATTGGTTCCTCCTGATCAATTGAGTCTTGCGATTGGTAGAGAAGGTCAAAATGTCAGACTTGCAGCAAGATTAACAGGTTGGAAGATAGATGTTAAAAACTCACATGAATACGATCAGGAAGCTGAAGATGCAGCAGTTTCTGAATTAATCATTCAAAGGGAAGAAGAAGAAAATCTCCAGCGAGAAGCTGAGCTAAGATTAGAAGCAGAACAAGCTGAGCGAGCTGCAGAAGATGCAAGATTACGAGAGCTTTATCCGCTTCCTGAAGATGATCAAGAATATGGAGAAGAACAATACGAAGTAGAATCCATTTCACATACTGATCAATTAGACACTAAAATATCCGCTTCAGAGGAGAGAAAACGGTGATAAAAAAAAACCCTGTTTTGCGAAGATGTATTTCATGTAGAAAAACATATGACAGGAAAAATCTTTTAAAGATTACCAAAGATCATAAGCAAGGCATTATTCTTCAAAAAGGAATTGGGCGTTCAGCTTACATTTGTAAATCAAAAGCATGTTATTCAGATTCCAAGATCAAAAAAAAGCTTCAAAAAGCTTTAAAGACATTTTTAGAACCTGAATTTATTGATATTTTTGAAAAAGAAATTGCAAGCTCTAATAACTATCCCAATTAGGGAATATAATTAAAATAGAGATTCTCTTAAACAAAGAGTAAAAATCAGATTAAATGACTATCAGCGATAAAATCAGAATTTACGAACTATCCAGAGACTTAAATCTGGATAATAAAGACATACTGGATGCTGCTCAAAAACTTTCAATTTCTGTAAAGAGTCATAGTAGTTCTATTACTGCAGAGGATGCAAAAAAAATTAAAAATCTTATTAATAAAAAAACTTCCGATAAACAAATACTTTCTATTAATAAACCTTCAATTAAAAAAGAGGCTCACAAACAAAACAAAAAAGATAAATCTCCCGTCATCTCTTCTATAAAAGGAAAAACTCTCAAAGACAATTCAAACAAAAATCCATTATTGATAAAACCTCTAAATAAGCCTGATAGTCCAAAAATAATTTCAAATCAACCTAAAAATCTCAACAAACCAACTATTGTTAAAGGTTCACAATCTCAAGCAAATCTTCCAAATCAGAATTTAAATAATCAACCTTCACAAGATTTGAATCAAGCTAAAAAACCTTTACGCAATAAAACAATCCCCCCTATCAAAAGTCCCGCAAAACGACCTATTCAACTTATTGAAAAGCCTAAAAACTTTACTAATAATTTGAAATCTAATGAATCTCCCAAAAATATCTACAACTCAGCAGACAAAAGACAACAATTAAACAAATCTAATCAAAATACGAACAACCAGAAAACTAGAAATTTTAACAATCGAAAAAATACTCCTGAGCTAGTAGGGGCTCCCATCAGAAGAGAGGATCCCAAAATAAATCCAAATAAGCAAAATACTAACAATAAGCAAAACATTTCTTATAAACAAACAAATCCAAACAGATCTGGCGGGCCAAAAAGACCTAGCATGCCCAATAGGCCTGGATTACGCAACAAATCATCAGATCAAGGCAGACCTGGTTCGTTTAATAGGCAATTCAATCCCAATAGAGCTGGAATTCCTGGTGGGAATTTCAGACAAGGAGGTTCCTTTAAACAAGGTGATTTTAAAAGGCCTAGTTCTAAATTTAATGGCCAAAAGCCGTCTGGGATAAGAAAACCAGTATCACCTAATGAACTTTTGCAACTTCAAAAAACTAATAAGTCTGAAAAAAATCAACCAGGTATAAATAAGAAGGAAAAACAAACTATTGAGTCACCTAAGCAGAAGGTGAAAGCTCCAAATAGTCGTCCTAATACTCCCCCGAATTCCAAAAAACCGCCTCATAGAAATTTTGCAAATAGTTCAAAAAAAACAGGGAGGAAAGATTGGGATGATAGCGCAAAATTAGATGCATTAAGAAATAAAAATCCCCAGAAACAAAGACAAAAAGTTCATATTATCGGTGAGAATGATGATTCATTAACATCTGAAACCAGTGGATACTCTGGTGAGAAAATTTCAATTTTATCAGCTAGTTTGGCGCGACCAAAAAAAGAAAAGTCTGATGAGAATAAATCTCAAAAATCTATAAAACAATTTAGGAAGAAGAAGAAAGAGACCACAAGACAAAGGCAAAAAAGAAGAGCTATGGAATTAAAGGCTGCTAAAGAAGCTAAATTAGTACGACCTGAGATGATAATAGTTCCCGAAGATAATCTAACAGTTCAAGAATTAGCTGATAAATTAAGTCTTGAAAGTTCTGAAATAATCAAATCTCTTTTCTTTAAAGGAATAACGGCAACTGTAACTCAATCACTTGACTTGGCAACTATCGAAACAGTAGCAGAAGAATTTGGAGTACCTGTTTTGCAAGATGATATCCAAGAAGCTGCTGAGAAAACAGTAGATATGATTGAATCTGAGGATATTGTCAATCTAATCAAAAGGCCACCTGTCATTACAGTAATGGGGCATGTAGATCATGGCAAAACAAGTCTTCTAGATTCCATAAGAGAATCAAGAGTAGCTTCAGGAGAAGCAGGAGGTATAACTCAACACATAGGAGCTTATCAAGTTGAATTTGAACATGAATCTAAAAAGAAAAAATTAACTTTTCTTGATACCCCTGGTCATGAAGCTTTTACAGCAATGAGAGCAAGGGGTACAAAAGTCACAGATGTAGCTGTTCTTGTTGTAGCGGCAGATGATGGTTGCAGGCCCCAAACACTTGAGGCCATTAGTCATGCAAGAGCTGCAAAAGTACCAATTGTTGTTGCAATAAATAAAATTGATAAAGAAGGGGCATCTCCAGACAAAGTCAAGCAGGAACTATCAGAAAAAGATTTAATTGCTGAAGATTGGGGAGGAGATACTGTGATGGTTCCAGTAAGTGCCATAAAAAAACAAAATATTAATAAATTGCTCGAAATGATTCTATTGGTTTCAGAAGTTGAAGATCTACAAGCTAACCCTGACAGAGCTGCCAAAGGAACTGTCATTGAAGCCCACCTAGATAAAGCTAAAGGTCCTGTGGCTACTTTGTTAGTACAAAATGGTACCTTAAAATCCGGGGATGTTTTAGCTGCAGGTTCGGTCCTCGGAAAAATTAGAGCAATGGTTGATGAAAATGGCAATAGAATCAAAGAAGCAGGGCCGTCCTTCCCTGTCGAAGCACTAGGATTCAATGAAGTCCCAACGGCAGGCGATGAATTTGAAGTCTACCCTGATGAAAAAACTGCTAGAGCTATTGTCGGAGATAGAGCTACTGATGCTCGAGCGACAAAATTAGCTCAGCAAATGGCCTCTAGGAGAGTTAGCCTATCATCTTTATCAACTCAAGCGAATGATGGTGAACTAAAAGAATTAAATTTAATTCTTAAAGCTGATGTTCAAGGTAGTGTTGAAGCAATCTTGGGATCACTAGAACAATTACCAAAAAATGAAGTCCAAGTCAGAGTACTACTCTCTGCTCCAGGAGAAATAACTGAGACCGATATAGATCTCGCAGCTGCATCAGGGTCAGTAATCATTGGATTTAACACATCATTAGCATCTGGAGCAAAGAGAGCAGCTGATGCTAATGATGTTGATATAAGAGAATATGAAGTGATCTATAAACTCCTAGAAGATATTCAGTTAGCTATGGAAGGTCTACTCGAACCCGATCTTGTCGAAGAACCATTAGGCCAAGCTGAAGTTCGAGCAACTTTTGCAGTTGGTAAGGGAGCTATCGCAGGTTGTTATATACAAACTGGAAAATTACAACGGAACTGTTCTCTAAGAGTTATTAGATCAGACAAAGTAATTTTTGAAGGTAATTTAGACTCCTTAAAAAGGTCTAAAGATGATGTCAAAGAAGTAAATACAGGATTTGAATGTGGAGTGGGATGCGATAAATTCTCTTCTTGGATTGAAGGAGATATAATCGAAGCATTCAAATTTGTTACTAAAAAGAGGACCTTAACAAAATAAGTAAATATTTAACTTGCTAATCTTTATTTCTATCTAGGAATAATAAAGTAGGAAATACTATACAAGCACCCAACTGTATAAGAAGGTTATTTTGCTGTAATTCAGTTCCACTTGCAATTCTGGAAAGCATTATAAGAAGTCCTAAAAATGCAGAACCACTAAAAGCTATCCACAAGATTCTCCTTAATCCCTTGAAAGGAGCTTGGGATTCCTTTAATAATTTCTTTTTTAATTCAGCATCTATTTTTGACATAAATTCTTTCAATTATAAAATTGAGTCTATATTAAAATATCACTCTTTAATATTGCCGGTGTAGCTCAGGGGTAGAGCAACTGTCTCGTAAACAGTAGGTCATTGGTTCAATTCCAATTATCGGCATTTCAAAAGCAAATAAAAAATGATTAATAAAATTTTAAAATTTAAAAACCTTTATAAACTATTAATTTTTACTCCTCTCATATTTTATTTTGGCAAAAGAAGTTACATTGCTTTTGATGAGGGATTTTATGCCTTACAAGCCAGATGGAAATTGGATAAAGGTAACTGGATAATTCCTCTTTGGTGGGATGAATATGTTTTGGATAGAACAATTGGATTACATTTTTTAATTGGAAAGTCACAAGAAATATTTGGCAGAAATATGCTTCCGGCATATTTGAATTTAAATAAATTTTCAGAAGTATTTTCTAAAGATTTTTAATTTCGGCGAATTAGTAATAAAGTAGTTAGATTCTTAATGAATATAAATTCATTAAAATTTAAGATATGAATTTTAATTTCGAATTCAAAAAATTAAATAAAAAAAACTCCCACAGAAAGCACTATGGGAAAATTCTTACTGTAAGACTTCCATGTAATCCAATATTTCCAATAGGGCCTATTTATTTAGCAGATCATATTCATAAATGTTTTCCAATCATAGAGCAGCAATTTATTGATCTAGCAATAATTCCATCTAATAAAGTTTCCAAATATTTAGCTAGAAAAATTGATGAATTTAGACCTCATCTAATTATTTTTTCATGGAGAGATATACAAATTTATGCACCTGTAGATGGCAGAAGTGGAAATCCCCTGCAAAACTCTTTTGAGGTTTTCTATTCAAAAAATATCTTTAAAAAAATTAGAGGTTCTTGGGGAGGATTAAAATTAATTGCATCACATTATGGAGAAATATATAGAAATACTTCTTTAGTCAAGATGGGGCTAAAAAGAGCACAAAAATACAACAAAGATGTAAAAATAGTTTTAGGAGGTGGAGCTGTTAGTGTTTTCTATGAACAATTAGGAAATTTACTACCTGAAGGAACTGTTATTTCTGTTGGAGAGGGAGAAAATCTCTTAGAAAAAATCATTAGGAATGATTCAATAGAAGACGAAAGATGTTATGTCGCTGGACAGAAACCTCGAAATAAATTAATACATGAACAACCCTCAGGCAATATTAAAACTGCCTGCGACTATAAATACATTAAATCCATATGGCCAGAATTCAATTGGTATATAGAAGATGGAGATTACTATGTAGGGGTACAAACAAAAAGAGGTTGCCCTCATAATTGTTGTTTCTGTGTTTATACAGTTGTAGAGGGTAAGCAGGTTCGTGTTAATCCTGTTAACGAAGTAATTAAAGAAATGAGGCAATTATATGATCTTGGAGTCAGGGGATTTTGGTTCACAGATGCGCAGTTTATTCCAGCCAAAAAACACATAGAAGATGCAAAAATACTATTGCAAGCCATCAAAGATCAAGGCTGGGACGACATTAAATGGGCTGCATACATTAGAGCAGATAATATTGATGCTGAGCTAGCACAGCTAATGGTGGATACAGGTATGAGTTATTTTGAAATAGGTATCACTTCAGGGTCTCAAGAGCTTGTTAGAAAAATGAGATTAGCATATGACCTTAAAACGGTATTAAATAATTGCAGAATGCTAGTCAAATCAGGTTTCAAAAATCATGTTTCAGTCAATTATTCATTTAATGTTTTTGATGAAACGCCAAGCACCATAAGACAAACTATTGCTTACCATAGAGAATTAGAAAATATTTTTGGTAAAGGCTTAGTTGACCCAGCTATATTCTTTATAGGTTTACAACCGCATACTCTTCTTGAGAAGTACGCCTTAGATCATAAAATCCTGAAACCGAATTATAATCCAATGAGCATGATGCCCTGGACAGCAAGAAAACTTTTATGGAATCCAGGCTCCTTAGGAAAAAAACTTGGTCAAGTTTGCTTAGAGGCTTTTGATAATAAAGAAGATGAATTTGGTAAAACAGTTATCAATATTCTTGAGAGAGAATATGGAAAATCCCCTCTAAAAGAATCCCTAAAAGTTCGTCCTTTATCCGAAAGGAAATTAGCTCATTCGAAATAATAAATTTAACCTTTATTAATCCTCTTTCTCAATTGAACTAGAAATTCCTTTGGATTTTAATGATTCTGAATAAAACTCTGCTGGTTCTAGATCGCAAACAATGACTAAACCTATCCCAGTATTATGAGCTTCTAGCATAATAGCTATAGCATCTTGCTCACTTAATTGTGGGACAACCTCTCGAAGTGAAATAGTGACATACTCCATAGAATTAATAGGATCATTATGAATTAATACCTTATATTTAGGAGATTTGTTTTTTAATTCTGCAGGTTTCTTTTCAATAACAGCTGCATTATTATTTTCCATTTTGACTTACCATTTAAAATTTTTTGTTATTTCATTAATCTCTAATATTATATGCTAATGATTCTTTCCATTGCATCAATAACTTTTTCTCGAGAGTTAAATGCTGACAAACGGAAATAACCTTCCCCTGACAATCCAAATCCACTTCCAGGAGTCCCTACAACATTTGCCTTTTCTAGTAGATAGTCGAAAAAGTCCCAAGAGGTCATTTGATCTGGAACTTTTATCCAAATATAAGGAGCATTATCCCCACCATATACGGTATAACCTGCCGTCTTAAGTTTATTTTTCATAATCTTTGCATTTTCCATATAAAAACCAATAAGATCTTTCACTTCTTTTTTACCATCAGAAGAATAAACCGCCTCTGCTCCCCTTTGAACAATGTAGCTCACTCCATTAAATTTAGTTGATTGTCGCCTATTCCAAAGAGACCACAAATTAATTTTTTCACTTTTTGAATTCAGCCCTGAAAGATTTTTAGGTATTACTGTATAAGCACACCTTACTCCTGTAAAACCAGCATTCTTTGAAAAGGATCTAAACTCTATAGCACAATCCTTGGCTCCATCTATCTCATATATTGAATGAGGAAGATCCTTATCTTGAATAAAGGCTTCATAAGCCGCATCAAAAAGTATTAATGAATTGTTTTGGTTGGCGTAATCAACCCATTTCTTCAAATCTACTTTAGTAATTGTTGCTCCAGTAGGATTATTAGGAAAACAAAGATATATAATATCAACTTTACTCGAAGGTATTTCAGGCAAAAAATTATTTTCTTCATTTATTGGGAGATAAATTAAGCCCTGATAAGTTCCATCTTGGAGAGACTCTCCAGTTCTTCCAGTCATCACATTACTATCTACGTACACTGGATACACAGGATCTGTTACAGCAATTGAATTATCATTACCAAGAATGTCTAAAATATTGCTACTGTCGCATTTTGATCCGTCTGAAACAAAGATTTCGTCTGGTGCTATTTGACAGCCTCTTGAAATAAATTCATTATCGGATATTTTTTCTCTAAGCCAAGGATATCCTTGTTCTGGTCCATAACCTCTAAACCCATCTTTTGTTCCCATCTCATTTAATGCTTTAGTCATTGCATCTCGGCATGATTTAGGTAATGGTTCCGTTACATCCCCAATACCAAGCTTAATAATGTCACAACTACTATTATTCTGAATATAAGCATTAACTCTTTTAGAAATTTCAGGAAATAAATATCCGGCTTTGAGTTTTAAATAATTTTCGTTTACTTGAACCACTTTAGATAAAAAATTTTAACCAATATAAGGATAATGTATCAACGTGCTTTAGTGGTGATTAGATGTTAAAATTATCGTAGTTATGATTAAATCCAAGGAAAATCATGGCTATGAATTCAATTTCAAATAGTTTAAAATTCGTCTAAAGCTTTATAGATAGCATAAACCAGTTGCTATTAACTTTAATTTAAAAAGTAAATAATACTAGCAATAAAGAATTTCTTTCTTAAAGATAAAAAATTAATTCCTTACTTTAGATGATTTTTAAAATTCAAACCATTCAGAATCAAATATATGTCTCAGCAAATTATCATCGCTGAGCAGGCTCGAATTGCAGCACTACTCACAGATGATCGAGTTGATGAATTAATCGTCGCACAAGGTCAATATCAAATTGGCGATATTTTTTTAGGAACAGTTGAAAATGTTCTACCTGGGATTGATGCAGCTTTCATAAATATTGGTGAAAGTGATAAAAATGGATTCATCCATGTATCAGATCTAGGTCCATTAAGACTAAAAAAAGGAATATTAGGAATAACTGAATTACTAGAACCAAAACAAAAAGTTCTAGTACAGGTAATGAAGGAGCCCACAGGATCTAAAGGGCCTAGACTCACTGGGAGTATTTCAATACCTGGAAAGTACTTAATATTACAGCCATATGGTCAAGGAGTAAATATTTCCAGAAAAATAAATACAGAAACAGAACGAAACCGTTTAAAAGCTCTTGGAGTTTTAATAAAACCACCTAGCACAGGTTTACTATTTAGAACAGAGGCCGAAAAGATAAAAGAAGAACTACTTATTGAAGATTTAGAAAATTTAATTCAACAATGGGATAATCTATTAAAACTTTCTGAGAATTCTAATCCACCAAGTTTAATAAAAAGAGATGATGATTTCTCTCTTAAAATTTTAAGAGATCATATTAAATCTTCTACTAAAAGCATAATTATCGATAGTAAACTTTCAATTGATAGGGCAAAAGATTTTTTAACAACTTATGAATCTAATATAAATATTGAATTTCACGATAACGATTTAAACGAACATATTTTAGAAAAGTATGAAATAAAGAAAACAATTCAAAAAGCACTCCAATCAAGAGTAGATCTTCCTTCCGGAGGTTATATAATTATTGAACCAACTGAAGCTCTAACAGTAATTGATGTTAACTCTGGATCATTTACTAGATCCGCCAACTCAAGACAAACTGTTTTGTGGACAAATTGCGAAGCAGCAGCTGAGATCTCAAGACAAATGAAATTAAGAAATATTGGTGGAGTTATCGTAGTAGATTTTATTGATATGGAATCTAGAAGAGATCAATTCCAGTTACTTGAGCATTTTTCTGGAACAATAAAAAATGATTCTGCTAGGCCTCAGATAGCCCAACTTACTGAATTAGGTTTAGTTGAGTTAACCAGAAAAAGACAAGGCCAAAATATATATGAATTATTTGGCAAGAAATGTTCTGCCTGCAATGGTACTGGTCATATAGAAAATCAATTGAATTATGAAATATCTAATCTACAAATAAAAAACTTTGAAGAACCTCCTAAATCAAATTTTATCAAAACTGAAGATATAGATACTTCTCAATCTACTGATAAGCAGGAAAAAATAATTGAAAAGGAATTCCCTAACCCTAAGAGGCTAAATAAGGAGGATTCTTCTAATAAAAAAGAAAATGATAATGATGATTTAAAAACATTAAATTCAAAAGGGAAAAACATAATAACTGTAGATCTTACTAATGATGAAAAAATTGTTTTCAGTCAATTAGGTATTAATCCACTAATAAAATTAGGCAAAGAATATCTCACTAGCAATAATTTTGTGCATTTGAAGGACGTTAGTCAGGAAAAAGAAAAAAGTTTAGATAATAAAAAAACAACTGCAAAACAAGTAAAAAAAGCCACAAAATCTAAAGTAGCCGAAGATATTGAGATTAATATTGAAGCAAATGCAAATTCCAAAGATATATCAACAATAAAAAATAATGCGGATGAAGAAGTGGTATTTATAGATAAAAAGGATGAAATTGAACTCACAGATGAAATAAACAATGCACGAAAAAAAAGAAGAAGGTCCTCAGCAAGTATTGAATAAAGTTTCCGAAGTTGGAATAGATGAAGTTGGAAGGGGAGCAGTTTTTGGCCCAGTTTTCTCAGCAGTTGTAGTATTAACTGAAAAAAACAAACGCACTTTAAAACAATTTGGAGTGATGGATAGTAAAAAATTAACTCCAAAAAAAAGAAAATTACTTTTTCCTAAGATTTTATTACTTTCTTCAGATTATGGAATTGGGCAATCCTCAGCCAAAGAAATCGATAAGCTCGGCATCAGAGCTGCAACAGAAATCTCAATGATAAGAGCTTTAAGAAAATTAAAAAAGAAACCATCTGAACTAATAATTGATGGACCCTTATTATTAAGACCATGGAATGGAATTCAGAAAAATATAGTATCAGGAGACTCTAAATTTACCTCAATATCTGCAGCAAGCATAGTTGCAAAAGTAACTCGCGACAATCTAATGGATAGGTTAGAAATAAAATACAAAGGATACTTAATATTTAAAAATAAAGGTTATGGGACTAAAGAGCATCTTTCAATTATCAAAGAAAATGGAATAACTAATCTGCATAGGAAAAGTTTTTTAAAAAAATCAAATCTTATTTAATTCACACCAAGCTAAAAAATCTTTAACTAATTGCTGTTGAACTCTTGACTTTATACCTAACAAAATCCCGTTTAATACCGAATGACCAGTAGATTCCAAAATTTTCTTTGGTACCAGCTTCAATAGAGGGGGTTGACTTACAGATACTCCTAAAAGCGCCTCTCCTTCTAATCCAATATCAGTTGCTTCTAGATTCGCCTTCAAAATAAGATTAAAGTCATCTATTATCCCTAAACCATCCAATGTACTGTCAAGGGCACTCATTCTTAAAATTCCATCTTTATTCTCTACCGCAATTAAAACAACGGGGTTAATATCTAATTGAAAAACCTTAAAGCTTGTTACTGTATACTTATACCTACCTTCTCCTTCAGGTACTAATTTTTTGGAGTCCAGCATTGCTCCAACAACTCTTTCTTCTTCCAAAAGATATTTAGAAAGATATTCTTTATTTCGTGTTACGGAAAGCTCCAGTTTCTGTTTAGCATCAAAAGATAATAGCATTTTCTATATCCCTCCAATGCTTATTTGATCTCTTTTTTTCTTCCAATTAATCATGCGCAAACAAGTTGCATATTTAGGTCCTAAAGGGACATACGCAGAAAAAGCAGCTCATATATTATCAAAGCTTGCCAATTTTCAGACACCTATATTTGTACCATGTAATGGGTTACATTCGGTCATTAAATCTATAGCCTACAACAATTGTGATGCTGCTGTAGTTCCTATTGAAAATTCTGTAGAAGGTGGAGTTACTGCCACTCTAGATGCCCTGTGGAAATTTCCTGATATATATATAAATAAAGCAATTGTTTTACCTATAAAACATGCATTAATTAGTGATGGAGAACTTTCAATAATCTCAGAAGTCTTATCTCATCCTCAAGCATTAGCTCAATGTTCAGAATGGCTATCTGAAAATCTTCCAAACGCAATCCCTCTTTCAACAAATTCAACATCAGAAGCTGTCAATATGGTAAAGGGAAGTAAATTTAGAGCAGCTATTGGTTCGAAATCATTAGTCCAAATTGAAGGTCTTAAAGAATTAGCCTTTCCTATTAATGATGTCCCAGGTAATTGCACAAGATTTGTCTTATTGAGCAAAAAATTAAATTATGATTTAGCTAATATTGCCAGTTTTGCATTCTCATTAATATCAAATAAACCGGGTGCTTTACTTAAGGCTCTAAATTATATTGCAGATTTTGGATTTAATATGAGCAAGATAGAATCTAGACCTTCTAAACGAGAGTTAGGCGAATATATAATTTATATTGATTTAGAAATAAACAATCAAAATAATATTGAAAATCTTCTTAAATTAATAAATCATTTAAAGCCCCTATGCAAGAACTTTGTAAATTTTGGAAATTATTTTTCTGAAAATGTTGAATTAGATTAATTTATCCTCTACATTTATAAACTCCAAACTCCATTAAACCTGTTCTAAATGCCCAATTCATAAGAAGTATTGTTGGGATCTCTCTAATGGACTTTAATATCGCCAATGGGCCAAGAGACAAAATTGCAAAAGGTCTTCGAATTCCTTCAAGAATTGAGTCGTACCATGAAGGATTTGTATAATAATTCCAATTATCAGATATAACTCTTCCTGCACTATTGTTATTAGTTCTAAGAATATTACCGAATTCATTAATGCTAATAAAATTCGGATGTACCCACTGTTCAAGTAATTGCTTAAGAACCAACTTCTCAAAAAAAGATGGGGGGTATGCCGAGAGATCTCTTGAGTTCCAATCAGCCATTGCAAAATACCCTCCAGGCCTCAAAGTCCTCAACATTTCATCTGCAAACTTAGTTTTGTCATTCATGTGTGCGCCCGCCTCAACACTCCAAACCGCATCAAATGAACCATCTTCAAATTTTAAATCTAATGCATCCATAACTTGGAAGTTGCAAGTGATCCCAGAAGGAGTAAGTTCTCTTGCTCTTTTTACTTGAGCAGGACTAATTGTAATTCCAGTAACGTTAAACCCATAATATTTTGCGAGAATCCTAGAACTGCCTCCTATTCCGCAACCTACATCGAGTATTCTGGAGCCTTTTGGTAATTTATCTAAACCACTCCATTTAACTAATTCATGTACAAAATGGACTTTAGCCTTTCTAAAATCAATATTTTGTTTTCCTGAGGGATAAAAGCCCAAATGTATATGCTCCCCCCACAATCTCTCAAGTAATTTATCTTGGGTCCAAGAGTCATATGCAGATGCCACTGTACCAGAAGAAATAAATTTTCTGGCATTAACTCGCCAAATGATAAATAAAGTTAAAAGGGATAAAACCAGTAAAAAAAAAGGTAGAAGTAATTCAAACATTTAATTTTCTTTTATATCAGGAAAACTTTCTTTCAAGGCTGTTCTTGCTGCAAGTTGTTTTCTAGTATGATCAAGCATTTCATATTCTCTTTGCAAACGAGCATAAGTATTTCTTTCTTCTAGAAGTCTTTGCTGTTCCTCCGCAACAGGACCTCCCAAATGAGCCCCTATCCAAAAAGATAATTCAATAGGATTATTAGGTAATTTATCGGGTAATTTTTTCTTAGTATTTGTTAATTTGCTTGTTAGGTTAATAACGTCACTAAGTGCATCTCTGACTGAATCTTTTAGAGAATCTAATTTGTGAAGGTTATCAATATTTTCATCACTAATCCAACTTACCATCGCTGAACAAAAGGGAGTTGAACGTATAATTTCTAAGACTTGAAATCTTTGTTGTCCAAGAGTGATAATATTACTTCTCCCATCCTCTGCAGTTTGATGTTTTATTATTTGGGCAGAGCATCCAACATTAGCCATACTTTTAGTATTTGGATCCCATTTTATAACTCCAAACATAGAATCCGTCTCTAAGACAGACTGGAGCATAATTCTGTACCTCGATTCAAAAATATGCAAAGGCAATACTTCTTGAGGGAAAAGGACTACCTCTGGCAAAGGAAATAAAGGTAATTCCCTTACTGAGAGCTCTCCCATTTAAACCTCATTTATATCTATTTATATTAAACAATTTAAGTCCTTTTTGGGATTTATTAAAGTTTAACTTCTATATCTACACCGCTAGGAAGATCCAACTTCATTAAAGCATCAATAGTTTTTGCAGAAGGACTATAAATATCAATAATTCTTCTATGAGTTCTTGTCTCAAAATGCTCTCTGGAATCTTTATCAACATGTGGTGATCTTAGGACACAATAAATCTTCCTTTTCGTTGGTAAAGGTATTGGGCCTATTGCTGAAGCTGAAGTGCTATCAGCAGTTTGGATTATTTTATCGCAAGATAAATCAAGCATCCTTCTATCAAATGCTTTAAGTCTTATTCTTATTTTTTGTTGAGCAATTGATGCAGTCATAATTTGAAATTAACTTCTAGTTGAGGGTCATTGATTAACAACGACCCTAAGCCATTAACTATATTAAGTGATTAAGGTTAAAATCTTAAAATTCAAATAGATTATTTGAGAATTTTAGAAACAACTCCAGCACCAATAGTACGTCCACCTTCACGGATTGCGAATCGCATACCTTGTTCAATAGCTACTGGACAAATCAATTCACCAGTCATTTTGATTCTGTCTCCTGGCATAACCATTTCAACATTAGAGCCATCATCAGAGGTGAATGCTGTTATTTGACCTGTTACATCAGTTGTTCTGATATAAAACTGTGGTCTATATCCTGCGAAGAAAGGAGTATGTCTTCCACCCTCTTCTTTTTTAAGAACATAAACTTCTCCCTCAAACTGAGTATGAGGAGTAATGGATCCTTTCTTAACGAGTACCATACCTCTTTCAATATCTTCTTTCTGAACACCACGTAAAAGTAAACCAACATTATCTCCAGCCATACCTTCATCAAGAAGTTTTCGGAACATTTCTACTCCAGTAACAGTTGTTAGTCTTGTATCTCTTATTCCAACTATTTCGACTTCTTCTCCAACCGTAACTTTACCTCTCTCAATTCTTCCAGTAGCAACAGTTCCTCTACCAGTAATTGAGAAAACATCTTCAACTGCCATCAAGAATGGTTTATCAACTTCTCTTTCTGGTTCAGGAATACTAGCATCAACTGCTTTCATTAATTCTTCAATTTTTGATTCCCATTGAGTATCACCTTCAAGAGCTTTTAAACCGGAAACCTGAACTATAGGAATATCATCTCCAGGGAAGTCATAACTATCTAATAGTTCTCTAATTTCCATTTCAACAAGTTCAATAATCTCTTCATCATCGACCATATCGCACTTATTTAGAGCTACTACAAGAGCAGGAACTCCAACCTGTTTAGCTAGAAGAATATGCTCTTTTGTTTGCGCCATTGGGCCATCAGTAGCTGCACAAACTAGAATAGCTCCATCCATCTGGGCGGCGCCTGTAATCATGTTTTTTACATAATCAGCATGTCCAGGGCAATCAACATGAGCATAGTGTCTGCCTTCAGTCTCATATTCAACGTGAGCTGTATTAATAGTAATGCCGCGCTCTCTTTCCTCAGGAGCACCATCAATGTCTCCATAGTCTTGAGCTTGAGCTTGCCCTTTTTTTGCTAGTACATTTGTAATAGCAGCAGTAAGTGTTGTTTTTCCATGATCAACATGGCCAATAGTACCTATGTTGACATGTGGTTTGTTCCTTTCGAACTTCTCGCGAGCCATTTTGAATTAAAGAATCGAGGGTTTAATAGTGTTTTTGTTTAGAGATCAGGAGTTGCCCTGATTCTTGGAAATGATAGCTTCAGCAACATTACGAGGAACTTCCTCATAATTTGCGAACTCCATTGAAAATATACCCCGACCTTGAGTCATTGATCGGAGTTGAGTGGCATAACCGAACATTTCGGCTAAGGGCACTTTGGCCTGTACCTTAGACAATCCATCATCAACAGACTGTCCTTCTACTTGACCTCTTCTAGAAGAGAGATCACCAATTACAGATCCAAGAAAGTCTTCAGGACTTTCGACCTCAACTTTCATCATAGGCTCTAATAGGACAGGATTGCATTTTTTAACCCCATCTTTAAAAGCCATAGAACCTGCAATTTTGAAGGCCATTTCAGATGAGTCTACATCGTGGAATGAACCATCGACTAGTGTTACTTTTACATCAATTAGTGGATAACCGGCAAGAACACCAGATTCACAGGTTTCTTTCATTCCATTAGATGCAGGACCAATGTACTCTTTAGGTACAGCTCCACCAACAATTTTGTTGACAAATTCAAAACCTTTACCAACTTCAGCAGGTTCCATTTCAATTATTACATGACCATATTGACCTTTTCCTCCGGTTTGTCTTGCATATTTACCTTCACCTTTGGAACTAGACCTAATGGTTTCTCTGTAGGAAACCTGGGGAGCTCCAATATTAGCTTCAACTTTAAATTCCCTTAACATTCTGTCAACTAGGATTTCTAGGTGCAACTCACCCATACCAGCAATTACAGTTTGATTTGTCTCAGGATCTGTACTTACCCTAAAAGTTGGATCCTCTTCAGATAAAGCAATTAAAGCTTTTGATAATTTTTCCATATCCCCTTTAGTTTTTGGCTCAACGGCCACTGAGATAACTGGTTCAGGGATAAACAATGTCTCTAAAACTATAGGGTCTTCTGTATTACATAACGTGTCACCAGTTGTTGTGTTCTTAAGACCTAGTACAGCCCCTAAATCTCCAGCCCTCAATTCATCAACCTCCTCTCTTTCATCAGCCTTTAAAATTACTAATCTAGAAATTCTCTCTTTTGCATCTTTAGTAGAATTCATTACATAACTGCCCTTTGAAAGAACACCTGAATACATCCTTACAAAGGTTAATTTCCCATAGGGATCTGACATCACTTTAAATGCTAGTGCACTAAAAGGAGCTTTATCATCTGAAGGTCTTACATCTTCTTTACCACTTGGTAAAACACCTTGTATTGGTTTTACATCAACTGGAGCTGGCAAGTAATCAACTACAGCGTCTAAAACAAGTTGTACTCCTTTATTCTTAAAAGCTGACCCGCACAATACTGGAACCAATCCATGTTTTAAGACCCCTTCCCTTATACCTTTCTTAAGTTGTTCTTCAGATAATTCTCCTGTTTCAAGGAATATTTCTATTAACTCTTCATCATTTTCTGCAACACTCTCCATCAACTTAGATCTCCACTCAGCAGCTTCTTCCTCCATTTCAGATGGAATTGGCGCTTCTTCAATATCAGTACCTAAGTCATTTTTGTAAAGATATGCTTTGTTGGCGACTAAATCAATAATTCCTGTGAGATCACCTTCAGCTCCAATTGGTAGCTGAATTGGGAGTGCATTAGCCTTGAGTCGATCTTTAATCTGCTTATTAACCTTTAGAAAATCTGCACCAGTTCTGTCCATTTTATTAACAAAAACCATTCTTGGGACAGAGTATCTATCAGCTTGACGCCAAACTGTTTCAGATTGAGGCTGAACTCCGCCAACTGCGCAAAATACAGCTATAACCCCATCCAAGACGCGCATTGATCTTTCCACTTCAATAGTAAAGTCAACGTGACCAGGAGTATCAATAATATTAATTCTGTGATCTTGCCAACTAGTAGATATTGCAGCAGCAGTAATAGTTATTCCTCTTTCTCTTTCTTGAGCCATCCAATCTGTTACGGCAGCACCATCATGAACCTCTCCTATCTTATGAACTACACCTGAATAAAACAAAATTCTTTCAGTAGTTGTTGTCTTCCCTGCATCAATATGAGCGGCTATACCTATGTTCCTTACTCGTTCTAGGGGAAAGTCGCGTGCCAATTTTAAAGCTCCAAATAAAATAATTTTTGATAAGTATAGTTCACCCTAAAAGCAAACTTTTATAATAATAAACTACTTAAGTACCTTTTTGATGAAATTAATATCTGTAATGTGCAAAAGCTTTATTAGCTTCAGCCATTTTATGAGTGTCTTCTCTTTTTTTGACTGCACTACCAGTTTCATTTGCTGCATCCATTAACTCACCAGCAAGTTTTTGGGACATACTTTTGCCATTCCTTGCTCGTGAGAATGTAACAAGCCATCTTAATGCCATAGCTGTTCCCCTCTCTTGTCGTACTTCCATAGGTACTTGATATGTTGCACCACCAACTCTTCTAGCTCTTACCTCGACAAGAGGAGTAGCATTTTTTACAGCTGTTTCAAATAATTCGACTGCATTCCCTCCTGTTCTCTCACTTATTAAAGAAAAAGCATCTGACAATATTCTTTGAGCTGTAGATTTTTTACCATGTTTCATCAATCGAGAAATCATCATTGAAGCTAGACGACTATTAAATTGAGGATCTGGAAGAACTGGTCTTTTTACTGCTGCATTACGACGTGACATGTTTTAAAAAAAAGTGATGTTTACAAATTAACCTTTTGGAGCTTTTGCTCCATACTTAGATCTGGATTGACGTCTATCTTTGACTCCAGACGTATCTAAAGTTCCTCTTATTATATGATATCTAACTCCTGGTAAATCCTTAACTCTTCCACCCCTAAGTAGTACTACAGAGTGTTCTTGCAAATTATGTCCAATTCCAGGGATATAAGCCGTTACTTCGAAACCAGAAGTTAATCTTACCCTCGCAACTTTTCTCAAAGCTGAATTAGGTTTTTTGGGTGTTGATGTATAGACTCTTGTACATACCCCTCTTCTCTCAGGGCAAGCTTTTAATGCAGGAGATTTTGTTTTCCTAGTCAGACGTTTTCTTTCTGAACCTATTAATTGTGAGATGGTGGGCATCTATTATATTTAGATAAAAATAAACATTCATCCATCATAACCTTTTACGAGCACCAACTTAAAGTTTTTAATCATATTCTTTTAAAAATTTGTGAAATGAAAATTCTTTGGTAAATATTCATTATCTTTCGATTTATTGTCTGATTTATTTTTATAATGAAAATAAATAACTAAATAGAATTAAATAATCTATGAGAGAGAGTTTCAAAAGAATCGACGGGCCATATCAAGATAGTTATTCCCCAAATGGAATAATTGGTGAGAAAGATGCTTGTGGAGTTGGCTTCATAGCAAATATCAACGGGATAGAAAGTAACTGGATCCTTAAACAATCTCTGAAGGGACTTAATTGCATGGAGCATAGAGGAGGTTGTGGAGGAGATAGTGATTCAGGAGATGGAGCAGGGATTTTATGTTCAATTCCATGGCAATACCTAGAAGAAGAAATGAATCTAAAACATAAACAAGATCTGAATAAAGGTTTAGGAATGGTTTTTATGCCAAATAAAAAAGAGAAAATTGAAGTATGTAAATCCATATGTGATAAGGAAGCAGAAAAATTAAGATTCAACCAAACATCTTGGAGAACGGTACCTGTTAATAATGAAATCTTAGGTCCTTTAGCCAAGGCAAATGCTCCATTCATCTGTCAGTGGATTTTGCACATAGAGAAAAAAGATCATCATGATATTGAGAGGCTTTTATTCCAATTAAGGAAAAGAATTGAAAAAAAAATAAGAGAAACTTTTAAAAACCATGTTGGGGATTGTGAATTTTATTTTGCTTCACTAAGTTCTCAAACAGTTGTATATAAAGGTATGGTTCGTTCTGAAATATTATCTGAGTTTTATCAAGATCTAAAAGAAGAGAGTTTTAAGGTCTCATTTTCTGTTTATCATCGAAGATTTAGTACCAATACACTTCCAAAATGGCCGCTAGCTCAGCCCATGAGATTTTTAGGTCATAATGGTGAAATAAATACTCTCTTAGGTAATATTAACTGGGCTAAAGCTTCAGAAACACATATAGATGATTTTTGGGGAGAGTTATCTCATGAAATCAAGCCTATTGTGGATGTAAATAAAAGTGATTCATCAAATCTTGATGCAACCCTTGAAATTAATATTCGCTCAGGCCAACCAATAACTGATTCATTATTAAAACTTGTTCCTGAAGCATTTAGAGATCAACCAGAACTTGAACAAAGAGAAGATATTAAAGCATTTTATGAGTATTCTGCGAGCCTACAAGAAGCTTGGGATGGACCTGCTCTACTTGTATTTGCAGATGGAAATTTTGTAGGAGCAACGCTTGATAGAAATGGTCTAAGACCAGCAAGATATTCAATAACAAATGATGGTTTTGTAATAATGGGTTCCGAAACAGGAGTAGTAGATCTTGAAGAGGAAAGAGTAATAGAAAAAGGTAGATTAGGACCCGGACAAATGTTGGCAGTTGATTTTCATCAAAATAAAATCCTAAGAAATTGGGAGGTGAAATCTGAAGCAGCTCAAAGGCATGATTATAAAAATCTCCTAAGGATTAGAACTATAAAAATTGAAAATAATGAATGGGTTAAAGACTGCAAACTAAAGGACCTAGAGTTGTTACAACAACAAACTGCGTACGGTTTTTCAGCGGAAGATAATGATCTTATATTAGATTCAATGGCTTCATCAGCTAAAGAGCCTACTTATTGCATGGGCGACGACATCCCATTAGCGGTGCTTTCATCTAAGCCACATATTTTATATGACTATTTCAAGCAAAGATTTGCGCAAGTTACTAATCCTCCTATTGACCCTCTCAGAGAAAAACTAGTAATGAGTTTAGAGATGCATCTTGGAGAAAGATGTACACCATTTGAGATTAAAGATCCTAAACCTTTTGTTCATTTACAAAGTCCGATTCTTAATGAGGAAGAACTCTTTTCCATTAAAAAATCCAACATTAAATCTAAAACAATTTCAAGTTTGTTTGATATTGAGGAAGGTGTTCAAGGCTTAGAAAACCAATTAAAAGCAATTTGTAAACAAAGTGAGCTCTGTATAAAAGAAGGTTGCTCTTTAATTATTATTTCTGATAAGGGAATTAATCCTAGAAAGACTTTTATTCCTCCTTTACTTGCTGTTGGGGCAATTCATCATTATCTTCTTAAAAAAGAAATCAGGCTAAAAGCTTCTCTAATAATTGAGACAGGTCAATGTTGGAGCACACATCACTTAGCTTGTTTAATTGGCTACGGTGCAAGCGCAGTTTGCCCTTGGTTGACCTTCGAAGCTGGTAGACACTGGTTAAAACATCCAAAAACACAAAAACTCATTGATAGCAAAAAAATAAATCCATTATCAATAATTGATGTTCAAGAAAATATTAAAAAAGCTCTAGAAGACGGTCTAAGAAAAATTCTTTCAAAAATAGGTATCTCACTTTTATCTAGTTACCATGGCGCACAAATTTTTGAAGCTGTAGGCCTTGGATCTGACTTAATAAAAATTGCTTTTGATGGTACAACAAGCCGCATCGCTGGCATAACATTAAAAGAATTAACTAATGAAACACTTTCCATACATACGAAAGCCTATCCAGAGATCGATTTAAAGAAATTGGAATTTTTAGGATTTGTACAATTTAGAAATAATGGAGAATATCATTCCAATAACCCGGAGATGTCCAAAGTTTTACATTCAGCTGTAAAACAAGGACCAGGATACGATCATTTTGAAACTTACAAAAAACTTATTAGTAATAGACCGACAACATCTCTAAGAGATTTACTAATAATTAATTCAAAAAGAAAAAGTATTCCATTAGAGGAAGTGGAAAGTGTTGAATCAATTTGCAAAAGGTTCTGTACTGGAGGAATGAGTTTAGGTGCTTTATCAAGAGAAGCGCATGAAGTTTTAGCAGTTGCAATGAATAGAATTGGTGGGAAAAGTAATAGTGGAGAAGGGGGAGAAGATCCAGCTCGTTTTAATGTTTTAAATGATATCGATGAAAATACTCAATCAGCAACATTACCATTTATCAAAGGGCTAGAAAATGGAGACACGGCATGCTCAGCTATTAAACAAATAGCATCAGGTAGATTTGGAGTTACACCGGAATATCTAAGAAGTGGTAAACAACTCGAAATTAAAATGGCGCAAGGTGCAAAACCTGGAGAAGGGGGACAATTGCCTGGTCCAAAAGTTGATTCTTACATCGCAAAACTAAGAAATAGTAAACCTGGAGTAGCTCTAATATCTCCTCCCCCGCATCATGATATTTATTCAATTGAAGATTTAGCTCAACTTATCCATGACTTACACCAAGTTCATCCAAAAGCGAAAGTGAGCGTTAAACTTGTTTCTGAAATTGGTATAGGCACTATTGCTGCAGGAGTAAGCAAAGCTAATGCAGATGTAATTCAAATTTCAGGTCATGACGGAGGTACCGGTGCTTCACCCCTAAGTTCTATTAAACATGCAGGTTTACCATGGGAACTAGGTGTTGCTGAGGTTCATAAATCTCTCTTAGAGAATAACTTACGTGAAAGAGTAATTTTGAGAACTGATGGAGGTCTTAAAACAGGCTGGGATGTAGTTATTGCAGCTTTACTAGGTGCTGAAGAATACGGTTTTGGTTCTGTAGCGATGATTGCTGAAGGATGCATCATGGCTCGGGTTTGTCATACAAACAATTGTCCTGTTGGAGTTGCCACTCAAAAAGAAGAATTAAGAAAAAGATTTAGAGGTATTCCAGAAAATGTTGTCAATTTTTTCTTGTATATTGCTGAAGAAGTCAGACAGATTATGAGTAGTATCGGTGTTTCTAATATGGAAGAACTGATTGGTAATCAAGAATTTCTTTCTGAAAGAAATATCGGTCTTCCCAAAACTTCTAATATTGATCTTTCTTCTTTAGTAAATAATGAATCCTCAACCAATGATAGATCATGGTTAAAACATTCAGAAAATGCTCATAGTAATGGTTCTGTATTAGAAGACGAGTTTTTGTCTGATACTGAATTTATAGATTCAATTAAAAATCACGAAAAATTAACCAAAGAAATTGAGATAAAAAATACAGATAGAAGTGTTTGTGCAAAAATATCAGGCGAAATAGCAGAACTTCATGGCAACACTGGCTTCAATGGCGAACTCAACTTGAAGTTCAAAGGATATGCAGGACAAAGCTTTGGTGCCTTTTTATTGAAGGGAATGAATGTTCAATTAATCGGAGAAGCTAATGATTATGTTTGTAAAGGAATGAATGGAGGAATACTAACAATAATTCCACCCAAAATAGATAAAATCTCCTCCGAACAAGTCATCCTAGGAAATACTTGCCTTTATGGAGCAACAGGTGGGAAATTATTTGCATTAGGAAAATCGGGAGAAAGATTTGCAGTAAGAAATAGTGGTGCTACAGCAGTAACAGAGGGAGCAGGTGATCATTGTTGTGAATACATGACTGGTGGGAATGTAGTTATTCTAGGTTCCACAGGAAGGAATATTGGTGCGGGCATGACTGGTGGAATAGCTTTTATAATCGATGAAAATAATGATTTAAGTAATAAAGTTAATAAGGAAATAGTAAGCATTCATCAAATAACTTCATCAAAGCAGGAAGATATCTTATTGGAAATTATTAGAGAATATCGTGCAAAAACCAATAGCTTAAGGGCTGCCAAAATAATTGGAAATTGGTCTCATTTCAAGAGTACTTTCAAATTAATTGTTCCCCCAAGCGAAGAAGAGATGCTTGGCATAAAGAAAATGTAAATGCCTTTCTTTGTAAAAACTGAAATTATAAAAAAAGAATACTTATTTGATAATGATTTAAAACGAAAAATAATTAACGAACATATTGATTGGATAAAAAAATTAAAAAAAGAGGGAATTAATATAAAAAGTGGTTTTTTGGTAGATGAGTTAAATAGGCCAGGCGACGGTGGATTACTCATTCTTGAGATGAATACTTATGAAAATGCACTAAAAATCATTAAGAATGATCCAATGATTACAAATGATCTAGTTGAATGGAAATTAAATGAGTGGGTAGATGCAAATAAATGAAAATAACTATCTTGGATACTTTTTCATCAGTTTTTGAATCTCTTCAGCATGGTAACTACTTCGAGTTAAAGGAGAACTAACTACTTGCATAAAGTCCAAATCTTTTTCCCCGAACACTTGAAAATAATTAAATTTTGAGGGACTCACAAATCTTTGAACAGGTAAATGATTAGGGCCAGGAGATAAATATTGGCCAATAGTAACAATATCAACGAAATTACTTTTTAAATCCTTAAGAAGACTCAAAACCTCTTCATCTTTTTCACCTAGACCAAGCATAAAGCCTGACTTTGTATAAACTTTTGGAGAATAGTCTCTGGTTCTTTTAAGTAACTCAAGAGTTCTTTCATATTTACCCTGAGGTCTTACTTTTTTATATAGCGAAGGCACAGTTTCAATATTGTGGTTTAAAACATTTGGATTTGAATCAAGAACTTTTTCAAGAGCTTTCCAGTTGCCACAAAAATCAGGAATTAAAAGCTCAATAGTAGTTTCAGGAGATTTTTTTCTTACTTGATAAACACATTCACAAAATTGAGATGCACCACCATCTTCAAGATCGTCTCTATTAACTGATGTGATTACAACATGTTTAAGCTTCATTCTATAAACGGCCTCGGCTAGACGATATGGTTCTGTTGGATCTAATTCTCTGTTAGATCTATCAAAATCAATATCGCAATATGGACACGCCCTAGTACAGCCAGGACCCATTATTAGGAAAGTGGCAGTTCCACTAGCAAAACATTCACCAATATTTGGACAGCTTGCTTCTTGACATACAGTTTTGAGATTTAAATCATTTAACAAATTTGCAGTATTCCCAATTCTCTCAACTTGCGGAGCTTTCACTCTTAACCAATCAGGTTTTGAAATTAAACTAGTGGGATTATTAGTCAAATTAATTGTTTCTGGCCTGTAATCTTATTTTACTAAAAACAATTTGAATTAACTATTAATAATTTCAAAAATGAAGCCTATTCAATAGAAGTCAAAAAATAAATTAAATTAACTTGTCCATCGATTATTTAAAAATATCCTAATTCAAGTCACTAATTACACAATATTTTTGTTTCATCAACTAAAATCGAAACAGTATTTAGAACGTTATTTTTAATGTAGATATCAGAACATTATAATTACAAAAAAGATAAATTAATAAATTCTTTAATTACTCTTTTTGTACTAAAAAGTGTTTTTTTATTTATTTATTGATACAGTAAAAAATATATGTAATAAAACATTGACTTTGAAATTCAAAAGAAAACGTCTTTTACTGTCTGAAAAGAATAAAAAATCTAAAGCGATAGGGTATGCTAGAGCTACTCATAATGAATTTGAACATTTAGAAGAGCAAATAAAACATCTCAATGAAGAGGGTTGCTGTATAGTATTTTCTGAATTTGTCAGTTTAGATGAAGAAATTAAACCCCAACTCAATAAAGCAATAAATTGCTTATCTAAAGGCGATGAATTAATAATAACTCAGCTTGATCGAGCATTTAAAAATAAAAAAGAATGTTTATTGACAATAAGTAAACTCATTAATAATGATATTAAATTGCGAACTTTGACAGGTTTTTTTGCCGCTACTGAATCCTCTAAAACAAATTCTTCAATTTTTAAGATTTTATATGAATTAGATAATTTAGAAGACAAAAGTTTAGGTGAAAGAAAAAAAGAACAACTATTACGTAGAAAATTATCTGGAAATAATCTGGGAGGAAGGCCCAAGATAAGTCCTTTAAAAGAATCTCTAGTAATCAGATTGCGTAATGAGGGATATTCATATCGATCAATCAGATCACAAACAGGAATTGCATTGTCAACAATAAGAAGAGTAATTTTGGAGGGAGAATTAACATAAAATGAGGGATAAAGAAATTGAAAATTTAATTAAAGAAAATTTTAAAGATACAGCATTGCGTATTTATGAATTAGATAATGAAGATAGAAAAAGTTTATTAGCAGAATATAGAGAATGGATTATGAATGATTTAGATTTTGAAGAAGTAATGATGTTACCTTATGAAGCCTATACTGACAAATTAGATTCTAATTTCTTAGAAGATTCACTTTAATACTCAATTAAGTATATCTCTGATTAAATTCATATACTTCTTTTGCTATTAATGGTAAGAAGGAAGTATCTTTGGAATATTTTTCTCCATTACAAAAAACGACTAATAAAGTTTGTAGAGATTGACTATTAGTCCACCAAGCACAATCATGTCTAACTTCGGACATTAAGCCTGCTTTACTCCAGAGATTAATGCTTTCTGGTAATCCTGCACCTAAAAAACCATCTATTTGATTAAGAGAATCGTTTTTCAGAACAACTTTATTTAAATTTCTTTTCAAAAAAGTTCTTAAATGTAAGTCATGTTGTTGATAATCAATATGAATCATAATTTCCTCCAAAACCCTTGCAGCTGAATCGGTTGTCATTTTATTTCTATTTTCATTTTCATATCCATAAAATTCTTTTTCACGACCAAAAGGTTCATCATCCCAGGTCTTCTGGCAGCAATTGATGCCAATCAATTCCTCCCAATTTAAATCATGCAGCCAATCATTTATTATACTACGTTGATATTTCCAGTTTTCCCATAATTCCCCCTCAATGCATGGTCCACTTGTCGTTCCAGTAAGCAAGTCAATTAAAAAGCTTGTCGCATTATTACTTGAGAAAGACAACATTTTCCTTACAGCATCATCGATTTCATCTGACAATAATACACTTCCTTTTTTAATCCAATAATACGCAGCTAGACCATAAACCAACTTCACTACGCTGGCAGGATATATCATTTTTTTATTATTTATTCCAGATCCAAAACCTTTTAAAACGCTTTTATTTTTACTTTTGTAATTGATCCAAGTTATGGCAATATCTTCTCTAGAAAAATCTTTATTATGAGAGCATAATCTCCCTAAAATATTATTTAAGGCTAGATCCATCTCTTTACTCGAATAGTAGAAGGACATTTTATGAAAAATTATAAAGACACTATCTCACTATTTAAACAAACTAATTTTTCAAAGACTATTTGGTGGAAATTAAAAGTTAATATTTCTGGATATAAAAATGAAACAGAAAATAATTTAGTTACAGAAATTGCTAAAAATAGAATTTTTAAACTGCTTTATCCAAATATTCATCAACAAAGCCATAAATCATCAAGGATTCTAGTTCAACTATATGAAGATGGTTACGTCTGTTGGATAAATTTAGATGGATTGATGATTGAGAAATACGAATTAAGAAAAAATGAGAATTTAAAATATGAACATTCCTTTATCAAGGAAAAAGTTCCCTCAATTTTAAAATGGATCCAAGATCAAGCTAAGTTAACTAATGAATATCTTTGGGGAGGTACATTAGGCCCCAACTTTGATTGTTCCGGGTTAATTCAGACTGCTTTTTTGAAGCATAATATTAATATACCTAGGGATTCCTATCAAATAAAAAGTTTTTGTAAACATCTTTTTTATTTCAAAGAATCTTACGCAACTCTTCAACCAGGCGATCTTTTATTTTTTGGGAATAAAGAAAAATGTGATCATATTGGAATCTACACAGAAAATGGATTATATTACCACAGTTCTGGCAAAGATTTTGGAAGAAATGGAATAGGATTAGATACCCTAAAAGAAACTAATGATAAGATTTCTATCCATTATAAATCTAAACTAATCTCTGCCGGAAGAGTGGTTAGGCTATACAGATGGGATAAAACTATTAGATAGCAGTCTTTTTATTAAATTAAAATATTAAAAACATAAAGCTTTCTTTAAACTTTCAAATTAGCCAGTAGTCCAAATATTCTGAATTAGTTGCATTATGTTGTTCAAATGCAATGTTCCTACAAGAAGCCATGCAAAAACTGCGCCACCACAGCCTCCGAGCCAGAATCCACTAGTAAAATCAGCCCACCCTGCTCTAGTAAATAAATCTGCAGGAGGATTATTAACAGTAGTATCAGGAGGTTGCACATTAGGAGCTTTCCCTGGGGCGTTATACAGTACTAAAAGTGCTGTTAAAATATGAACCGCACCTATAGCAGCAAGTAATCCTGCGGTTAATGCGAAATCAGAATTTCTTAAAGGACCAGTCATAGTAAATGGACCATATAAGAGATAACCAAAAGCTGCTCCAGTTTCTAAACCTCTAAAATTTGGAGAAATTCCTTCTCTATAAAAAGGTAAATTATTTATAAAAGCTTTGGTAAAATAACCACTATTAACTGGGGTAGCTAAATTTCCAACAAACGGATCAGCAACTGTTTTAACAGCCCATTGGTCTGCGATACCAATATCTGTAGGTAGGACACTTTGGTCTATATATTTCTCGGGAAATTTAGGATTGGCTCCCATTGGTGTTTTTAAATCGCTCATTTTTAAAAAAGATAATGTGATAATAAATTGTTATTCAGTAGCTGTTATAAATCTGCCTATTAATACAATAAATACAGCAGGTGCTACCAAGCCAATCATTGGAACAAAGACCGAAGGTAGAAGATTTGAAAATTCAGATGACATGATTCGTTTAACATCTTTAAACACTTTAGTATTTATCTGATAAATAGTGTTAATTTTATTACTGGATGATATAAAAATTATTAACTTTTTACATGTTAAATTTTTTTGCAATATTAGTCATTATTTTTATTGTATTTTTACTATTAATTTTTAAAAAAAGACAGTTTAAAAATGCAATTAATTTAAAGAACTTATCTTCAAATAAAATTATAAATAATAAAAAATACATATCTAAACAGAATGGGTTTTCTTACAAGCACGAAAATACCAGATACTCAGAATTTGAAAGAAAGGCACTAAGAAATACAATGTTTAAACTGTTTCAAAGTCATAAAGATGATAAATTAAAAGCATTAAAAATTGCAGAGAAATTAGCTGATCAATCAATATTACCTATTCTTAGAAGAGGTTTAAAAGATATTCATCCTGAGGTAATTGAAAGATCAGCTTTCTTAATAAGAAAATTCAAATAAAAATTCAATTTTTATTTGCACTACTTATTGATCTAATTCTGTAAATCGGTCGGCCTTGACTTTCATGATATGTCCTAATTAAAAGTTCGCTTAATAATCCAAAACTAAATAATTGAACACCTGCGACGCCTAATATTAGTGCAAAAATTAGCATCGGACGATTACCTATATCCTCTCCTAAAATTTTTATAATTAATAAATAAGATGACATTACAAAACTTATCAATATACTTATGATCCCTACGAAGCCAAATCCATACATAGGTCTTGTCAGGAATTTAGTCATAAACCAAACAGTTAACAAGTCCATTAATACTCTGAAAGTTCTATCAATACCATATTTACTAAATCCATATTTTCGGCTTCGATGATTAACTTTAAGCTCTTTAATTTTGGCCCCTTCAATATTTGCTAACACTGGCAAGAACCTATGCAGCTCTCCATAAAGCTTGATATCATCTATTATTTCTCTTCTGTAAGCTTTCAATGAGCAACCATAATCATGCAACTTTAAACCAGTGACATTAGCTATTAACTTATTGGCTATTCTTGAGGGAATTTTTCTTTTAATTAATTTATCTTTTCTATCAAACCTCCATCCACAGATTAAATCATAGCCACTATTAATTTCTGAAATTAATTTAGGAATATCATTTGGGTCATTCTGTAAATCACCATCCAAAGTAATTACAATGTCGCCGTTAGAATTATCAAAGCCAGCTGACATTGCAGCAGTTTGCCCATAGTTTTTGCGAAGAGAAATTACTGACAATTCTCTAATTTTGAGAGTTAGTTGTTTTAATACTTGATAAGTATTGTCTTTAGAACCATCATTTACAACAATCAATTCGAAATTGAATTTATGAGCTCCCATTACATTTATAACTTCATCCAATAAAAAACCAATACTCTCACTTTCATTGAAAACAGGAATGATAATAGAAATTAATTGGTTTATATCTGCCATATTTATTTGATATTAATTCTATAATTTTAACTTAATTTAGAACAATAAAATTAAACAAAAAAAATCACCACAAAAGTGGTGATTTGGATTATTTAAAGTAACTTTAACCAAACTTACCTGAAGTTGATGCAATTACAAATGCACCAAATGTAAGTATGTTACCAATAGTGAAATGTGCTAAGCCAACTAATCTAGCTTGAACAATGGAAAGTGCAACTGGCTTATCTCTCCAGCCTACAAGGTTAGCTATTGGTGTGCGTTGATGTGCCCAAACTAATGTTTCGATTAATTCTTGCCAATAACCACGCCATGAAATTAAGAACATAAATCCAGTAGCCCAAACTAGATGGCCAAATAGGAACATCCAAGCCCAAGGAGATAAGGAATTAACACCAAATGGATTATATCCATTAATTAACTGTGACGAATTGAGCCATAGATAATCTCTAAACCAGCCCATTAAGTAGGTTCCTGACTCATTAAATTGAGCCATATTACCTTGCCAAATTGTTAGGTGCTTCCAATGCCAGTAGAAAGTTACCCATGCCATGAGATTTAATGCCCAGAACATTGCTAAGTACATAGCATCCCATGAAGAACTATCACAAGTACCTCCACGACCTGGACCATCACAAGGGAAGGCATAACCTAAGTCCTTTTTATCAGGAATTAATTTTGTGCCTCTAGCATCTAATGCTCCTTTGATAAGTATTAGTGCTGTAGTATGAAGTCCAAGTGCTATAGCGTGATGTACTAAGAAATCAGCTGGTCCAATAGGTAAGAAAGAACTTAAAGCATCTTGTCTATTGATTAGATCCATCCAATAGTGATTTCCTGGCATAGAATTGGCTGCTATAGTTGCAGAACTTGTAGGATCGGATAATAAAGCATCGAATCCATACATCATTTTCCCTTGAGCAGCTTGAACAAACTGAGCAAATACAGGTTCAATCAGAATTTGTTTTTCTGGATTTCCAAAAGCTACAACTACATCATTATGAACATAAATTCCAAGAGTATGGAATCCAAGCAACATTGTTACCCAACTTAAGTGACTTATTAATGCCTCTTTAGTTCCTAAAACCCTAGCTAAAACATTATCTTTGTTTAATTCTGGATCATAATCACGTACAAAGAAAATAGCTCCATGAGCAAAAGCTCCAACCATTAAGAACATAGCTATGTATTGATGGTGAGTATATAGAGCTGATTGCGTAGTGTAATCTCTAGCAATAAAAGCATATGAAGGAAGGGCTCCCATATGTTGAGCAACTAGAGAAGTGGCAACACCAAGAGATGCTAAAGCTAAACCTAATTGAAAGTGTAGAGAATTATTAATAGTATCAGTAATTCCATCATGACTAATACCAAAGTAACCTTTATGAGGATCATTTGGATGTCTAGTGTTATGTGCTTCAGTTATTTCTTTTAAAGTGTGACCTATGCCAAATGTATTCCTATACATATGACCACCAATAATTAGTACACAACCTATAGCAATATGATGATGTGCAATATCAGTTAACCATAAAGATTCAGTTTGAGGATGAAGACCACCTAAGAAGGTAAAGATAGCTGTTCCTGCTCCTTGAGTAGAACCAAAGACAGCATCTAATGAATCTGGATTTTGGGCATAAGCACCCCAATTTAAAGTAAAGAATGGAGCCAATCCAGCAGGATGAGGAAGAACTGTTAACCAATTATCCCAGCCAACATGCTGACCTCTAGATTCAGGGATTGCAACATGAACCAAATGTCCTGTCCAAGCAATACTACTAAAACCAAATAAAACAGATAAATGGTGGTTTAACATTGCCTCAGCATTTTTAAACCAAGCAAGTGTAGGTCTGAATTTAGGCTGTAAATGTAACCAACCACCAAATAAAATCCAACAAGCTAAAGTGTTCATAAAGATTGAAGCTTGAAAGAGTTGCTCGTTAGTTCTCATACCAATTGTGTACCACCAATGGTACAGGCCTGAGTAAGCTATGTTAACTGGACCATTAGCTCCAGCTTGTGTCATTGCTTCTGTTATACCTTCTCCAAAATGAGGGTCCCAAATAGCATGAGCTATTGGACGTACATGAGTTGGGTCAAGTACAAATTGCTCAAAATTACCCTGCCAAGCGACATGGAATAGGTTGCCACCCACCCAAAGTGCAATAATTGCAAGATGTCCGAAATGAGTTGAAAATAACTTCTGATAAAGTTTTTCTTCTGTCATTCCATCATGACTTTCAAAGTCATGAGCGGTAGCTATTCCGTACCATATTCGGCGGGTTGTCGGGTCCTGAGCTAGACCCTGGTTAAATGATGGAAATTTTGTTGCCATTGAATTAATAAGGTGAAGTTCAGGATATTTAGCCTAAGCCAAATAGTCGTGCATGGAAGAAAGCCCAAGTAGTTGCTATACCTCCTAAAAGGAAGTGAGCTACACCTACAGCTCTACCTTGAGTAATTGAAAGTGCTCTAGGTTGTATTGTTGGGGCAACTTTAAGCTTATTATGAGCCCATACTATTGATTCGAATAATTCTTGCCAATAGCCTCTTCCACTGAATAGGAACATCAAACTAAACGCCCATACGAAGTGAGCTGCTAAGAACATCAATCCATACATACTAATAGCTTCACCATAACTTGTTAGTACTTGAGATGATTGAGCCCATAGGAAGTCTCTTAGCCAACCATTAATAGTGATAGCACTTTGAGAGAAGTTTCCTCCTGTAAGTCCCCAAACATCACTTTGCATTTTCCAAGAGAAGTGGAATATAACAATTGAAATACAGTTATACATCCAGAAAAGAGCTAAAAATACATGGTCCCAAGATGAAACCTGACAAGTACCACCTCTTCCTGGACCATCACATGGGAATCTAAATCCAAGAGAAGCCTTATCAGGAATTAGTCTTGAACTTCTAGAGTACAGTACTCCTTTTAGAAGAATTAATACAACTACATGTATTTGGAAAGCATGAATATGATGAATCATTAAATCAGCAGTTCCAAGTTGAATTGGAGCTATTGCTACTTTCCCAGCTACTTCAACTACATTACCGTTAAAAACTTCACTTAACACTTTATGAGGTAATCCCTCTGGAGTACCAGCTAAAATTGAGGTTCCTACAGCAGAAGCCTGAATACTTTGAATCCATTGAGCAAATATTGGTTGAAGTTGAATTGCATTATCACTAAACATGTCCTGAGGTCTACCTAAAGCTCTCATCGTATCGTTATGAATATAAAGTCCAAAACTATGGAAACCTAACCACATACAAACCCAGTTAAGATGACTTATTAGGGCATCTCGCGCTTTTAATATCCTATCTAAAACATTATCAATATGTTTTGCTGGATCATAGTCTCTAACCATAGCTATTCCAGCATGTGCTCCAGCTCCAACTATAAATAGAGCTCCTATCCACATATGATGTGTAAATAAACCAAGGACAGTCATATAATCTGTCGCTAAATATGGATATGGAGGCAGGGCATACATGTGATGAGCAATCAATATGCTCAAAGAACCTAAACATGCAAGGTTAACAGATAACTGTGCGTGTCTACTTTCAGCCATAAACTCATACAGACCTTGATGACCTTTTGGTGCAGGGAATAATATTGGATCTCCTTGAGCACCTTCTAATATCTCTTTCATACTAGAACCAATACCATAGTTAGTTCTATATAAATGGCCACCAATTATTGCAATGACTCCGAAAGCTAAATGATGATGCGAAATATCAGTCATCCATAAACTTCCTGTGACAGGATTAAGACCACCGTTAAAGGTTAAGAAGTCTGAAAACGCAAACCAATTAAGAGTAAAGAAATTACCTACTCCGCTAGCAAGTCCAGGGAAAATTTGTGAGATTATCTGAGGATCGCATAATTGATGGGGCAAAGGCATATCAGCAATAGTTGCTATCTTTTGACCATTTATCACTAAAGGTGAGCCTGCATCTATTGCATCAAGAATTGCAGCAGTTGGAGCACCTATATGAATACAATGTCCTGCCCAAGCTATTGATCCAAGACCAACCAAACCTGCTTGATGGTGATTAAGCATTGACTCAACATTTTGGAACCATTCCATTTTTGGAGCGGCTTTATGGTAATGGTATATTCCCCCGTGAAGCATTAAAGCAGCCATTATTACTGCTCCAATGGCAAGAGCCATTAATTCACTTTCATTAGTAATACCCCAAGCTCTCCACATATGGAAAATTCCAGAGCTTATTTGGATACCGTTGTAATCGGCACCAAGATTACCGTTTAGCATCTCTTGGCCAACAACTGCCCAAACTTGCTGAGCTCCGGGTTTGACATTAGCTGGATCAGCTAACCAACCTGTGTAATTTGAAAATCTAGCACCATGGAAAAAAGCAGCGCTCATCCATATAAAAATGATTGCAAGATGTCCAAAATGAGCTGAGAAGATTTTTCTTGTTGCTTCTTCAGCATCGCCTGTATGCACATCAAAATCATGTGCATCTGCATGCAAATTCCAGATCCAAGTTGTAGTTTTTGGACCCTTAGATAATTTATTAGACCAGAAACCTGGCTTATCTAATAAGGCAAAATCAATAGGTCTTGGATCTGCCTTTACAGGATCTTCCAAAACTTTCTTGTTTTTTTCTCCACTTTCTGGTGGGCTGATGGTCATCTAGCACCTCGAAAATAATTGACATTAAAGCCGATTGATCAAATCTTGAACTTATTTTTAATAATAATGTTCAAGAAAACGAAATCATCGGAACTTTAGATATTCGTTTCAAAAATAATAAGGCAAAGATCTTTCGATATGCATGAACGTAACAAATGTTCTAATGATTGTTACTATATGAATATTTTGTTAAATTCTTTTATATGTAAGATTTATGAGTATTTTCACCCAAATTTTATAAGAATTTCTTTATATTTCTTTTATATTTCACGCGAAATTTTTGAAATACGTTGACAGTATATAATTTCAACATAACAAACAATTTTTTCTAATTTGGAAGGAATCGCAATAGGTCTATCTAGTAATTCAATAGAAATTTTAAAAAGACTTCAAAAAACCGAATTCGTTAAAGAAATATATTTAGCAAGCTCTTCAAAAGATGATGGGAGGGAAAATGAACGTGTTCCAGTTCAAAAGCCTAAAGAAATTTTACTTAAACAATGGCTGGAACTAGATTTAATCATTTTTATAGGCTCAATTGGTGCATCAATACGTTTAATCAATTCTTTTTTAAAATCTAAAGATCAAGATCCAGGAGTGATAGTAATAGATAACAAATGTTCTAGGATAGTGCCTTTAATTGGAGCACATCAGTCAAATACTCAAAATATCGCATTTCAAATTTCTAGTTTATTTGGGGGCGAAATAATAGAGACTAATAATTCCAATAATAAAAGCTACTTAAATCTTGATTCATTTGGGAATCAATGGGGATGGAAAAGATCTGGCAATATAAAGAAATGGTCAAAACTAGTAATAAAACAAGCTAAGAACGAAAAAATATTTTGCAAACAATTATCGGGTAATAATTTATGGAAAACTTCAGAATCAGGAGAGATCATTAATCAAGTTCATAAAAAAGAAACTGAAAAACCAGATTCAACTTTTCATGTAAGTATATTCGAAAATAATAAAACAACTTGGCACCCACCAGTATTATGGATTGGAATTGGATGTGAAAGAAATACCAGCAAAGAATTTATAGCAAATTCTTTAAATAATTTTTTTGAGTCAAGAAATTTATCCCAGCATTCAATTGCGGGATTTGCAACTATTGATATTAAAAAAGATGAGAAAGGAATTTTAGAACTTGCTGAGGAAAATAACTTACCTATCAAGTTTTTTACTAAAGAAGATCTTTCAAAAATAATTGTCCCAAATCCATCAATTGTTGTGCAAAAGGAAATTGGGACCCCTTCTGTAGCTGAAGCTTCTTGCTTAATGGCAGCAGGAGAAGAATCAAAATTAATAGAAGAAAAAAGAATTTTTAAAAATCAATCTGGGGGGGTAACTATCGCGGTAGCAGAATCAAAAAATCAATATAATCCAACCAATGGCGAAATACATATTATTGGAAGTGGGCCGGGTGATATCTCCTTCCTAACCAGTAATGCAAAAAAAGCACTTTCAAGATGTACTGTTTGGATCGGATACAAAATGTATTTAGATTTAATTAAGTCCTTAAAAAGGAGTGACCAAGTTTTAATTGAAAGTAAACTTACTGAAGAAAAAGAGAGATGCAGTAAAGCAATTAAACTAGCTGAGGAAGGAATAAAAGTGGCTTTAATTTCTTCAGGTGAATCTGGATTTTATGGCATGGCAGGTTTACTTTTAGAATTAATTCAAAAAATCAAAAAAGAATATAGACCTTACTTTGAAGTTCATCCAGGTATAAGTAGTGTTCAATTAGCGGCTGCGATTAGTGGAGCACCACTAATGAATGACTTTTGTTCAGTAAGCTTAAGCGATAAATTAACTCCATGGTCTTTAATAGAAAAAAGAATTGAAGGAGCTCTTGTGGGTGAATTTGTAATAGCTTTATTTAATCCGCAATCCATTGAAAGAAATTGGCAGCTAAAAAGTGTAATAGATATATGTTTACAATCTAGGCATGGTGATACTCCAGTTTTAATAGCTAGACAAGTAGGGAGAGAAAATCAAACCAAAAAATTTTTTACTTTAAACACCATTCCTTTTAGAGAGATTGATATGTTATCAATCATTATTATTGGCAATTCTCAAACAACCTTAGTTGAAGAAATATTTCTAACTTCCAGAGGATATTTACAAAATTAAGTTTAGATAATCCATAATTTTATAAATAGAATGTTTTTCTTTGCTTTTTCTTTATAAGAATACTAATCTTTTATAATAATGATGTAAGAAAATTAATTGAAAAATATTGGTTTAATTTTGTTTGACATTGATGGGGTAATCCGCAGCGTAGAAAATAGTTACAGACTTTCATTAAAAAAAACAGTTTACAAATTTTCCGGATGGGAGCCAAGTTTTGTTGATATTGATAATGCAAAAAATGAAGGGATCTGGAATAATGACTGGGATTTAAGTTTAGAACTTATAAAAAGATGTATAAAAAAAGAGAACTTAAACCTTAAAATTCCTCCAAGAGATGAAATAGTAAAATGTTTTGAAGAGTTGTACTTTGGTGGAGATCCAAATAAAGATAGTAAATATTGGTCTGGTTACATAACAAATGAGGAGTTATTAGTTGATAAAAAGTTTTTTGAATTAATTCAAGGTAATGGAATAATCTGGGGTTTTGTTAGTGGTGCAGAGTCTGCTTCTGCAAAATTTGTTTTAGAAAAAAGACTTGGACTAAAATCACCACCATTAATATCTATGGGAGATGCCCCTGACAAGCCTGATCCTAAAGGTTTTATTAACTTATCAAAAAAGCTTATTGGAGATAAACTTGGCGAATCAAATATTCCCATTGCATATGTAGGAGATACTATTGCAGATATAAATACAGTTATAAATGCTAGAAAGGAAATACCATCTCAGAAATTCATAAGTATCGGAATAGCCCCCCCTCATTTACATTTAAATTCTCGATTAAAAGAACGTAATTCTTACGAAACAAATCTTAGAAATGCAGGCGCTGACTTGATTTTAAATTCTATTTATGACCTTAAAGATATTAATCTTGAACAATTTTAAAATTTTAGAAAATTAAAAAAAATTCTTTATTAATTACGGAGAGGGAGCGACTCGGAAGTAACCGTAAACGCACTAGGAGAGAAACCTAAACACTAAAATTCAAAAAGTTTAAGTAAATTACCCACCAATTTACCCACCATTTGTAAAATGTTTGTGGAACCTCTAATCGTTAAGTATCTAACAGTAATCACTTTCTAACAATTAGTAATCGTTAAGTATCAAATAGCAATCAATAATTATTAAACAATTTAGTTTACCAACTAAAAAAAATTAAAAAGTTAATTTTTATCTCTTCTGTTTAGTATTTGTATAATAAATTTTTTAAATTATAAATATCGATGATGTTGCCGAAGAATCACAATCAACATTGTTTATTTCAACTTTAGTTAATAATTTAAAAGGGCAAAATTCTAAAAAATCTTTAAGATTGGTAAAGTAATTGTTTCCATACCTTTGTTGACCCTTATAAAAAACAAGATTATGTATAAAATACTTACCACTTAAATTATTTTTCATCTTTTCAAAAATATTATCTAATAATTTATCTTCTAGTAGGTACCATGTTATTTCACTAAAGAAAAAACATTGGTATTGAGAATAATCAAGAATATTTTCAATATTATTAACTTCAAATGACATATCTGGGTATTTCTCTTTTGCCTTTTTTATAGAAGTTTCTGAAATATCAATACCCAAAGTGTCTATATTTGTTTCTTTTTGAATAAAATTCATAGTCTTACCGAGACCACAACCAAACTCAACAGAACTTTTTATTTGATATTGCTTTATAAAATGAGCAACAACCTTTCTTGATAAATCATCAAAATAACCATCTTCACTTTGATGCCAAGGGTCATCAAATTTCTGATACATCTCCTCAAACTTTCCAATAAATTTGCCATCCTTAATTACATAATCTTGATATCTATCCATATGAAAGTTTCAAAAAATAACAAATGATATTAATACTAGATTAATAGATTAATAAAATATAAATTAATATTTACCTGTATCTTTTTGAAGTTAATAATTTTCAGGGATTATTTTTACCCACCACAATCGCTTAGAAGGTCCTCTCTGACTAATATTTCTTTGCCCACCACATTCAGTCCAGATATACTATTTACCCACCAATTTACCCACCACTTGCTTGACACTTTAAAAGACCTATGCGAACCTGTAGAAACTTAATTTTGCTTAAATCTTAGTAATAGCAGTTTATCTGAGACTTTCAGAAACGTATATCAACCTCTACGAATCCAATTTTGACGGAGAGGGAGGGATTCGAACCCTCGACAAAAGTTACCTCCTGTAACTCCTTAGCAGGGAGCCGCTTTCAACCACTCAGCCACCTCTCCAGTTCTTATACATTATCAATTTTTATGCAAACATTCAAAATTTTTTATTTATTCGAAATGTCTAATCGACTTGAACTCTCGGTAATCTATTTTTAAAAGAACAAAGAATTTCCCATGGGATAGTATTAGATTCTCTTGCCCAATCAAGGGGGGAAATTATCTTATCACCATCAGATCCTAGTAATATCATCGTACTACCAATTTTGATTTCATTTGCACCTGTTATATCGACCATCATTTGATCCATAGTTATAGATCCAACTTGAGGATAAAGTTTACTATTGTGAATAGCGTTTATCTTGCCTGAAAGATTTCTTGGGACTCCATCTGCATAACCAATACTTAATACAGCTAACTTAGTTTTTCTAGTACTTACAAATTTCCCTCCATAACTTACTCTTACACCTTTATCAATAATTCTTATAAAAGCTACTTTGACCTTCAAAAATAAAACTGGTTTAAGCGAAAAGTTTTTATCTATTTTTGCTAAAGGACTATAGCCATACATAGAAAGTCCAACACGTACCATATGAAAATGAAAATCTTTATTAAGAAGCATTCCTGCAGAATTAGCCAAATGAATTTTGATATTGTGATTACTTTCAACATTAATTTGCTTTAATAATTTCTGAAACTTAAGTCTTTGTAATTGCGTACTACTTTTTGGATCTAATGAGTTATCTTCATCTGCAGATGATAAATGACTATATATTCCTTCTATGGAAATGTTGTCAAAAGATTTTATTTTTTCAAATTGTTGAACAAATTTATCTGATTCAAATCCTAATCTTGACATTCCAGTATCAACTTTAAGATGTAAAGAAAATTTAAACCCAAAGTGCTTTCCAATATTATTGCAAATTAAACACTCTCTTATACTACTGACAGTTGGCATAAGATCATTCTTAAATGATATTATTAAATCCCTTTTCTTATAAAGATTTCCGAGAATAAGAATTGGTTTTTTAACTCCATAAGAACGAAGCTTAATACCCTCTTTTAAAGTTGCAACTCCTAATTGCGAAGCTCCGCCTTTAATAGCGTATTCAGATACTACTTTTGCATCATGTCCATATCCATCAGCTTTAACAACGGCCATAAATTGACAATCTTTACTTAACTTTGACCTTAACTGCCTTACATTTGTTTCTAGTGCTTTGCCTTTAACTTCAATCCATGCTCTTTGTTTTGGATCAATATCTTTTTCAAAATTTGAATATTTATCAAAATTAAATCCCTGATTTGTTTCCCGAATTTGCATTAACTTTGCACAATTATATGCGCTTATTGAAATATACAGTTAGCATGACATGTAAATTGTATTTTGGCATGGGCCAGACTCTAGTTTTAAATGCATCTTATGAACCTTTAAATATCACTTCTTGGAGAAGAGCTGTTATTTTAATGATCAAAGGTAAAGCAGAAAGCTTAGAGGAAGATAAATCATATTCAATTCATTGCGGCCGAAAATTGCCTACAGTCATAAGACTTCGTTACTACGTAAAGGTTCCTTTTAGGGAGGTTTCTTTAACAAGAAAAAATATCCTTTTAAGAGATAATAATTCTTGCCAATACTGTAATTATAGGGGTAGTGACTTATCTATAGATCATGTTTTACCTAGAAGCAGAGGTGGGACTGATAACTGGGAAAATGTTACTACAGCTTGTCTTAGATGTAATGTGCAAAAAGGAAACCGTACCCCAGAAGAGGCGAATATGCCTTTAAAACGCAAGCCTTATCGTCCACTTAGCAATCTCAATTTTGAGGCAACAAGACAAATTGATTCTGGTAGACATAAAGAATGGAGTAAATACGTAATAGGGATTGCAATCTAATAGAGAAATCTTAATTTACTTCGTTATTAAAATCTTCCATCATTCTTTTTTGTTCTTGTGCTATACAAGCATCAATCACTTCATCCAATTGACCAGCAAGAATTGGCTCAAGTGAAAAATTGGAACCTAATCTATGATCAGTTGTCCTGTTATCTTTAAAATTGTAAGTTCTAATTTTTTCACTCCTATCGCCTGTTCCAACCTGGGAAAGCCTCTGTGATCTCTCTTTTGCATTAGCTTCTTTTAATTGAATTTCATATAATTTAGCTCTTAAAATTTCCATTGCTCGTTCGCGATTTTGCAATTGTGATCTCTCTTGAGTACAAAAAACTCTTATTCCTGTAGGCTTGTGGAGAAGATCAATAGCTGTCTCTACCTTATTAACATTTTGTCCCCCTGCACCTCCTGACCTTGCTGTACCAACCTCTAAATCAGTTGGATCAATCTTAACCTCAACAGGATCAGCCTCAGGCATGACTGCCACTGTAGCAGTCGAGGTGTGAACTCTACCTTGAGATTCAGTAGCTGGAACTCTTTGAACTCTATGTACACCAGCCTCAAATTTAAGTTGACTATATACAGAATCTCCCTTTACGGAGATAACTAACTCCTTAAATCCTCCCATATCTGACTCGGAAGCACTGACAGGTTTTACAGACCATCCAATTTTTTGTCCATATCTTTCATACATTCTTGCTAAATCACCTGCCCATATACAAGCCTCGTTACCTCCAGCACCGGCTCTGATTTCTAACATTACACTTCTTTCGTCTCTTGGATCTTTTGGCAATAAGGCGATCGTGGTTTTTTGAATCAGTTCATTCTTAAATTCCTCGAGATTTATTAACTCCTCATTTATCAAAGATTCCATTTCCTTATCATTTCTATTCTCTCTTAGTAAATTTTTTGAATCTTCGATTTCTTTGTCAGTATCACGCAACTTATTAAAATCAATCACCAAAGGTTCCAATTTTGACCTTTCTCTTGCTATTGATTCTAATTTCTTTGGATCATTAGCTATATCGGGATCTGCAAGTTGCACTTCCAAATTTTCAAAACTTTCTGAAGCAGTTTTCAACCTTGCAATTAATGTTGAGTATTCCAATTGAAATTATGCTTAATTTTTGAAAATTCTATTTTTTAGAATCTTTTTCTTCTTTTTGCTCTTTTGATGTAGCTGAATTAGCTGAACCCATTCCATATTTTTTCATAAACCTATCAACTCTACCTTCTGTATCAAGAATTTTTTGAGTTCCAGTGAAGAAAGGATGATTACCACTCCAAACATCGACATGTAATTCAGGCTGAGTAGAGCCTGTCGTCATAACAACTTCTCCATTACAAATAACTTTTGCATCTGGATACCATTTTGGGTGAATTTCTGATTTTGGCATAATTAAAATTCCTTTAACGTTTAGAGAATTGTGGAGCTTTTCTTGCTTTTTTAAGACCATATTTTCTTCTTTCCTTTGCCCTTGGATCTCTACTGAGATGACCTTCAGTTTTTAGTGGTTTCCGGTTGTCGGGCGATAATTCGCAAAGTGCTCTGGCTGCGCCTTGCTTAATAGCATCTGCTTGGCCTGTCAATCCACCACCAAAAACATTTACCAAGATATCATAAGAATTTTCTAGGCCTAATGTTTGCAAAGGTGCTTTAATTGAATTTAAGTGCAGAGGATTGAAGTTTAAGTAATCATCACCTGAACGGCCGTTAATTTTAATTTCTCCATTTCCCGGAATCAAACGAACTCTAGCAACTGAAGTTTTTCTTCTTCCAGTTCCCCAATAAACAGCTTGGTTTTTTATTTGACTATTCATTTTAGTAAATTAACTATTCAATAATACAGGATTCTGGGCAGCATGAGGATGATCAGCACCTTTATATACTTTTAGTTTTTTAAATTGCTGTCTTCCTAAAGAATTGTGTGGGAGCATACCCTTAACAGCTTGCTCGATAATTCTTTCAGGGATTCTTTCTTGTAGAGATGCAAATTTTTCAATTTTCATCCCCCCCGGTCTTCCAGAATGTCTTCTATATAACTTTTGTGATGATTTTTTTCCCGTCACCTCAATTTTTTCCGCATTTACAACAATGACAAAATCTCCCGTGTCTAAATGAGGAGTAAAAGTTGGTTTGTTTTTCCCTCTTAAAACAGTTGCAATTTGTGTAGCAATTCTCCCAAGTGTCTTATCTTTTGCGTCAACTACAAACCAATTTCTTTCAATAGTTTCTATAGACGGAGTAATTGTTTTATTCATTTACCAAATTTATAAAAATAAATTTTAATTTAGTAATAAATTCTACCTTATAGGAGGAGGATTAAACAATAATTTTGGATTATTTACACAAATAACTCGTTTTAATCAAATTTACTTAAGAAAAACCTTTTATTAAAAATACTGGGAAAAAATCGTTTTTATTGATTTTTTGAAAAACATTTTCTTCATATACAGCATTTACAAAACATAACCCCTTCGCTGGAGCAGATTCTTTAATATCATTTTTCTTCTTATTGACCCATCTATCTGTAAAAATCTCTGGCGATATTTTTTTTTCTCCAACTAAAACTAATTGACCAACAATTAAACGGACCATTCCATAAAGAAAACCATTAGCTTTAATATCAATTAAAATCAAATCCTCTACTCTTCTAATATCTATATTTTTTATTTTTGTAATAGAGGTTGACCTATTGCTTCCACTTTTCTGAAATGCAAAGAAATCATGCTCTCCTTCCATTCTCTTTGATGCATTTAACATTAAAACTTCATCTAGCACTTTTTGGTACCTATGCCATGACCAATTATTTATGAATAAGTTAGGGAATTTACTGTTATTAATGACATACCGATAATGTCTATACATTGCTGAATAGCAGGCATGCCAACTATCTTTAACCTCAACCGATTCCAATACTCTTATACTTGAGGGTAAAAGACTATTTAGTACATCTGAATAACGATTTCCTGGAATAACACAATCAATATCAAAGTGCACTACTTGACCGGATGCATGAACACCTGAATCAGTTCTGCCTGCTGCAAAAGTCTTTACGACGTAATTTGTAATTTTAAAGAGAGCTATCTCTAGAATTTCCTGAACTGTAATTGCGTTTTTTTGTCTTTGCCAACCTGAATAATTGAATCCATCATATTGGACTAGTAAAGCTACCCTTTTCAAAAGTTATATTTGGTAAAAAGCTACTTGATTAAATAGCTTAAACAAGTTCAATAATAGCCATTTGGGCGTTATCACCTTTTCGAGAGACAGTTCTGACTATGCGTGTATAACCACCTTTTCTATCTCCGTATCTTTCTTTTGCTTTTTCAAATAATGAATGAACTAATTTCTTATCATAAATATATCCGATAGCTCTTCTCCTAGAAGCCAAACTACCTTCTTTAGCAAGAGAAATCATCCTTTCGGCTTCATTTCTTAAAGCTTTTGCTCTAGCTTTAGTTGTAGTTACTCTGCCCTCCCTGATTAATTGTGTAGTTAAACCTCTTAAAAGTGCTTTCCTTTGATCAGCAGGTTTACTCAATAATGGAATTCTAAGTTGGTGTCTCATGATCTTGAAAATTTTTAAACGGAGGTTCTGCTTTGAGGAATAGAAATTCCTATGCGTTCGAGAGCTTCAATAACCTCATCTGCAGATTTCGAGCCAAAGTTCTTAATTTCGAGAAGATCTTCATAGCTAAAGCCCATCAAATCTGAAACTGAATTGACTTGTGCCCTTTTTAAACAATTATATGCTCTAACGGACAAGTTTAGTTCCTCTAGGGGAATTTGAGCTTCAGGGGATGGTTCTGGGTCTTCGGGAATTTCCTCTACCATTGTAACAGTAGCAAGAGGTTGAAAGAGTTCGATTAACTGATTTGCAGCTTCAGCAATTGCATCATCTGGACTTGTTGAGCCATCTGTTACTACTTCCATTTTTAATCTTTCTCTACCTGTTCCACCCTCTGCTACAGCAGTTTCATCAATCGTAAAATTAACTCTTTTAACTGGCATAAATACTGCATCTATTTGAAGTAAGTCAATAGCAGTTGTCTCTTCATTCTTTCGATCCACCGGCCTATAGCCAACACCTCTTTCAACATGGATTTCCAACTCTAAATTATGACCCTCCTGAATTGTTGCGATCGGTTTTTCACCATCAACAATTTCAACTTGGGAGGAGAATTGAATATCATTCGCCTTCACCTCCATTGGACCACTTGCTACTAACCTGCCGATTTCGAGCTCTGGATTAGTACTATTAATCGATAGTTGCTTACAATTAAGAAGAATATCTAAAACATCTTCTCTAACTCCAGGAATAGTTGCATATTCGTGGTTAATTCCTGCTATTCTTACTGCAGTCACGGCACTTCCTTCAAGTCCTCCCATAAGGACTCTTCTAAGAGAATTACCCAAAGTTGTAGCTTGTCCCCTCTCTAAAGGGCCAATTAAAAAAGTTCCTGTTTGGGAGCGATCATCTGCTATTTGATGGTCGATTCTGTCAATGTGGTATTGCAACACGGAAAAAATAAGGTTGAAAGTTTTTTTTGGGGGGGGGGTTGGAGAATGGTTAAGACCTAAACGCGTCTTCGTTTAGGTCTTCTACATCCATTATGAGGTAATGGAGTGACATCTCTTATTAGAGTTATTTCTAAACCGGCCACTTGTAAAGCTCTTATGGCCGTTTCCCTACCTGAGCCTGGACCTCTAACTAGTACTTCTATTTGTCTCATACCTTGATCCAGTGCTCTCCTGGCTGCAGCTTCAGCTGCTGTTTGAGCAGCAAATGGAGTACCTTTTCGAGCCCCTTTAAATCCACTGGCGCCTGCAGAAGACCAAGAAATTACATGGCCAGAAGTGTCAGTAATTGAAACAATAGTGTTATTAAATGTGCTTTGAATATGTACCACACCATTTGGTACATTTCGCTTAGATTTCTTTGAACCTGTTTTTTTTGCTGTAGCTGCCATGATGTTTTAATTTAATACTGGATTATGTGAATAGATTTATTTAATTATTTTTTTCTTCCAGCAACTGTTTTTCTTGAACCCCGTCTTGTTCTTGCATTAGTTCTAGTTCTTTGGCCTCTTACTGGAAGACTCATTCTATGTCTTCTTCCTCTCACACAACCTATATCTTGTAAACGTTTTAGGGCCATTCCCTCCTTTCTTCTCAAATCTCCTTCTAAAGTGAATTCTTCTGTAGCAACTCTAAGTTTTTGCACATCAGAATCCGAAAGATCTTTTACACGTACATCTGGGTTTACACCCGTATTAGCAAGAATTAGCTTTGATCTTGTTAAACCAATTCCATAGACGTATGTTAGTGCAATTTCAACTCGCTTTTCGCGAGGTATGTCAATTCCTGCAATCCTGGCCACGTGTTTTATTAAGTAAAAGTTTGAAATAAAGGGTTTAAAATTTAACCCTGACGCTGTTTATTGCGAGGCCTTTTCTTGTTAATAACATAGATTTTACCTCTTCTCCTCACGATCTGATCGTCAGGACTAATTTTTTTAACTGAAGATCTGACCTTCATAGGGGTTTGCAAATAAAACATTAATACTATATTCTACATCATCATCAAGCCATTTTTTGCTTGATATCAGAGGAAATAGTTTTTAAATCTCTATCAGCATCAATATATTCTAGCAATGAAAGATCCTTGAAATATTGAATCAATGGTTCTGTAGTTTTTTTATAAATGTCAACTCTTGTTCTAATAGTCTCTTCAGTATCATCTTTTCTTCCTCTTAAAAGTAAACGCTTAATTAGAACTTCTTCTGGTATATCTAAATAAAAAACTACTTCTAAAGGTTGATTTATTTCAATTAAGACCTCATTCAAGGAATTTGCTTGAGATAAATTTCTTGGATAGCCATCTAGAATCCAACCTTTATTATCCTTATCTAAGTTTTGCCTTACTATTTTTAATACAAGTTCGTCACTTACAAGTTCTCCCCGATTAATAATATCCTTTACCTGTCTACCAAGAATAGTCTTCATTTCAATTTCTTTTCTTAATAATTCACCTGTGGAAAGATGCAAATAAGAATTAGTTTGACTTAATAATTCCGCCTGAGTCCCTTTCCCCGCTCCAGGCGCACCTAAAAATAGTAAATGTTTTTTCATTAATTGTTAATTAGCCCTTCATACCTTTGAGAAATAACATAAGTTTGAATTTGCTTCGCCGTATCAATAGCAACACCCACAAGAATAAGTAATGAAGTTGCTCCTAAACCTTGAAAAGTCTGCACATTTGTGGCTCTTTCTACTGCAGCTGGAATTATAGCTACTGAACCCAGAAATAATCCTCCTAATAATGTCAACCTATTTTGTATCCCTGATAGGTATTTTGCTGTATTAGTTCCTGGTCTAACTCCTGGTATTGCTACTCCTCCTTTCTTTAAATTTGAAGCCACATCAACTGGATTAATTGTAAGAGATGCATAAAAATAGGAGAATCCCAAAATCAAGGAGAAAAATGTAAGCGCATATGGCCATGGATTTGATGATCCAGGATTTAAACTACTCGCTAATTTGATTAAGACTGGATTACCAGTAACATTTGCAATAGTTATAGGTAAAAAAATTAAAGCAGATGCAAATATAATAGGCATTACTCCTCCTGCGTTTAGTTTTAAGGGTAAATAACTTTGCCTTGTAGGAAGTAATGTTGCATTTCCTATTTGTCTTTTTGCACTCACAATAGGAATACGTCGCGCTCCCTCTTGGACAAAAATTATCCCAACAATTGTCAATAAAAATACTCCAAGTAAAACTGCTATACCTAAAACATCTCCTCGATCACCAGTTTGAGCTTTTTCAATGGTTGAACTTAGAGCCTTTGGTAAAGTCGAAACAATATTTAAAAAAATTACCAATGAAGCCCCTTGCCCTATTCCTTTCTCTGTAATAATTTCACTAAACCACATCACTAACATTGAGCCAGTAACTAAGGCTATAGAAGTTTGCAAAACAAATGTAGTTTCACTTATCCCCTGAATTGAATATTGTCTAAGAATTAAAGAAAAAATAATACTCTGCAAAAACCCCCATCCTAAGGCAACATATCTTGTTATTTGTGCAATTTTTCTTCTACCAGCTTCGCCTTCATTTTTTTGTAAATCTTCAAGAAAAGGTAATGAAGCTGTAAGAAGTTGAATAATGATGGATGCGTTGATGAAAGGAAGTATACCCAATGCGAATATTCCAAGGGTTGAAATTCCTCCGCCAGTAAAAATATCTAAAAAACCTATTAATTGGCCACCTTGATCTATAAAACTTTTAAACGCAACCCTATCAATACCGGGCATGGGGATATAAATACCAAGTCTGACTAAAAGAAGAAGACCTACAGTTGTTAAAACTCTACTACGTAGCTCTTTATTTACAAATAACTGGGAGAGTATTTCAGAAGCGCTAGGATTTCTACTTTTGTTGACAAACATTTTAAAGCTTACCTAAATTTTTAGTAAATTTATTTGTTATTGATAACCTCGCAAGATCCACCTGCGTCCTCAATTTTTTGTTTTGCAACTTTTGTGAATGCATGAGCTTGAACTGTTAACTTTACATTAACTTTTCCATTGCCAAGAATTTTTAAAGGAAATTTTGGCTTAAAGATCAATCCTTTCTTAACAAGTGAGTCTAGGTTAACAGTATCATTATCTTTGAAATCATTTAATTTATCTAAATTGATTATAGAAAAGTTCTTTTGATTAATTATTTCAAAGTGCTTTAATTTTGGAACTCTTCTATACAAAGGCATTTGGCCGCCTTCAAAGCCTGGACGAGTGGGTCTTCCAGAACGTGACTTTTGTCCTCTCATTCCAAAACCACATGAGGCACCCTGCCCAGCCGCAATACCTCTACCCTTTCTTAATTTTTTCTTTCTAGAGCCAGAGTTTGATTTAAGTGTATTTAATGTAGAAGTCATAATTTTCAAGAGTAGAGCTGTTCAAGTGAGATTCCTCTCTCCCTTGAGGCAGATTTGAGTGTTCTTAATTGAGAAAGAGCTACCATAGCAGCTCTTGCATTATTCAAAGGTGTTTTACTACCCAATCTTTTTGCTAAGACATTTTTGATGCCCGCTAATTCTAGAACTGTTCTTATTGAACCACCAGCAATTACACCTGTACCTGGGGCAGCTGGTCTAATTAGTACATTAGCAGCACCATCTCGACCTTTAGATAAAGTTGGTATTGAATTATTTGGAGTTAATGGAACCCTAACAAGATTCTTTTTACCATCTGAAACTCCCTTTCTAACAGCACCAATGACATCTCCTGCTTTACCAACTCCAACTCCAACTTGACCTTTCTCATTACCTACGACAACAATTGCTCTAAAACTCATTTTTTTTCCACCCTTAACAGTTTTTGATACTCGTCTTATTTGAACCACTCTTTCTTGCCAATCAGAATCTCTCTCTAGATTTTTTGAATCACCTCTTCTATTTCTTTTTCGATCATTACGATTATTCTTTTTTTGTTCACCAGGCATGGCTCCAGGAACATTATCAGTCTTGGATTGGTTTTCTTGTTTTATTGGAGTGTCAGTCATAGTAAAATTAAGGGTTAGAATTCTAGGCCAGCTTCACGAGCAGCGTCTGCAAGTGCCTTTACTCTGCCGTGATATAAATTACCTCCACGGTCAAAAATTACTTGCTTAATACCTTTTTTTATCGCTCTCTTTGCTAGTAATTTGCCAACAATGGAAGAAGAATTACAATCAGAAGGTAGTTTGTCAGATTTTTCTCTTAGTTCCTTATCAATAGTTGAAGCTGAGCAAATAGTTGTTTGAGCGCTATCATCTATAACCTGGGCATAAATATGGTTATTAGAGCGAAAAACAGACAATCTTGGACGCGTTGCATCTCCAATTAAGAATCTCCTTAATCTTCTATGTCTTTTTTGGGTTTGTAATTTCCTGGAAAGTTTGGTCATTTTTTTAATTGGAATTATTTTTTGCCAGATTTACCAGCTTTTCTGAGAATTCTCTCATCATGGTATTTAATTCCTTTACCTTTATATGGCTCTGGAGGTCTAATTGATCTGATTTTTGCTGCTTCATTGCCAACAATTTCTTTATCAATTCCAGATACGGTAACGTTTGTATTACTCTCAACTTTGTATGTTATACCATCAGGGGGGGTCATTTCTACAGGATGACTATATCCTGCACTTACAACTAGATTTTTACCTTTTACTTGTGCTCTTGATCCAACGCCAACAATTTCCAGTTTTTTTGAAAAACCTTGAGTAACCCCTTTAACCATATTTGCAATTAAGGCTCTACATAAACCATGTCTCTGCCTTGAGTATATTTTGGTTGTAGTAGGACTTACTACAACAGTATTATCTTTCTTATCAAAACTAACTCCTTCCGGCATCTGACGTTTTAACTCACCCTTAGGGCCTTTCACTGTAACTGTTAATCCATCAAAATCAACTGTAACTTTATCTGGAATAAGTACTGGTGTTTTTCCGATTCTTGACATGATTAATTCTCCTTAGTAAACATAGCAGAGGACTTCACCGCCAATGCCTTGCTTCCTAGCATCGCGATCACTCATGACGCCTTTAGAAGTTGATATTATGGCAACTCCAAGACCTCCAAGAACTTTTGGTAAACCTCTAGTATTTTTATAAATTCTCAAACCAGGTTTACTAACTCTTTGCATAGATCGAATAGTAGGGAATTTGTTTTTACCACTATATTTGAGGCCGAGTATTATTTGTGATTTATAACCTTCCCCTTCCTCATTAATATCAGTAATGAAACCCTCTTTTTGAAGCACTTTAGCGATACTTAAGGACATTTTTGAACCTGGGATTCTTGTAGTTGTATGCTTTTTTTGACTCGCATTTCTAATTCGAGTGAGCATATCTGAAATAGGATCGTGATTTGACATAGTTTTAATTTAATTCTTACTAAAAGGCATTCCTAACTCCTGCAAAAGAGCTTTACCTTCTTGATCTGATTTTGCACTAGTGACAATAGTTATATCCATACCTCTTATTGAATCTATTTTATCAAAAGAGATTTCAGGAAAAATCAATTGCTCTTTCACGCCAACAGTGTAATTCCCTCTCCCATCAAAACTTTTTGGATTAACTCCTCTAAAGTCTCTTATCCTTGGTAAAGCTAGATTTATAAATCTCTCCAAAAAGGAATACATCCTGTCTCCTCTCAAAGTTACAGTACAGCCAATCGGCATGCCCTCACGAATTTTAAAACCCGCGATAGCTTTTTTGGCCCTAGTTACTAAGGCCTTTTGTCCTGTAATTGTTGCGATTTCGTTTAAAGAGGCTTCTAGAGCTTTCGAATTTGAAGCTGCCTCACCAAGACCTCTGTTAACGTTGACTTTGACAACTTTAGGTACTTGATGAATATTTTTAAGACCAAGGTCTTTTAAAAGTTTTGGTCTAATTGATTCTTTGTAGCGATTTTTTAGAGTCATAATTTTTTGTTAATTCTGGTCTTTGTCAGAATTGATAAATTAGAAAAAGTTGAAATCTGGTTTCTGATGAAAAATTAATCAATTACTTCACCAGTTTTCTTCAATCTTCTTTTCTTAACCCCTGCTTTATCAATAAAGTATTCAATCTTACTTGTAAGATTTTTATCCTTTGAAAAGAACATTACATTTGATGCATGTAAAGATGCTTCTTCTGTAAGTATTCTTCCAGTTTCTCCTTCCTGAGTTGGTTTTACGTGTTTAGTCCTAAGGTTTATTCCCTTAACTATTACTCTATTTTCAAGAGGGATAGTTTTTAAAACCTCACCAGTTTTCCCTTTTTCCTTGCCGTTAATTACTTTTACCAAATCTCCAGTTTTGATTCTCATTTTTATTCTCTGGAAATTCTTCTTTTGTTTTAATGAATCCAACATTTAAATCACCTCCGGAGCAAGAGAAACAATTTTAGTGTAATTTTTATCCCGCAGTTCTCTGGCTACAGGACCAAAGACTCTAGTACCTTTTGGATTCTTATCCTCATTAATCAAAACGGCAGCATTATCATCAAATCTGATTGAATTACCAGTATTTCTTCTTAATGTTGCTTTTGTTCTAACGATGACAGCTTTCACAACCTCAGATTTCTTAACTCCCATATTCGGAAGAGCATCTTTAACAGTTGCTACAATTACATCCCCAACATGTGCATATCTTCTATTAGAACCTAACACCCTAATACATTGGAGTCTTTTCGCTCCGCTATTATCAGCAACTGTTAAATAAGTTTCTTGTTGAATCATTGTTTAACCTCCTTATCCTGACTTGTTTTATTGAGAATCTCTTCTATTGCCCATCTTTTATGAGCGCTAAGCGGTCTAGTTTCTCTAATTTTAACTCGATCACCTAAAACACATGTATTTTCGGGGTCATGCGCCTTGTATCGTGTAGTTCTACTTACAATTTTTTTATAAGTGGGATGTGGATATCTGTTAATAACAGCAACAACAACTGTTTTGTCCATTTTGTCGCTGACAACAGTACCAATTCTTTCTTTAAGTGCCATAACTAATAATTAATCAGAAGTAGTTTTAGAAGCAGATTGACTTTTACTGAGAGTTAGTAATTGCGCAACTTGTTTCTTGATAATTTTGAATTTATGAGTTTCATTGAGCTGTCTCGTAGCTTGCTTGAATCTCAAATCAAAAAGATCTTTTCGTAATTGATCAATCTTTTCAGTAATTTGATCAGAATTTAATTGTTTAAATTCTTTAAGAGACTCTGAGTTTTTCATTGTTTAACCTCCTCCTGAGATTTTTTACTATTTTTTGTATTTTCTTGGGAGGAATTTTCTAGATTTTTATCAATGGAGATAAATTTAGTTTTTACAGGAAGTTTGTATTGAGCCAGACGCATAGCTTCCTTTGCAATGTTCTCAGTGATATCCTCACCACCCATTTCAAAAAGTATTCTTCCAGGTTTTACAACTGCGACCCAAAACTCTGGATTACCTTTACCAGAACCCATTCTCGTTTCGGCAGGTCTCATAGTTACAGGTTTATCAGGAAATATTCTTATCCAAATTTGACCGCCACGTTTTATATATCTTGTCATAGCTCGTCTACTTGCTTCAATCTGACGTGCAGTGACCCATCCACAGTCTTGAGCTTGGAGAGCAAACTGACCGAATGCAATAGTATTGCCTTTTGAGGCTACCCCCCTCATTCTGCCTCTATGTTGTTTACGGAATTTAGTACGTTTTGGACTAAGCATTTGTATACCTCCTATGAATTCTCATTTGAACGATCCTCAAATTGTTGAGGTCTTCTACTAGCTTTCCTTTTAGGGCTCGCACCCACGGGGATAGTTTGTTCCTCTTTAGGGAGAACTTCACCTTTGAAAACCCAGACTTTAATGCCTAGAACACCGTAAGTTGTATTAGCTTGACGTGTTGCATAGTCAATTTCAGCTCTCAAAGTATGTAAAGGTACTCTACCTTCTCTAGTCCATTCAGTTCTAGCTATTTCGGCACCATTTAACCTTCCCCCTACTTGAATTTTAAGACCTAAGACCCCAGCCCTTTGAGCCCTTTGCAAAGCCATCCTAATAGTTCTTCTGAAGGCGACTCTTTTTTCTAATTGTTGCGCAATATATTCAGCTAGTAAAAAAGCATCGGCGTCTACGCGTTCAACTTCAACAACGTTAATTCTGACTTGCCTTGTCCTATCCCCTATAGTTTTTTGAATTCCAGATCTTAATTCTTCAATACCACTTCCCTGTCTTCCAACTATAACTCCTGGTCTTGCTGTTTTTAATTCAAGTTCCAGTTGGTCAGCTTTTCTAGCTATTAAAACATCGCTAATACCAGCTGCTCCATATTTTTTTTGTATGAATGTACGAATTTTAAAATCTTCTTGCAGAAGAATTGGATATGTCTTGGAAGTAGCAAACCATTTAGAGCGATGCTCTTGTGTAATTCCTAATCTTAATCCAGAAGGATGTATTTTATGTCCCATTAGTTTTGTACCTCCGCATTAGTTTGAGTAGGAGCAGATTCAACAGAAATACTGATGTGGCAAGTCTGTTTTTTAATTGAAAAAGCTCTACCTTGAGCTCTAGGCCTATACCTTTTCATTACAGGACCACTATTAGCCCATGCAGAGGAAATAACTAAGGTAGATGGATCCATTCCGAGGTTATGTTCTGCATTGGCAACCGCAGATCTTAGAACTTTAGTAATAGGGTCTGTAGATCTGTAAGGCATAAATTCCAACATGATCAATGCATCTCTATAAGACCTACCCCTTATCTGATCCAAAACTCTTCTCACTTTAGAGGCTGATCCGCGAATATAATTCCCATGAGCAATGGCTGTTTTTGTTGTTTCAGATGTTTTTGTCATGATTTTGCTCCTTTCTTATCTCTTATATGACCTCGGTAAGTGCGTGTAGGAGCAAATTCACCAAGTTTATGACCAATCATTTGTTCAGTAATAAATACTGGAATGTGAGTTTTGCCATTATGTACGGCGATTGTGTGACCTATCATTACAGGTAAAATAGTAGAGGATCTCGACCAAGTTTTGATAACAGACTTGTCATTATCAGAATTTTGTTTTTCTACCTTCTTGAGCAGGCTATCTGCTATAAAAGGTCCTTTTTTTAGTGAACGTCCCATAATTATGTAATAGAAATTGAAATAATAAATGAAGTAATCAAGAGTCTCTTCCTCCTCTGCTCCTCTTAGAAACGCGACGTCGTCTTCGAACTACTAATTTATTACTTGGTTTGTTCTTTTTACGTGTCTTTAACCCAAGAGCTGGTTTGCCCCATGGAGTAACTGGGCCTGCTCTACCAATTGGTGCTTTTCCCTCTCCTCCTCCATGTGGATGATCACATGGGTTCATTACACTACCTCTGACTTGTGGCCTTCTTCCAAGCCATCTTCTTCTTCCTGCTTTACCTAAACTAGTATTTCTTATTTCTGAATTACCAACTTCTCCAAGAGTTGCGTAACATTCTTTTCTAACAAGTCGTACCTCAGTAGATGGGAGTTTTAGAGCAACATAATCTCCCTCTTTTGCCAAAACTTGGGCACTAGCTCCTGCAGATCTAACCATCTGAGCGCCTCTTCCTGCATATAACTCAACACAATGAACACTTGATCCTAATGGCATAACAGATAGTGGCATAGCATTGCCATCTTCGATTGGAACACTTTCACCAGATATGACATTTTGGCCGACTTTTACTCCAGAGGGAGCAATAATGTATCTTTTCTCTCCATCTTCGTAGAATAAAAGTGCAAGCCTTGCATTTCTATGAGGATCGTAGTGGATAGCTGCAACTTTAGCGTTAATGTTTCTTTTATCTCTTCTGAAGTCGACTAATCTATATTGCCTTTTGTGACCACCTCCACGATGACGACAAGTAATAACTCCACGATTATTCCTGCCTTTAACTCTATGTTTTGAAACTATTAGTGATCTCTCAGGTTTTGCACTAGTTATTTCACTAAAGTCAGTAACTACTCTCTGCCTAGTGCCAGGTGTATAAGGTTTAAATTTACGAATTGCCATGATTAAAACTCCTTAAGATTCTGGAAATAGTTGGATTTTGTCTCCTTCAGCAAGACGTACAATTGCCTTCTTGACCTGAGAACGTTTACCGGAAAATTTCCCGACTCTTCTCGTTCTCCTAGGAGGATTCATAGTGTTAACTCCTATGACTTTAACACTGAACATGGCTTCTATAGCTGCCTTTATCTGTGGCTTTGCCGCTCTATGATCTACTTCAAAAGTATATTGGTTAATATCTAGTGCGTTTGTAGCTTTCTCAGTAATAACTGGCTTTCTTATTACATCGGCTAAACGAGAATCGAATAATTTACTCATGATGCATAAACCTCCTGAATTTTATTTATCGCTGATTGACCTATTACCAATTTATTAGCATTGAGAATATCAAATACATTTAATTGATCGGCAGCTATTAATTTTACTTTTTCAATATTATTAATGGATTTTTTTATGACATCGGTCGGACTATCAAGAATAACCAAAACTTTTTCAGTTTTTTGTATGCCTAATCGAATAAGGCCATTAATAATCTCACTTGTTTTAGGCTGCTTTAGAGTAGATCCAAAATCTTCAACAGCCTTCATATCAGATACTCTGGACATTAGTGCTGTTCTAAGAGCTAATCTACGTTCCTTACGATTCATATCAAGATTGTAAGAACGTGGTTTGGGTCCAAAAATTATTCCGCCACCAGGTCTTAAGGGTGTTCTTATGGATCCTTGACGAGCTCTTCCTGTACCTTTCTGTTTGTATGGCTTTCTACCCCCCCCACGTACTTCAGATCTTGTCAAAGTTGATGCTGTCCCTTGTCTTTTATTTGCTAGCTGCCTAAGGACTGCTCTATGGATTAAGTCTGCAGAAGAAGTTTCTTTAGCAACTGCTAAATCAAGAGTAACTGTTCCTGATTTTTTACCATCCCACTTAAGAGTTTCTAGTGTTGTCATGATTTTTCACCTCCTTTTTTGCCTACAACATTATTTGGCTTAATGTTGACAATTGAGCCAGGCTTACCTGGTACAGAACCCTTTACTACAAGCAAATTTTTCTGATCATCAATTTTTAGAACTAACAAACCTTTAGTAGTTATCTGTTTTCCTCCATATCTTCCTGCCATTCTTTTTCCAGGATAAATTCTGCCTGGAGTTGTTCCTGCTCCTGTAGATCCAGGTGCTCTATGATTTTTTGAACCATGACTCATAGGACCTCTGCTAAAACCATGCCTTTTCTGGTAACCAGCGAAACCTCTACCCATAGATTTACCACTGATATCAACTTTTTGACCAACCTCAAAGTTTTTTACAGTTATTTGATTTCCGATTTCATAAGATGTAGTTTCTTCAACCCTATATTCTTTCAAATGCTTTAAAAGTTCTTCACCTGATTTCAACAAATGTCCCTTTTCAGGTTTACTTATATGTTTCTCTTTGGACAAGCCATAACCTATTTGAACGGCAGTATAACCATCCAAAGCGGTAGTTTTCAATTGCGTTACACGGCAAGGGCCAGCCTCAATAAGAGTAACTGGTACCGCATTACCTTTGTCGTCGAAAAGTTGGGACATGCCCAATTTCTTTCCTAAAATTCCTATAGACATAAGACTAAATTAGGCTAGCTCGTAATGATTTTTCAATTAACTAAACCTTTCAGCTATTAAGATGTAGTTAATAAAAAAACAATTAATAAGGTTGAGACTTATCTAAAAACTCAGATAGTTTCTCTTGGGATAAACCCACCTAAATTTTTTAACGAAACGCTAAAAAATGTGAAATTTTGTAGAGGCTCGGCTAGCTTGCGAGCTTAAAAATTCACTGAATTACAATTGTACATCATCAAGTACCATAAAATAAAATAAAATAGAAATAAAGGAAATTTTTATGCCATTACTTCTCTCAGGGAAAAAGTTTCATTACGATTTAAAAACTAACAAATGTCTTGCAATCTTTGCTCCTCTTGAAGGTGGTTATGAAACTCGTCTTTTGAGGAGAATGAGGGCCAAAGGCTTTAAAACTTTTATAACTTCAGCAAGAGGGCTTGGAGATCCAGAAGTATTCTTGCTCAAATTACATGGCGTTAGACCACCTCACCTTGGTCATCAAAGCGTAGGAAGAAACGGAGCACTTGGGGAAGTTCAACAAGTAATCCCACAAGCTTGTGAGTTATTTAATGAAAATGATAAAAATAAATTACTTTGGTTGCTAGAAGGTCAAGTATTGTCTCAATCTGAATTAGAGAGCTTAATAGAGATTTGCACTAAAGATAACAAACTAACAATTGTTGTTGAAATGGGGGGTTCAAGAAAACTTGAATGGAAGCCATTAAGTGATTATATTTTGGATGAATTTGAAAGCTAAATTGTTTGATTAAAACCAAGAATAAAAAAGATAAATGGATTAAGTTGATTTGTGGTGCCAGTAATGAAGATATTGTTGCTATCGAAGATTTATGTGCAATTTATACTGCTGCTGGTGTCGACTACATAGATGTTGCGGCAGAAGAATCTATAGTTAATGCAGCAAAAAAAGGAATCGAGTGGGCGAAAGCAGGCTTTAAAAACTCCCCTGGATTAATGATAAGCATTAGTGATGGTAAAGATATCCACTTTCGTAAAGCAAAATTTGATCCATTAAAATGTCCCCCTCATTGTCCAAGACCGTGCGAAAAAGTATGCCCCACCTTTGCAATTGATAATTATGGAATCAAAGAGAGTAAATGTTATGGATGTGGAAGATGTTTAAATAGCTGTCCGCTAAATCTAATTAGTGAATATGAATATAATTTGTCAAAAGATGATTTAGCATCAACACTTCACAAAATAAAGCCGGATGCAGTAGAAATTCATACAGATATCAATCGCATTGATTCATTTAGAAAAGTTGTCAGTACCCTTAAAAGTTCTGAAACAAAATTAAAAAAAATATCTATCAGTTGTGGATTAAATCAATCGGTCAACAATTCGCAAGGGCCCGAAGATCTTTTAAAAGCTATTTGGGAAAGATATGAAATCCTTAATGAACTGAATATTCCACTTATTTGGCAGCTAGATGGCCGGCCAATGTCTGGTGATCTTGCTCCAGCAACAAGCAGAGATACAGTGAAGTTGTTCGAAAGAATCGGTTCAGATCTTCCACCTGGATTAATTCAATTGGCAGGCGGAACAAATGAAAAAACTCATGAATTTTTGAAGTCAAACAATCTTCCAGATGGAATAGCATTTGGAAGTTCTGCAAGAAAAATTATGCAGCCACTCATTGAATTTGCTCACAAAAATAACAAAAGACTCTACGATTATCCTGAAAGAATGGCTTTAGCAATCAAAAAAGCTCAGAAATTTCTAGAGCCATGGAAAATGAGCTAATTCAAATAATATTTTTTATTTTTAAAACCTTTTCCGTGTTTATAAAAACTTTGTATTTTTATGATAGAAAAAAATCTTTTCATGTATTAAAATAGGAATCCAATGGGCCGTCGCCAAGTGGTAAGGCATCGGGTTTTGGTCTCGACATTCCTAGGTTCGAATCCTAGCGGCCCAGTTCTAATATTCAATTGGTGTCTTCTCAAAAAATATTTCTATTTGATTTCGATGGAGTAATAGTCGATGGAATGCAAGAATATTGGCATACTTCCTTGCTGGCCTGTGAAAGATATTTAAATTCACCATACATCTCTGTTGATCAAAAACTTTATAAAAGAGTACCAAATTCTTTCAAAGAAATTAGGCCTTGGGTTAAATATGGTTGGGAAATGATTCTAATTGTTCACGAAATTATAAAAACAGAAAATCCATTAACAAATGATAATAAAGATGATTTCATTAATAATTATTATCAAAATTGCCAGAAGATATTAAAAGATAATTATTGGCTTGCAGAAGATTTACAGACAATATTAAATAAGTCTCGCGAGTACCAAATTCATAAAGATTTTAGAAAGTGGGTAGATTTACATAATCCATTTTTTGAAGTTATAAATTTAATAGAGGAGTTAAGTAAAAGAGAAATAAAAACCGGAATAATAACAACAAAAGGGAAAATATTTGCAGAAAAAATTCTTAGACAATTAAATATTTATCCAGAATTTGTTTTTGGGTATGAATCTGGAACAAAAATCAAAATAGCTCAAAAGCTTAGTGAAACTAACGAAATTTTAGGTTTCATAGAAGATAGAAAAAAAACTCTAATTGAAATTAAACAAAATTCAGAAACATCTCATATTCCTTGCTTCCTAGCTAATTGGGGATATTTAAAAGAGTCAGATAGATATAATTTAAATAATGGTATTAAATTATTAAAATTAGTTAATCTCGAGGAATTAGTTGCAATTTAAAGATCATAAGCTAGAGTACGGATGTACTATAGTTTGTATTTATGAAGTTTGGTTTAAATAAAAATTTCCAAATTTAGAATAATTACAAGAACTTTAAACGATAAATCAAACAATGAGTCTTGAAGAAAAGCAAAAAACTGAATCAAAAGAAAAGGACAAAGCATTAAGTCTTGTCTTAGGTCAAATAGAAAGAAATTTTGGACGCGGATCAATAATGAGACTTGGTGACGCATCCAGAATGAAAGTAGAAACAATATCTACTGGAGCACTCACCTTAGATTTAGCATTAGGAGGAGGCTATCCAAAAGGAAGAGTAGTAGAAGTTTACGGACCGGAAAGTTCAGGAAAAACAACATTAACTCTTCACGCGATTGCAGAGGTCCAAAAAAATGGAGGAGTAGCTGCATTTGTAGATGCTGAGCATGCACTTGATCCAGTTTATGCGGCCTCTTTAGGAGTTGATGTTGAAAATTTGTTAGTATCCCAACCAGATACTGGTGAAATGGCTCTAGAAATAGTTGACCAGCTTATAAGATCGAGTGCTGTAGATCTTGTTGTTGTTGACTCGGTAGCAGCGCTAACGCCAAGAGCTGAGATAGAAGGAGAGATGGGAGATCACGTAATTGGGAGCCAAGCAAGGCTAATGAGTCAAGCAATGAGAAAAATAACCGGTAATATTGGCAAATCTGGATGTACGGTAATATTCCTGAATCAATTACGCTTAAAAATCGGCGTTACATACGGCAATCCAGAAACAACCACAGGAGGAAATGCATTAAAATTTTATGCCTCAGTGAGACTTGATATTAGAAGAATTCAAACTCTGAAAAGAGGTACAGAAGAATACGGCATAAGAGCAAAAGTGAAAGTAGCAAAAAACAAAGTTGCACCACCATTTAGAATTGCAGAATTTGATATTCTATTCGGAAAAGGTATTAGTACAACAGGATGTTTATTAGATTTAGCAGAAGAGACTAACATCATAATAAGGAGAGGCGCTTGGTATAGTTATGAAGGAGAAAATATTGGACAAGGAAGAGATAATACAATTATTTGGCTCGATCAAAACTTAGAAATTAGAAATAAAGTAGAATCTATGGTTAAAGAAAAATTAACAGAAGGTACTGAAGTAAGCTCTAATTCAATGAAAGCATTAAATAGCAATCCTGCTAATACAATCGCTGTTAATGAAATAAAAACAGTAGCTTAGCTTTATAAAGAATCAGCCAAAGTCCACCACCCTGCAGCAGGCCCTATAAATCTGACTACAATCCATAAAATCACTAACCCTCCAATCCCAAACCAACTAGCTTTAATACTTAATTTAATTAGTCTATCTTTTTGATTAATTGTAAAGGGAAGCCATTCAAATAATCTTGGGGACTCGTCAAATTTCATTTGAGTATTCTTTTTTTTTGGAGGTAAACCAATTGTTTTACGTCTTTTTGCTTCTCCCATATTTCTTTAAGTTATTTACAAAATCATACCCTAATCAAAAGGTAACATATAGTTTATTTGTTTTGAGGGTTGTATATGTTGCAAAAGTACTCTTCCCCAGGTTCTTTTATTTGCTCTTCCGTCTAAAATTATTAACTTACCTGCATTTCTTCTTAAAGGTGAAATAGATCTTTCTATTTTTAATCTGGCTTGAGGAAGAAAACAGTCTCTAAACCAATCTTGAGAAAGTTTTTTATTATGAGAAACTATCATTGCATTAATAGGTTCTGACATATTCGCAATAGGAAGTAAAGGAATGATAATTTGTTCTGGAATTTCTATTAAATAAGAATTCATAATCCACCAGTCAAAACTAGCGCAAAGAATTTCATTATTATGAGATGGGATTTTCTCTAGCAAGACCCTCTTCCCATACTTAGAAGCTAATTCTGTAGCAAGGTTAGTTTTCAAATTAATATCATCAGACAAAAATAAGGTTAAACCCTTTCTAAAAAGTATTAACTTTTTGCATTGATCTAAGATTGAATTTGTAAAAAGAGGATGATTGGGAAGTAACTGTTTAGCGGGTATATATAATGAAATCTTTTTCTCTTCAAAATTACTTTTAAAATTAATAACCAAGTCAATATCTAAACTTTGCTTTTTAAGATACATTTGGAAAAAATTATCTTTTCTCAAAGCTGATAAAAAAACGAATTTATTTTTAGAAAAAAATTCATTCATTTGAGAAAGTTCATCTATTGGCTGCAAATACAGAATCCAATCTAGATTTGTAGTATTTAATTTTACCCAACATGCCCAACCTTGAGATAATGCTTTGCTAACGCTATAAAATTTGTCCGAAAAAGAAGAATTTTCATGAAAAAAATTTGAAAAAAAACTTATTTCTTTTTCATCTAAATTTATATAACTATTTCCTAAAACCTTTCTTATAAAGAACTTTTTCTTAAACAAATCATATAAGTTAATAAATTTTTGATTTATGAATTGAAATTCTTGAGAGTTTCTGGTCCAATCCTTTTTAAGTAAAGTAATCCTAAAATGGTTTTTTA
>QCPG01000005.1 GCA_003212615.1 Prochlorococcus sp. AG-436-E22
ATTCGATAATTTTAAATACTTAGAGTTACCTATAAATAAAAAAAAGGGTATTTGTTTACCCTCTACAACACTTATATCATAAGTCTGAATATCAACAAAAATAAAGTAGTAACTTAAACTTCTTAAGTATTGCTAACCAGCTAAATGAGAACATATATATAATCTTAAAAAATACAAAGCGACTATACTCGAGTATTAATAACCTATGAATTGCAAGTGTAAAAGAGGACAATATATCAATAGATATAGGAGATCTTATGAAACTATTGAATGACTTCAATGTCCTTCCAAGATACCTATCTGCATTTAATTATGCGGGTCTAAACTTGAATGAAACTCCACAAGAATTAGAGTAATTTCCTCAGGAATTCCAAAATTTTTGGGATAAGGAATGTAGAACAAATTCGACTAATCAGAATTATTTAATTTATTTTTTCTGAACAACCAGTTTTCAAATCTTTATCTATTCTGGAGAAGAAATAGTAATTAATACTGTAGATATTGGATCCTTTTTCAACTAAATTATATACATTAGAAAATCCTCACACAATAATTTCTGATAAGTAAACACTCTTTTCTCTAAATTAGGGTGTTTTTTATTGCCATAAATCCTTTAAAGAAAAACTGGCACATGTGACAATTTAGTAACATTCCCTTTGTCCCTTCCACGGAAAAGAAATATATGGAATAATTTATAAATGTGTGAAGGAGTGGTTTTACTGAAACAGTGGAAACAAGGAAACACTGGATTTGGCAATGCCAGAAAAGACCTCAAAACTAGGGGTTTTTTTTTGTCTTCATAAGATATTAAATCTGGACGAATATTACTACCAAATGAAGAATACTCGACCAATAGAATTGCACTAAAGTGTCTCCATTTTTCTAGAGATTTTTAATTGAGAAGCTAGTCAAGTCATAGGCGAAAAAGTTCACTCAAAAGAAGACTTTGCATGAATTTTTGAGACTTTAAAACTTCCCTAGAGAGAGTAAGGTTGATTCTTAGATACCATTTTTGACTTCTTTGTAACTAGAACTTCCAGTAAAAAAGATATTTTAGATGAAGAAAAGACATGGATTTTTGCAAAATTTGTATTTCATACTTCTTTCATAAAAAAAAGACCCCTTGTGGGATCTAGTTAGTTGGTATGAACCTTAAAATGAACTCCCCGGGCGGGATTCGAACCTGCGACCAATCGATTAACAGTCGATCGCTCTACCGCTGAGCTACCGAGGAATATAAGATGAATTTAGCTCTTTAAAGTGCCTTATGACAAGTAAAAAGATTAATTATATTCAAATTTTGATGGTTCTTGCCAGCCAGATAAAAAACCATTTTTCAACTCAGCTACTTCATCAGCATAATTTAATTCTTCATAACGGTGAGTAATCCATAAAGCTGTTAAAGGTTTTTCATGGTCACTTGTAAGATTTTTAATAGTTTTTAAAACTTTTAATTGACTAGTTTGATCAAGTAACGCTGTAGGCTCATCCAAAAGAATAAAATTTTTATTACTAATAAGAGCACATGCAATAGTTAAGCGTTGTTTTTGCCCACCGCTTAAAGTATGAACTGGCCTTTTTTCAAAACCAGTCAATCCCACCTGAGCAAGCACATAATCAATTTTTTGTGTAATTTCATAATCACTGATATTTTCATTAACATTAAGCAAAAGTTCACTCCTGCAATTTGGCATCAATATTTGATGATCAGGGTTTTGAAATACCATCCCAATATTTGCTTGACAATTAACGATTCCATTTTTGGGTTTAATTATTCCATTTATTAATTTTAAAAGAGTACTTTTTCCACTTCCATTTTTACCGACTACCATCCAAAATCCAGTTTTTTTTATTGAGAAATTACATTTAAAAATTAAATTTTCCTTTTTTTCAGTATATGAAAAAGAGACATCTTTGAAATTTATATAAGGAATTTCATTTTGAAAAGAATCTCTCATTAATTTTTTAGTCTATGTTGAGAGAAAATCCTGGTCTTTTAGCTCCTCCTGCGACTGATGATTTTTCATATATCTGCACAGAAATAATTTCTTGAGCTCTTACAGCAATTAATTTATCTTTTACTTTGTCACAGCTTAATTCAATCAATTTTGAAGTTTGTCCAGGTTCAGTAATAGAACTTTTTATATCATCATAAATTCTTTTAACATCCTCGAATTCTTTCTTTTGAATTGAAAGCGGAAAAGGTGAATATCTGAGACTTAGTTCCAGCGAATACATAATAATGATCAAAACCCTCCTTATATAATAATAAATATTCTTCGACTGAAAGTTATTTTAAATTAAATTCTTTTGAGAAAATTATATAAAAGATCTTTAAATACAATTAAGATATAAATAGGAGATGTAATTTTGAAATTTAAATAATCATTTCATGGAAATAGCAAATGATATAACTTCTCTGGTTGGGAATACCCCATTAGTTAAATTAAATCGAATCAGAAATTACTTTAATTGTTATCCAGAAATAATAGCCAAGCTTGAAAGTTTCAACCCCTCAGCTTCTGTTAAAGATCGAATTGCTTATTCAATGTTATGTAAAGCTGAAGAAGAAGGGTTAATAACACCAGATAAAACAACATTAATTGAAGCAACAAGTGGAAATACTGGCATCGCATTAGCAATGGTTGCTGCAGCAAAAGGCTATAAATTGATATTAACTATGCCGGATACGATGAGTATTGAAAGAAGGGCAATGTTGAGAGCATATGGAGCTGAATTACAGCTAACACCAGGTAAAGACGGGATGAAAGGAGCTTTAGATTTTGCTAATGAGTTGTCTTCAAGTATTGCCAATAGCTATCAATTTAATCAATTTGAAAACTTTGCTAATCCCGATATTCATGAAAGAACAACGGCGCAAGAAATATGGGCCCAATCTAATAACAATTTAGATGGACTAGTTACAGGTGTAGGCACAGGAGGAACAATTACTGGTTGTGCACGTTTTTTGAAAAAAGTTAATCCAAGTTGCAAAATTTATGCTGTAGAGCCCAAACAAAGTGCCGTCATTTCAGGAGAAAAAGCAGGATCTCATTCAATTCAAGGAATAGGAGCAGGTTTCGTACCGAAAGTTCTGAATACTAAATTAATAGATGAAATTATTAAAATAGATGATGATGAAGCCTTTTATTATGGACGTTTATTAGCTCGATTAGAAGGTCTTTTATCTGGCATCAGCAGCGGTGCAGCTTTAGCAGCAACTATAAAAATAGGTGAAAGGAAAGAACTAATGAATAAAAGATTGATAGTAATTCTTCCAAGTTTTGGTGAAAGATATTTATCAACAGCAATGTTTGAATCGAACACTTCGATTCAAGCCAGAAAAGATGGTTATCTTTAATGCCTAATTTTAAAAATGGAAAAAAATTTTTATGAAGAATTAGGCCTCGAAAGAAATGCAACCAAGAGTGAAATTAAATCTTCATATCGTTCTTTAGTTAAACAACATCATCCTGATGCAGGCGGAGACAAAGAACGATTTCTTGCAATACAAAATGCCTGGGAGACTCTAAATGACCCTGTAAAAAAAGAAAAATACGATAAAGAAATTTTCTCTTCCAGTGCCTCATTTGATTCATTAAATGAAAATTGGGAAGAGAAATTTAATTCAAAAAAATATAATTCCGCGCTAAAAGACAAAGAAGTGAAAACATGGATTAAAGAAATTTATACTCCGATTAATAGATTAATTAGCGAAATAATTAAACCTTTGAATAATGAAATAAAAGAACTATCTGCTGATCCTTATGATGACGAATTAATGGAAAATTTTTGCAATTACATAAGTTTTTCAAAAAAGAAAATAGAAAAAGTCTATAGAATTTATAATAAAAAATTAGTACCAAAGTCTATTGCAGCTTTAGGATTAGATCTTTATCATTGTTTTTCACACGTCAAAGATGCACTATCAGAGCTTGATAGATATACGCAAGGATATGTAGATGATTACTTATTTGGCGGTAAAGAAATGATTAAAGAAGCAAAAAGAATTCAAACAAAGATGGCTATGGAGAAAAAAAATAAAAATTTTTAGATATAAATTTCTATTTAATAAATTCTTTAAGTTGATCTAATTTCAACCAAACATCTGGAACAGGTCTGCGCCATCGAACCTGCGCATATTCTTCTTTGACGGAAAGGATCTCTCCAGGACCTTCAAAAACATACTTAGGTAAATCATCATCACTTGCAAGCGCCTCAATACTTTTTATGTAATTTGCTCTGTCGACAAAAACTAAGCTTCCTTTCTTGAGAGGTTTCTGTTGAATAGAATCTGTCATAATAAAGTCCAGGAGTTCTTAGAAATCTATTATACAAAATCTTGTTTGATAAATATTAAAAAAAAATTGATTACGGAATAATAATTACAAACTTCAAAAAAATTTAATAGCCTTAATTGATAAATATCTAAATAATATGCGTCTTCTACTCCTTGGCTGTACTGGATTTGTTGGTAAAGAATTAGTGCCAAAACTATTGAATGAAAATCACGAGATATACATTGTAAGTAGAAAACCTATAAGTAAATTAAAAATTGATTTAGATTTGAATAAATTCAAATTTATTCAAATAGATTTATCAAAAGAACAAAACTGGAATAACGAAAATCTTCTAAATATTTTAAGAGAGGTAGATGGAATTATTAATTTAATGGGAGAACCGATAGCAGAAAAAAAATGGACTCATTCACAAAAACAGAAGATTAAAAATAGTCGAATTAACACAACGCAATTTTTGATGAAGACTCTTAAAATTGCTAAAATCAACCCAAAAGTAATTATCAATGGATCGGCAATAGGATATTACGGTACAAGTTTGTCGGATGAATTCACTGAAAATAGTCTTGAAGGAAAAGACTTTTTAGCTAATCTTTGCAAAAAATGGGAAGCAGTTGCTGCTGAAAAACCATTTTTCTCAAGGTTAGTTATTTTTAGAATTGGAATTGTTCTAGAGGCAGATGGAGGAGCATTAGGAAAAATGCTCCCTATATTTAAAGTTGGATTAGGTGGACCAATTGGAGATGGTAAGCAATGGATGAGTTGGATTCATAGAAGTGATTTATGTGCATTAATTACTCAAGCGTTAGTTGATAAAAAGTATTCAGGAGTATTTAATGCTGTTGCACCAAATCCAGTATTAATGAAAGACTTTTCTCAGACTTTAGGCAAATGTCTGAATAGACCTAATTTACTTCCAGTACCTGGAGCGGTTTTAAAAATATTGTTAGGAGATGGAGCAAAAGTTGTATTAGAAGGACAAAAAGTAATAAGCAGTAAACTCAAAAATTATAATTTTAAATATCCTCTTCTTGAGAACGCAATTTACGCCTCCACCAAGAATTAATACCGTTTACTAAAGCACCAATAATAAGAATTGTTATTAATGGGACTATCAAAGGATTCCAAACTATCTGAATAAAATTAAGAAAAATAAATATCCCATTTAATTGCATGATGATTGCAAAAATAAAAAATATTGCAAAAAAAATTACTGTAAATAAATTTATTAATAACAAATTATCGATTATTTGTTTTAACTTATTTTGATTATTTTCCTTAGTCATTTTTTATAACAATATTCATATCATCAACCATCTTAAGACAAGCTTGGTTTTCACCAAGTCTTTTTTTGGCATTTTCATTACATGAGATCATAAACTTCTTATTTAGCTTTATTAAATATATTACTTTTATTAGCAATTTTATTGTCTGATTTATTTGATCATTCTTATCTTTATAATTACTGGCACAAAAAACATATTTTCCAAGCAAACGTCTTTGCGCTTCTGCAAAAGATTTTGTAAATTGTGGACCTTTACCTTCAATCTGAATAACCGGCTTTCCTAATCCAATCGCTTGCTCTGCTGCCGTTCCTGCCATGCTGATACAGCATTTACTTTTCAATAATATTTTGTCAAAATTATTCCAATATATATTCACTTCTAAAGATTTATATTGGAATTTCAAGAGATACTTCTCTTTTATTGTTTCTAGGTTTAACCATCTTCTATTTTGAAATATCTCCTTTATTTTTGATGAAGATAAAGCATTAACTATAGCAAAATTAAACTCAATTTTTTGAAAATATCTGAAATCTGACAGTGCCTCTAATACCTCTAACATAAAAACAAAATTATCTAAAATCTCGGGGGATCTACTTCCTGGAAATAATCCAATACTAAATGCAGATTCCTTTAATTCTTTGTTTCTAGAAAAAAACTTATCCATAAATGGATTGCCTAAAAAAGACACTTTCTTTTTTAATTGCAAAGTCAAATCATCAGCCGTAAGCGAATCTCTCGTATATATTTTTTTTGCCTTTTGTGAGAGCAAGAAAAATTGAGAAGGCCATGGTAATTTTAACTTCCCTTCATAATGACTGGAATAAGCAACTAGATATATAAAAAAATCTTTCTTACAAACCCATGCAAAAAAAACTGGCACTATATCTCCAACCACAAAAAAATAATCATATTTTTTTCTTATTTTGTAAGTTAAATATAATCTTTTTAAAACATAAAAGATTTCTCCTCCAAATATCTCAGTTAGTCTTCCCTTCAAAGAATTATAGCCAATTCCTCCAGTACTAAATTCTTTAGTTTTTCCAATAATCTTAATTTTTTCTTTTTCGTAATGGTTTCCTTTACCAACAATTGGCAAAGCATGAACAGAATAACCACTTTTTACGAATTGCTTAGCTATTAAACTCCCAGATAGATCTTCTCCATGCCCATTACTCAAAAATAAAATTCTTGACAATTTAAAATTCCAACCATTTTTTAACTTTGGTTAACTCAGGCCAATCTGGATATCTACTTAATCCGTCTTCAACAGATTCTTTCAACTCACTTTTCACATCTGGCATCATCATAGACATTTTTTTTATTAACTCAATATGATCCCTAACACCTTTATTATTAGTAGCCAAAAGAGCTAAAGACAAATTCATTCTTGCTTGTGGATCTTGCTGATTTAATCGAACAGCTTGTCTAGCAGCTGCCAAAGCTTCTTCATTATTTTTCAAAAGTAATTGGAGCCATGATAGACAAGTCCAGGCAGCAAAATGATTTGGTATTTGCTGTATAATTTTTTGAAAATCTTGAACGATTGGAATTAAATTTTGGCCAGCTTTATATTTAGATAGAGCTGCATTAAAATCATCTTCGATGGGATTAATTTCGTTATTCATTATTAATTAAACTGCAAAGGAGCTTCCACAACCGCAAGTTTGAGAAGCATTAGGATTTACAAAATTAAAGCCACCGCCAATTAATTCCTTACTAAAATCTAATTGCATTCCATAAATATATAAGAGACTTTTAGGATCACAAACAACTTGAAAGCTTTGAGAAGCTTTTAATGAGTAATCATAAACTTTATCATCGGGATTTATTTCATTACTTCCTATAAAATCCATCGTATAACTCATCCCACTACAACCACCTGATCTTACTCCTACCCTGAGTGCTTTTTTATCACTTTGGCCATTTAATAAATTTGAAATTTGCTCTATAGCATCATTTGTAATTAAGATACCCTTGCCATCATCAGAATTCTTAATTTCCTGCTTAAATTCTACATTTTCCATAAACAAAGATTTCCTACTATTTATAATATAAAAACTTAATCGATAGGATGCATGGACAAACAATATCCAAACTTGATTTGTTATAATTCTAAGAAAAAGTGAAAATTGCAATAGTTGGTTCTGGATTAGCTGGTCTTACAGCGGCAGTCAATTTAGTTGATGAAGGTCACAAAGTAGAAATTTACGAGAGCAGGTCATTTTGGGGAGGTAAAGTAGGAAGTTGGGAAGATAAGGATGGCAACCACATAGAAATGGGTTTACATGTATTTTTTTACAATTATGCAAATCTGTTTAAATTAATGAAAAAAGTGGGAGCTTTAGATAATTTACTCCCGAAAGATCATACTCATCTATTCATCAATAATGGTGGGAATTTGAAATCTTTAGATTTCAGATTCCCATTGGGTGCTCCATTTAATGGACTAAAAGCTTTTTTTACCACCGAACAACTTACTTGGGTAGATAAGTTCAGAAATGCCTTAGCTTTAGGAACAAGCCCAATAGTTAGAGGATTGATAGACTATGAAGGCGCAATGAAAATAATTAGAGCTCTAGATAGAATTAGTTTTAAAGAATGGTTTTTAAACCATGGTGGCAGTGAAAAAAGTTTAGAAAGAATGTGGGATCCTATAGCATATGCTTTGGGTTTTATTAATTGCAAAGATATTTCAGCAAGATGTATGCTAACTATCTTCATGATGTTTGCTTCAAAAACAGAAGCCTCAAAACTTAATCTTTTAAAAGGTTCTCCACATAAGTGGTTAACTCAACCTATTGTCGACTACATCACAAAAAAAGGGGCAAAAATCCATCTTAACCATAAGGTAGAAGAAATTATTTATGAAAAGGAATCTTCCTCTTATTCAGTTAATCAGTTAAAAATATCTTCTTCTGAAGGAATTAAGGCAGTGTTTGCAGATAAATTTCTAGCTGCCTGTGATGTTCCTGGAATAAAAAAAATAATTCCAAAAGAATGGTATAAATTTAAAGAATTTGAAGGTTTAAAAAAACTTAGAGCAGTTGCTGTTGCCACAATCCAATTAAGATACGACGGTTGGGTGACCGAATTACAAAAAGATAATACTGGAAACGCACCAACTGGACTAGATAACCTTCTTTATTCTGCTGATGCTTCTTTCAGTTGTTTTGCTGATTTAGCACTAGCAAGTCCAGCAGATTATAGAAAAAAAGATATGGGCTCACTCCTCCAATGTGTTTTAACTCCTGGAGATAGATGGATGGGAAGATCTACCGAAAGAATTACAAAAGAAATAGATAAAGAGGTTCGCCGTCTATTCCCATCCTCAAAAAACCTTAAATTGCTTTGGAGTAACGTAGTACAAATTCCGCAATCACTCTATAGAGAATCTCCAGGTATGGAACCTTTCAGACCCGATCAAAAAACATCTATATCTAATTTCTTCATGGCTGGTAGTTACACAAAACAAGATTACATAGACTCTATGGAGGGAGCTACAATGAGTGGTCATTTAGCTGCTGCTGCAATTTTAGAGAAGAAAGCAGAATTAGCAAAAAATCTTGCAGTAAGTTAATTGATGGGTACTTGGCTAAAACATGACGTAATAACAGTTGTTAATGCGCCTCTTGAAAACGTTTGGAATACATGGAGCGATTTAGACTCAATGTCACTTTGGATGAGCTGGATTGAATCTGTAAAAACAGTTGATGAAGAAACTAATACTTTACCAGATTTAACAGAATGGACTTTGGCTGCGAATGGCTTTAGGTTTAAATGGAAAGCTCAAATTACAGAAAGGGTCGAAAAAAGCAAACTTAAATGGAAATCTATAGGAGGTTTACCAACTGAGGGATCAGTATTTTTCGAAAGTCAAAGTGATCAAATCACAACGGTAAATTTAGCCATAACTTATGAGCTACCTAAAATGATTGCGCGGTTTATGGAAGAAAATATTTTAGGCAAAATGGTTACAAACGAATTACAGGCTAATCTTGATAGATTTAAAGAATTAGTTGAAAAAAATTATAAAAAAGATTCTTCTAACTAAAAATATTAATTGCTACATCCAGTAATCCTTCAAAAGTATATTTTTGTGCCTGACTATCAACTCTGCCAAAAAACTTTTTGCATATTTTTGTTGTTTGAGGTCCAATAGTTAACAATCTAGTTTGGTCTAAATATTTTAACCATTCTTTACCAAACGCTTTTTCTAGTAAAAAAGCAGAATTTGATACAGTTTTGCCACTTGAGAAAATAAATGCATCGACTTTTCGATTAGAAATAACATTCATTGTATCCTCTGGGATTGAATCAGGACATCTAGTTTCATACGCAGCAACCTCATATACACGCGAACCAGCCTTTCTAAATTCATCTGCAATTAAATCCCTTCCTCCTGTTTGGACTCTTGGCAAAAATACTCGAAGTCCATATCCAGATATTGGAAAATTATCAATTAAACTCTCGGCAACATATTCTGGGGGTATGAAATCAGCCTTAATCCCTAAATCTTCAAGAGTTTTTGCGGTTTTTTCTCCAACTACAGCGATTTTTGTTTTTTTAGAACACTCTTTTAATGAACTACTAAAATATCTAAGTCTTTTATCAACAAATTTAATCCCATTACTACTAGAAAAAATAATCCAATGAAAATTATTTATTTGATTTAATGCTTCGTCAAGAGGATTTAAATCATCAGGATCACCAATACTTATTGCAGGGAAATCATATATATTGGCGCCCTTTTTTGTAAATATTTTTTTTATATCTAATATCCCCTCTTTTGATCGAGTGATAATTATATTTCTTTGATCAAGGGGGAGGTCAACTATTGACATCTTTATCCTCAAAATTATTATTATCTTGATTTTTATTTTTTAATTCATCAAGAAGTTTCAAGACTGATAATCCTTTATCAAGAATAATATCGTCTTTAAAAATTATCTCTGGAACTCTTCTCATCTCTATTCTTTTTCCTAAATTGTGCCTTATAGAGCTTTTAGCAGTATTCAAATTTGACACAATCTCTTTCCTTACTGTCTCTTTGGCAGTTGAAGTTATGTAAATTTTACAGTGTTGTAAATCGCCTGACAAATCAATCTTAGAAATATTGACGAAATGATCTCTAATAAGATCATTTTGCAAATCATTTTGCAAAATAAGGGTTATTTCTCTCTTCAAAAGAGAGGAAACTTTTGCAAGACGGTAATTATTTGGCATTATGATTTTATAAATTTAGTGGATTTGTCATCGCTTGCAAGACAAAATAAACAGTTATGAAAGCACTTATAACAGAAGATATCAAACCTACTTTTGTGAGTGGATTTGATCTATTTTTGAAAAAAGGTTCAAGCAGTGCAACAAGTCCCCCAACAATAATGGATATTAAATACTTGGGATATCTTGCTACATTAGAGAAAAATTCGCCCATTAGCACCACAAATAGATTACTTTTTTAGCTAAGTTTTAAAAAACATTAAACAGCATGATTACATTATATCAATTTAGGCATAGTGCGTTTTGTTTAAAAACAAGAATGGCTCTTCATGCAAAAAAACTACAATATCGAGTTGAGGAAGTAACACCTGGAATAGGTCAATTTGAAATCTTTAAATTATCAGGCCAAAAACAAGTCCCTATAATAGTCGATGATAATGATCAAATTATTAATGACTCCTCAACTATTTGCGAATATATAGATAAAAAAAATGATAACAATCCACTCTTCCCTGAGGACCCAATATTATTTGCACAATGCAAACTAATTGAAGACTGGGCAGATACTACAATGGCTACAACTTGTAGAAGAACTTTAATAAAATCTGCAATAGAAAATCCACAGCTAAGAACAGCATTACTTCCAGATGAAATACCTTCTTCAGTTAAAAGTATTGTTGATAAATTACCTTTTAAAAATCTGAGTAAAATTTCTAATGTAGTTTTGTCTTCTAAAGATAATTTAGAACTCCAAAAATTACTGGAATCTTTATCAAAATCCTTGATCAACAAAAAATTTTTAGTTGGAGATAGTTTATCAATTGCAGATATTTCAATTGCTGCTCAATTATCCCTTCTTAAATTTCCAAAGTCTGCCGGACCAATTCTTTCAGGAGAGGGGAGCCAAGAATACATAAATAACCCTTATTTAGAAAATCTCTTTATATGGAGGAACAACTTAGAAGAATATCTTTTTAGTGCTAACTCTCAATAAATTCAAACGTCAATTTATATTTATTTGTTTTTATAGCATGAATAGAAGGATCACCAACTTTTGAACCATAAGAAGCAACATATTGCACTCCACAAATTGATGGTTTGATTGAATTATCAACTTCAAATATTGCTTCGGAACATTTTTGAAATTTACTAATGGTCTCTACCTGATTAATCCTTGAAGCACCTGGCTTATGAGCTGTTTGTATAACTAGCTCATCTGCGAAAAAAATATCATCATCTTGGATCTGATTTCTCCCTGTAATTCTTGAATCGATATAAAAATCATCTTTTAAATAAGTAATTTGATTATTTATAGATTGAGGATCATTTACAACCTTGATCAAGGTGTCACCAAATATTGCTTTTCCAATAGATTCAGAATTTTTTGCCCGATTACCAACAATTAAATCTGAATCGTTCTTAAAGAAATTTACTTTATAAATAACTGGCTCCTCTGAATCATTAATTATATCTTGAGAAGTAACAAGCCAATTCCCCTCGAACCATTTAGGATAAATTAAATCCTTAGAAGTGTCAGATAATTTAAAATTTGGCAAATATAATTCTGGCCATTGATTTACACGATTTTCCAAAAACTCTCGTACGTTAGAATCAAACAAAGCAAAAGAACTTTCTAAACAAATTCCTTGAAAAATCAAGCAAAGAATTAATCCAAAAAGAATTTTCATTATGTCAAATCCACTAATAAGAGCATCAGATCATTATGTATTATTAGAGCCAGATTCAAAAGAAAAAATTGTATCAAAGAAAGAAGCAATTTTATGGTTGAAGAATTGGCTTAGTAAGACAGAAACACAAACAATATATCAAAATATAGAAGATCCTGATCAAGAATTTTTTGAAGAATTATTAGAAAGCACTTATGAATTAGAAATCAAATTAGGATACGTTATCAAATGGTTTGCAGTAAGAATTGCACCAGATTAACTAATTATTTCTTTATGAATTGCATGAATTACTTTCATAGCGACTTCTTCAATATTTTCCCTTTTTACTTGAATTCTTAGATCTGCTTGAGAATACAAATTTTCTCTAGATTGAAAAATGCTCATATATAAATCATTTAGATTCTTTCCCTGAAGAAGTGGCCTATTTTCAATTTCATTTTTCAATCTTTCAATTGCTATATCTTTATCGAGATCTATCCAAGCAATTATTCCTTGTCTTAAGATTCCCCAGTTTTCCGCTTTGCTAACTATTCCTCCCCCAGTTGAGATTACTAATGAAGGAATTTTGATAGTTTCTTTAAGGCAGTTTGCTTCTAATTCACGGAAATTATCTTCTCCTTCATCATTAAAAATTTGATTTATAGATTTTTTTGCCAACTTCTCTATTAATGAATCTAAATCAATGTATTTATACTTCAATAACTCAGCCAACTTCAAACCAGTTTGTGACTTACCAGAACCCATCATTCCAATTAAAAATATGCTTCTGCCCTTAATAGAATGAACTGTTTTTTCGATAATGGATTGTTCCATAAAGACAAAAGCGTATTTAAAACCTTAAGATAGTATTATCGCAGACAGTTATGACTTCTACACAATCCAAACCATTACATGGAAAAGGACGTGAATGCGTCATCACCCGACGTGCCTGCTTTAGTTCTAGTCACCGTTATTGGCTTCCTGAAAAAAGCCCAGAAGAAAATTTATCTCTTTTTGGAAAGTGCAGTATTGCACCAGGTCATGGTCATAATTATGAACTTATTGTTTCAATGGGTGGAGAACTAGACTCTGATGGAATGGTACTTAATCTATCTGATGTAAAACACTCTATTAAAGATAAGGTTACTGAACCATTAGATTTTCGTTTTTTAAATGATGTCTGGCCTGAATTTAATGTTAATCATCAAGAAGGTATACTTCCCACAACTGAAGCATTAGTAAAGGTTATTTGGAGTCGTCTAAAGGATGATTTACCTCTTACAAGTCTAAGGCTTTATGAAAACCCAAATTTATGGGCAGATTATTTTGGAAAAAACATGGAAGCATTTTTAACAGTACAAACTCATTTTGCAGCCGCTCATAGACTTGCAAAAGAAGAGATTTCCTTTGATGAAAATAAAAAAATCTATGGGAAATGTGCCAGAGTTAATGGACATGGTCATAACTATCTTGTCGATATAACTGTAAAAGGAGACATTGATAAAAGAACGGGAATGGTTTGCGACTTATCTGCGCTCCAGGAGATAATTAATGATTTGGTTGTTGAACAACTAGATCATACTTTTCTAAATAAAGACATCGAATTTTTCCAGAATTGTGTTCCAACTGCTGAAAATATAGCTTTATATATTTCTGATATTCTTAAAAATCCAATACATGAACTTGGTGCAACATTACACAAAATAAGACTCCAAGAGAGCCCAAATAATGCTGCAGAAATTTATGTTGATCAAAAGCTAACCAATTCATTAAAGTTGAAACTTGAAAATAGTTTAGTCTCACAAACTTGAGTATCCCAAGAGTAATAATTGTTATAGCATCTAGTCTTGATGGGAGAATTGCATTTCCTGGAGGTGGAGAATCGCATCTTGGAAGCGAAGAAGATAAAAAAATGTTAAATCAACACTTATCAATGGTTGATGCAACCATCTTTGGTTTAGGTACTTTAATAGCTCATCAATCAACTTACCTAATTAAAAATCTCGATGGTAATGACGAAGTAACAATATCAAAAAAACAACCAATTTCTATAGTTGCTTCAAATAGCAAAAAATTTAACAGTAATTGGGAATACTTTCGTCAACCAATTAGAAGATGGCTAATAAGCTCAAGTAAAGTTGATAATTCGTCGAATAATAACTTCGAGAAACAACTCTTTTTCGAAGATTCATGGAGTAAAACTTTAATTTCACTGAAAAAACAAGGGATAAATGATCTAGCTCTTTTAGGAGGTGCAAAACTTATAAATTCATTTATAAAAGAGGATCTAATAACAGATATAAAAATTACAATAATTCCACAAATTATTGGAGGTAAATATACATGGATCCCTCCAGAAGAAACAAATGAGATTTTTAATCTCAAAAGACTATGGGAAATAAAATCAATTAAAAATTTAATGAATAATGAAATCCATATTCATTACAAAAAAATTTGAAATAGATTCAATAATAAATGAACCAAAAAATACATAAAGTTGAAGTCAAATTGTCAATTAAGGAAATCTCCAAGGAGATATGGAATGAATTAACAAATGAAATCAATAATCCATTCTATGAATGGACTTGGCTTAAAAACCTTGAAATATCAAAAAGTGTCTCAAGAGAAACTGGTTGGCAACCTCTATATTTTGTTGCTTATAAAAATGAAGAAATATTAGGAATTGCTCCACTTTTTTTAAAAAATCATAGCTATGGAGAATTCATTTTTTGATCAATCATTTGCAAGATTAGCTCAAGAGCTGAATTTAAATTATTACCCTAAATTAATTGGAATGAGTCCTTATAGTCCCGTCAATGGATATCAATTTCTTTATAAAAAAAATGAAGATAAGAAAGAAATTACAAATTTACTCATAAACCATATCGAAAGCTTTGCGATTACAAACAAAATTTTAAGTTGTAATTTTTTATACATTGACGAAAGCTGGGGCAACCATCTTAAATCTTTGGGATACCATAAATGGATAAATTCCAGCAGTGAATGGAGGAGTAATGGAGAAAAGACGTTTGATGATTTTCTTTGTAGATTTAACTCTAATCAGAGAAAAAATATCAAAAAAGAGAGAAAATCAATTACTAAACAAGATGTAAAAGTAGAAATTTTTAATGAAGATGATATCAACGAAGAAATCCTCAACAAAATGCATAATTTTTATGAACAGCATTGTTCTAGGTGGGGAGTTTGGGGAAGTAAATATCTAACATCTACATTTTTCGAAAAAATTGTTGCTAATAAAAAAAATATTTTACTTTTTAGCGCATCAAAAAAATGATTCAAATGATATTTTTGCTATGTCGATGTGCGTTAAAAATAAAAACAACTTATGGGGTAGATATTGGGGTAGTCAAGAAGACATATCTAATTTACATTTTGAATTATGCTACTACCAGCCAATTGAATGGGCCATAAAAAATAGTATCCATTTTTTTGATCCTGGAGCGGGTAGTAAACATAAAAGGCGGAGAGGTTTTTTTGCAAAAAGCACAATTAGCTTGCATAAGTGGTTTGACAAAAATATGGAAAATATAATTTATCCTTGGCTAAATGAAGTTAATAAACAAACCGAGAAGGAAATTGAATTTGAGAATGATTCGATACCCTTTAAATAAAAAATTATTTAGCTTTTCTAAAGCTTATATTAGTAATATAGTTTTTATTAACTTCTAATAATGGACTCTAGTAAAAGTTTAAATGAAAAAATAAAGATTGATAATAATCTATCCAACCGATATATAGATTTAGATCCAAACGGTTATTTTATTATAAAAGTAGATTTAGAAGAAAATAAAATAATTTTAGAGCACTTTTTAAATAACATCGATGAAGAAGGCTATGCTCTTGACCCAGAAACAAATGAACCAATTAAATGCGACTCACAAAATAAAAGAGTTAGTAATGAAGTTTTTAAAGGTATTAGTGCGAAACAACTTGGAATATTGATTACTGAAGAAAGAAATGACTTAATAACAAGATTTGATCATGCGCTATATTTAGGGCGGGAATTACAAAAAGCAGAAGAATGTTTATACAAAAAATTACCATATATCCAAGATTAAGAAATTAAACGAAAAAATCTAATCTTTTCATCTGATGTTAAATTAAATAAAAATAAAAAAATTAATGAACATCATTTTCTATATTGCATTTATTGGTTTTGGTTTTGGAGCTGCTTTCGCATTAGATAAGATCTTAAGAGCAGTTAAATTAATTTAAAAACTACAAAATTTTAATAATCTCTCCATACAAATCATATTCATCCGCAAAAGAAATATTTGCTTCAACAAATTTACCAATATAATTTTTCAAATCATTTTTAGTATTAATAGATAAAATCACATTTCCGTCAATTTCAGGAGCGAAATTGTAGGACCGACCTATTAATTCGTTATTATCTGATATTTTTTCTACCAAAACTTTCATTTTTGAACCAACATATGCCTGATTTTTATCTTTAGAGATATTTTGTTGAACTGAAATAACATTATCTTTTCTTGCCTCTGCAACCTCTGGGAATACTCTATTTGGCAAATCAAAAGCTGCAGTTCCGTCCTCAGGAGAAAAAATAAACACTCCTACATGATCAAATTTGTGCCTATACAAAAAGTCCAGAAGATGTTCAAAATGTTCTTTTTTTTCTCCTGGGAAACCAACAATGAGACTAGTTCTTAATACAGCAGATGGAATTTCTTTTCTAATTTTCTCCAAAATTGATGCATTCAAAGAAGCCTGCCAAGGTCTATTCATACTCCTCAACACATCTGGATGACTATGCTGAAGTGGTAAATCAAAGTAAGGTACTATATTCTCTGAATCTTTGAAAGCTCTAATAACTTCATTAGTTAAACCAGTTGGATAAGCATAATGTATCCTGATCCAAGGAATTGGAACTTTAGAAAGCTGATTCAAAAGTTTGGCTAATGATGGTTTTCCATAAATATCTTGACCATAATTAGTTGTTATTTGACTAATTAATATGATTTCTTGTATCCCCTGCTTTGCAAGACTTTTGGCTTCTGAAACTATAGATTCTATTGTTCTACTTCTTTGAGGACCCCTCAACTTGGGAATAATACAAAAAGCGCAATTATAGTTGCAGCCTTCAGCAATACGAAGATAAGCAACAAATTTGTTTTTATCTACAAAACGAGGCATTTCCTCATCTGCAATAAATTCAGGTATTTTTGAAACTTCATTAACGATTTCCCCTTTTTCTACTCTGTCTAAAACCTTGGCTATCTTTTGATAATCTCCTGTTCCAACCAAACCTTTTATTTCAGGGATTTCTTTTATAAGCTCATCTTTAAAATGTTGAGCCATACAGCCTGCAACTATTACTTCCTTTCCTTGATTTGTATATTCTAGAATTTTTCTAATAGATTCTTCTCTAGCTGTTTCAATAAAACTGCAAGTATTTACAACAACAACATTTGCATCATTTATATTAGTGTCAACTTCATAACCCTCTTTATCTAATAAGCCTTGCATATGTTCAGTATCAACAAGATTTTTCTCACAACCAACATGACTGAATGCAATCTTAGATAGTTTTTTTTCTTTTACATTGAGACTATTTTGTTTCACAAATTTTAAGAAATCTAAGATCAAAGAATTTAAACAGCATTTCGTATACAACTCTCATGCCAAGATCATATTAGAATAAATTAAGTAAATAACAAACCTTCACTTTGTATATGGCGCTAAAGACTTTAAAAATTAGAAATAAGAAAGATTTGAAATGGCCAAAAATCATAATCGCAATTCTTAGCACTATAGGCTTAGTTGACACAGGTTCCATTACTTTAAAAAACTGGGGGTTATTTCCTTCTCTTTCATGCCCAGGGATACAAAATGGTTGTGAAACAGTTTTAAATAGTCCTTGGGGTACTTTATTTGAAAACAATCAAATTCATATCCCTCTTTCATTAGCAGGATTTATAACGTATTTATCGATATTAGTTATCACAATAATACTTTCACTTAATTTAATTTCTCCAAAAGAAAATCTAAATAAGTTTTTGTGGTGGTTAATATTTCTCATCTCTTGTGCCTCCTCCACATTTAGCATTTTGTTAATCAATATAATGTTTTTTAAGATTCAAGCATATTGTTTTTTTTGTATACTTTCAGCAATATTATCGTTTTCTATCTTTATAATTTCTATGATTGGAGCAAACTTTGAAAGTAGAGAACCTATGATTTTTAGAGGTTGCATGATAACCATCAGTGTCCTTCTAGGAGGCCTAATTTGGTCAAATAAGGTTGACCCTTCTAATGCTCTTGATGTTCCAAGCCCAACTGAAAATGTATCACCTATAATTACCACTTCAAGCTCTCCCCAGAAGGTTAAATTTGCAAAATTCTTGAAAGACAATAATATTGTTCTCTATAGTGCATATTGGTGTCCGCATTGTCACGATCAGAAACAACTATTTGGGAAAGAAGCAGTTAAAGAGTTAAAACTAGTTGAATGTGCTAAAGATGGCAAAGATAATCAGTATGATCTATGCCAAACGAAAGGAATTAATGGATTTCCTTCTTGGGAAATAAATGGAGAAATCTTTAGCGGTACGCTGGAATTGAATGATTTAGCTATAGAGACTGGCTATCAAGGAGATTCTAATTTTTAATAAATCGTTTATGAATTTTTTGATCTAACTGTTGTCTCGTATGGCATTCCCAATTTTTATCTTTATCTGGAAAATCATCTCTATAATGCCCTCCTCTACTTTCTTCTCTAAATAGACAAGCTTTTAATAAAGTTATAGTTGTTATTTGTCTATTCTTTAAATCAAGTAAAAGATTCAGTACTCTTCTATTACGTTCACTAAGTTTAATTTTCTGATCAAATTTTATTTTTTCAAGGCTAATTAGTAAAGGATTTTTTTGTAATTGAGAAATATCATCTTGAATATAATGTAAAAATTTACTCATATTTACCTTATTTCGAGATACGCCTAGATTCGACCAACATAGTTTTCTTAATTCATCTATTTTTTCCGCAATTTTAGAAATTTGATCTTCTTTCGGATCTTCAATATCAAATTCTTGCAATGATCTATCAAATTTTGCGAATTTGGGAATATCATTCAAAATAATTGAAGACATTTTTCTTGCGAAAACAAGGCATTCCATCAGTGAATTACTAGCCAATCTATTAGCACCATGCACACCTGTGGAAGCAACTTCCCCTACAGCGTATAATCCTTTTCTTGTAGAAGATGCATTTAGATCAGTTTTAACACCCCCCATCCAATAGTGAGCTGCAGGAGCTACAGGAATAACCTCATTTAAAGGATTCACACCATAATCCTGACATCGACTTAAGATAGTAGGAAATCGTTCTACAATTTTTTCTGGATCAATATACCGAAGATCTAGGCCAACATGATCAATGTTATTGTCATACATATTCTTCATAATTGCTCTACTTACTTGATCTCTAGTAGCTAAATCGCGATTTTTCAGATTTTTAACTGGGCTTTCACCATTTTTATCAATTAAGATGGCACCTTCTCCTCTAAGTGCCTCAGATATTAGGAAACAAGGTGCTCCATAAAATTTCAAGGCAGTTGGATGAAATTGAACAAACTCTAAATCTTCAATAGCAGCACCTGCTTTCCATGCAAGAGCAATCCCTTCTCCAGATGATTGAGCAGGATTGGTTGTATTGGTAAATAAATGACCACCCCCTCCTGTAGCTAAAACAACAGCTCTCGATTGAATCCAATATAAATTCGCTCCATCAAGAACCTGAACTCCTCTACACTCTTGATTTTCTATAAGAAGTTCAGTAACTCTTACACCCCTACAATGAAGAATATTTTTTTTATTTTCAATATGATCTTCTAGAACTTCAACTAATGCTCTTCCAGTACGATCTTTAACATGCAATACTCTTCTTCGAGAATGAGCCGCTTCTAAAGTAGTAGCTAATTGATCAGCACTGTGATCAAAAATCATCCCTAAATTCTGCAACCTATCGACACAAATTGGAGCTTCCTTAACAAGCATTTCTACAGCTTGTAAATCACATAATCCATCTCCTGCCTTTAAAGTGTCATCAGCATGAAGATCGAATGAATCGTCTTTTCTAACAACAGATGCGATTCCACCTTGAGCCCATCTACTAGAAGATACCTTGCTAGTGTTCCTATTTAAAAGAAGTACTTGTAAATTTGCAGGTAATTCAAGACAGGTCATCAGTCCTGCAGCTCCAGCACCTACCACAATTACATCCCAATTATTTATTGGTATTGGTTCTTGCGAAAATGGAGGCCTCAACATTACACCAATCCGCTAAAATTTGGTTGAAGGATTGCTAAACCAATAAAAATACCATCAACAATTAGTGTCGTTTGAATGACATAACTGGCAACCAAGAGTGCTTTACCATTTGTAGTATTTATTGTGGCAGAATCAAAAATTTCTTTTGAAATAAACCAAAGTAAAAGTGCAACAAAAATAATAATGGATAATGATTTTACTTGTATGAGATTTTCGGAGGTTTTTTGAAGAATTAATGGTGCATTTTCAGAATCTGCAGTTATAACCTCCCTCCATTGATCCATTATTCCAGTTAAAAATATTGTGATATCTGTAACTGCAGTTCCAAACAAAGAAGAGATATAAAAACTAGAACCAATTTTCCAATTAGTACCGAGGCCAATTAAAGCTAGCGGAAGAACTACAGCTTCAACAGGAATATGAAGAATAGGAAATGGACTTAGCCATCCCCAGAACAGACATCCCCCAAGCCAACTTCCAGAGACACCAAGTAATAATGAACTAACGATAAACCATTTATTTGATTGTTTCTTATAAACAACAAATGCCCCTAAGAGAATTACAAAAGTAAAATAAAGGGCGCTAATTGGTTCGAGTCTCACCCAAGGTGCTTGAACAAATATAGGCAAAATTACAAAAAAAGAAGACCACAGCCTTAAAGAAATTGGTCTTGATAAAAAAGTACTTTCATGTGAATCAATTATATTATGCAATTCATAGTTTAATTTATCTGTCACTTCTAAATTTTTTTAATTAATTCTTTCACGAAATAAATTGATTAGGTTATTTTAAGAAATTTAAATCGTGTTTTTAAAAACTGATAATTTAATATCTTAATAAATTAAAGGTCCTTAATTTAACAATTATTATCAGTATTTTAAAAGTATTTAATACACTTTGAGTCATATATAAGTTTAGAATAAAAATAAAGAAGAATATTTGGAATTTAATTGTGTGGCAAGAAATTAATTACAAAGAAGATTCCAACGATCTTTTAGTTCCCAATATTACTTATAAAATCAAACCTGCAGAAATTGAAAGTATTGAAGCTAATTCTATTGCGCAAGAAATAGGATTTGAATCTGGTGATTCCATAATTAGTATTAATGGAAAAAAACCAAGAGATTTAATTGATTATCAAATTCTCATTAGTGAAGAAATTTTAAACATATCAGTTTTAGATAAAAATCATGACATTCACAATATAAGTATTGAAAAAGATCAAGATGTCAATTTAGGTATTAATTTTAAAGATGCATTATTTGATTCAATCAAGCAATGCAACAATAGATGTCCATTTTGTTTTATAGATCAACAGCCAAGCGGGAAAAGGAAAAGCCTTTACGTAAAAGATGATGATTATAGATTGAGTTTCCTATATGGCTCTTATTTAACTCTTACAAATTTAAAAAAAGAAGACTGGGAAAGAATTTCGACGCAAAAATTATCCCCACTTTTTATTTCAGTTCATGCTACTGATCCTGAGACTAGAGAAAAATTATTAAAAAACAAAAAAGCAGGAGTTATCCTTGATCAAATCTCCTGGTTTGAAAAAAACTCTATACAAATACATGCTCAAATTGTTGTATGTCCAGATATAAATGACGGGGAAATTCTTGAGAAATCAATATTTGAACTTGCAGAATTCTACAAAACAAATTCTCAAACAGTACTCTCAGTTGCAGTAGTTCCTGTAGGACTGACCAAATTTAGACCTGAAACGGATGGATTGAAATCAATAAGTTCAAAATACGCAAAAAAAACCATTAAACAAGTAGAAAAAATTCAATCCTTGCTACAAATTAGTCTAGGAACTCGTTTTTGTTGGCTGGCAGACGAATGGTATTTGATAGCTGGTGCAAATTTACCTAGTTACAACACCTACGAAAATATGCCACAAGAATCTAATGGAGTAGGCTCTATTAGAAGCTTTCTAAAAATATTAAGTGCGAAGACTAAAAACCTACCCCAAAAAATAAAAAAGCCAAAAAAAATTAGTTGGATAGTTGGTAAATTAGTTTATGAAGCACTTCTTCCTACTGTTAAAAAATTAAACTTAATTGATGGATTAACGATTAAGTTATATGGTTTGCCAAGCATTTATTGGGGACAAGAGCAAGTAGTAACTGGACTTCTAACTGGAGAAGATCTAATTGATGGGCTGCAAAATAAGGATTTAGGAGAGGCTATTTATATACCATCAATCATGCTCAAAATTAATACTGATTTATTTTTAGATGATAAAAATATTAAAGAAGTGGAAAAGCAATTGAATACCCAGATTCACGTTCTTGATGATTCAAATGATATTATAGATACTTTGATTGGCAAATCTAATAAAACAAATACTTTAAAAAATGCTTAAAAAAGTAATAAACCCTATCTTATTTTTGCCTCTTGCTTTATTTTTGAACTCTCTAGAAGTAATAGCCAAGGAAAACAAATACTTTATAGATGAAGTTTTGGAAGAAAAATCAAATAAGACTTTCATTAATTATCAAGATCTCGAGAAACTTGTCTTAAATAATGAAGAATTAAAATCATTACAAAATTTAGTTTCCTCTGCAGGCTTTCATCTTTCAAGCCAAGTTGCTAAAAGATATCCATCCTTAGATTTTCAAGCCAATGGCTTACCGAAATATGTTGCAGGTAAAAATTACATTAGCAATTCAGAGACTTTAAGAACGTCTCAATTTTCTGCTAATCCTTCTCTAAATATTAAATGGGATTTAATCAACCCCCTTAGAGGATCAGAAATTAAAATTGCTCAAGAAAATTTACAAATTGCATTAAATAATTATCAGATTAAGAAAAAAGATTTAATTCAAGAAGCAAGAATGCGTTATCACAAATACCAAAAGTCATTTCAGGATATACAAAATAAAAAATTTACACTTAATTTGTCAATTACAAGTTTGGATAATGCTCAAGCAAAGTTAGATGCTGGAATTGGCACAAAATTTGAAGTTCTTGAAGCAGAAGCTCAATTATCTCGAGATAAGCAATCTCTTAATGAAAAGAAAATTGAACATTTAATTAACAAAATTTCCCTGAGAGAGATTCTTAACATAAAAGAAGATTTCGCAATTAATAAAGAAAACAATTTAACAGGTTTCTGGAATCATGGATTGAAAAAAAATATTAATGCAGGTTTAGATAAAAATCTTTCCCTAAAAAATCTTCTTCTTCAAAAATCTATAAAAAATAGCCAAGCAAATAGTTTCATATCTCAAAATAAGCCAAATATTTACATCAGCAACACATTCTCTAGTACATTTTCCAAGGGTGACTCTTTATCTACTAATCTTGACTTTAACGAATCTGGATCTAACTATATAAATACAATAAGTCTAAATTTTAAATGGAATATTTTTAATGGCGGACAGAATATGAACTCTTATAAATCAAAAATAGCAGATGCACAAGCTGAAGAATATGCTTTTAAAAATCTAAAAAATGTTTTGACCACAAATATTAGTAAAGCCTATTTGAATCTTAAATTAAATGAAGAGAAAATAATTACGACTCTTAAAGAAATTCAATCTAGTAAAGAGTCTGTAAGGCTTTCCAGACTGAGATATGATATTGGAATATCAACTCTCAAAGATGTACTTGTAAGACAAAATGAATTAAGTAATGCGAAATCAAAAAATATTAATGCTATTTATAATTACAACTTGAATTTGGATGAATTAGAAAGATTAACTTTTCTTGAAATTAGTAAAAATTGTTTAGATAACAATAATAATAAAATTAAAGATAAAGAATCTATCTGCAATATTTCAAGATGAATCAACCAAATCTAACGAATAAACAATTAAGGGAATTAGATTCTTTATTTGAATTAGTTTCTCAACGTCAAATAAAAGATTTTGGAAATATTAGTGCTAATAGTAAAGCAGACGGATCATTAATAACAAGTTGTGATTTATGGAGTGATAAAACAATCGTAGATGGTCTAGCTTCAATAGCTCCAGATGAGGGCGTGCTGAGTGAAGAAGGAGGCAAGTGCATTCCTAATACACAAGCTTATTGGGTAGTAGATCCACTTGATGGGACAACAAATTTTGCTGCAGGTATTCCATACTGGTCTATATCAGTAGCAAGGTTCGTAGATGGTAGACCTCAATCTTCTTTTTTAATAATCCCTACATTGAAAAAAAAGTTTTTATCCATAAAAGGTGAAGGTGTTTGGTTAAATAACAAAAAAATAGATACTCACCAAAATAATCACCGAAGTGAATGCATTTCTTTGTGTAGTAGATCTATAAAGATTTTACAAAAAAAACCAAATTCAGTATTTCCTGGCAAAATCAGACTTTTAGGTGTATCAAGTTTAAATCTAACGAGTGTAGCAATGGGACAAACTTTCGGAGCAATAGAATCAACCCCCAAGATATGGGATATTGCAGCCTCTTGGCTAATATTAGAGGAACTCAATTGTTTTATAGATTGGCTGGAAACAGATCCTTTGAATTTAGTTGCAGGGCAAAATTTAAGCGATGTTAATTTTCCATTAATTGCTTGTAGGACAATAGAAAAAATTGAAATCTTAAAGCCATGGGCTAATTTATTATTGGATAAATAGTTGCATCAAAAATATATATATTTGCTTGAAAAATTGCTTAATTAGATACAATAAAAAAAATACATAAGATAAATATTTGAAGAAAATTAATATGCGGCGAAGCTCATCATGGATACTGAAAAGTTTGTGGGGAGCTTGTGAGAGGTGGAGCAAATCTGATTGTATTGATTTAAGTGCTGCATTTGCTTACTACGCATTACAATCATTTTTTCCTATTCTTCTAATTTCTCTTTCAATAGCATCATGGTTCTTAGGAAAACAAGAGGGATTAGATCAACAAATAATTTCTATTGCTGCTCAGCTTTTACCTCCCTCAGTAGTTGAATTAGTAGAAACAACATTATTTAATTTGATTGATCAAGGTTTTGGAGCAGGTATTCTAGGTGCTATGTTTTTGCTTTTTACAGCAGGAAATGCATATTTATCTCTTCAAAGAGGTTCAGAAAGGCTATGGGAAGATGAACTTCCTTCTAAAAAATTAAATGCTCCTTGGAGAGAGCAAGCCTCGAGATTTCTACGTAATAGAGTTGAAGCCTTTTTAATAGTTTTCTTTATTGGTTTCTTAATGGTATTGGATCAGATTAGTGCGAATCTTAGGATGATTCCAAGTAATGTTTTGGAAAATCTTTCAAAATCTAATAATTTAATTTCTGATTTATTGCTAAAGTTGCCTCTATTACAAGTTGGTCAATTTGCAATCCCTCTAGTTGGCTTTTCTTTAATGGCTCTTTTATTACAAGCCCTCTTACCTAGCAGAAAAGTTCCTTTGAAACCACTCTTGCCTGGATCTTTTCTTATAGGAATTGGCCTAACAACTTTGAATTTGGCAGTAAGTAAAAGTATTCTCTCGCTTGGGGCAAGATTTCAAGCATATGGATTTATTGGTGGGTTTCTTGTACTTACTTTATGGGTCTGGCTATTAGGAGTGATTTTATATTTTGGACAGTGTTGGAGTGTTGTTATTGCTAGTATGTCTTTAGTCAATAAAAATAGACTTAATAGATAATAATAAATATCATGAATTATTTTATTCAATCTAATAAAAATTTGCTTACTTATTCGTTAATTATACTAATAGTAATTCCTATTTTTGGGATTAATTTTTTTATCAGCTTTCTCGGCAATATCATAATACTTTTACTTTTAATACCACTTTTATTATTGCTACTAGTATTTATAGGTTTTAATTATTACAAGTCAAAACTCAATACATGTAGTAATTGTGGTGCACTATCTTTAGGTTTCGGTGAAACTTGCATGAATTGTGGTGCAAACTTAGAAGATATAATTAAAGAAAATCAATTAGATAAAAAACCTAGTGAAAGTACTATAGAAGTAAAGGCAGAAGAAATAAAATAAAAATCTAACCTATTCCAATTTGTCTAAGAATACTTTGTCCAGTTATTAATTCAGTAGCCAGACCAATCAAAATACCCATCATTGCCATACGGCCATTCCAAGTTTCAGCAAAATTTACAAATCCAAATCTTGCTTGATTGTCATCATTCATAATTAACTACATTGATTATTTTAATATTTTAACGTTTTGAGGAAGAATTTATGATAAATAATAAATTAATTATTTAACATGCCTAACACCATCAACAGGACGATACTCATCTCCAGTTAATTCTTCATATATAATTCCTGGCAATCCTGTATCGAACATTGTTTGCAACGCTTCCTTTAGCATAGGGTTCCATCCTCCAGTACTTACTTTCCCATGTCTTACTGTCCAATCCCAAGTTCCTTGTAGATCTCTCGGCATTCTCCCTTCTCTATCTCTTCTTGCAACTAAGTCTAAAGATTCCACTAAACCAACAATAATTGGATTTTTACCATAGGAAGGCGTCAGGCTTAGTTCTAGCCTAACAGGATCTTCTTTAACCATTTTCAACCGAAACCTTGGTGGCAGCTTAAGAGATCTTATAACCGCTGAGACAATTTTTGTTCTTAATTCCAATTTTTTTACCTTTAATTTGACTTCAATTAATCAGATGCTGAACCCTTTTCTTCTAGTGTCGAGTCATTATCATTTGAAAATCGAACGGTTAGAAGTTCCTCTTCTGTAATATTTCCTGATTTATCAAGCAGCTCTGGATGTATTGTGTATTTTTTTTGTTTGAAATTTGATTGATAAAAATGTTTTTTTTCTGGACTAGAAATACTCCACCCATTGGACATAACTTTAAAAGCTTTCCACACTAGATAAGTCAGCGCTGCAGAATATATAATTGGAAACAAGATAGTCATTAAATTTTAAAATCAATATTAACTATGCTATTTATGATAACCTGAAAAAAAGTAAATTAGCTATTTTTAGGTTAATAAATTATTCCTATATTAAATGAATTGTTTTTAGTAATCATATTAAAACTACACTAAATATTGTGTATTTATTAATCTATTCGAAGAACATAAGAAAATCAAAATTGAAAAGCTACAACCACAAGCATTTATTAATCTCCTCGTTAATTACAATGGGTATTATATACCCTACAAATGTAATATCCCAACAATTAACTAAACCAAAAATTAATGAATTTAATATATCTTCAGAAAAATCTTTCATAACTAAAGCTGTAGAAAGAACAGGTTCTTCTGTAGTGACAATTGATACCCAAAGATATGTTAAAAAAAGAAAATTACCAAGAAATTCTCAAATATTTCTAGACCCATATTTTGAAAGATTTTTTGGATTAGATTTACCTAAAGAAAATCAGCCAAGGATAGAGCAAAGCCAAGGAAGTGGCTTTATATTCGCAGATGGACTTGTAATGACTAATGCTCATGTTGTAAATAGATCCGATAAAGTAATTGTTGGTTTAACAAATGGCAAAAAATTAAAGGCAAAACTTATAGGGCAAGACTTTTTTACTGATTTAGCGGTATTGAAGATTGAAGGAACAGGGCCTTGGCCAAAAGCAAAATTGGGGGATTCCAACAAAATTAAGGTTGGTGATTGGGCTATCGCAGTTGGAAATCCATTTGGACTAGAAAACACAGTTACGCTTGGTATTATTAGTAATCTAAATAGAAACGTCACTCAATTAGGAATATACGATAAAAAACTTGAACTAATTCAAACAGATGCTGCTATTAATCCTGGGAATTCTGGAGGTCCACTCTTGAATAGCAATGGAGAAGTAATTGGTATTAATACCTTGATCAGATCAGGTCCAGGAGCGGGTTTAAGTTTCGCAATCCCAATAAATAAAGCTAAGGAAATTGCCTATCAACTAATAAATCGTGGGAAAGTAATACATCCTATGATTGGGATCAGCCTAATAGATGAAAGTAATTCTGAAAGAAATAATACTGCCGTCAAAGTTGGTTATGTAGTACCAAATAGTCCAGCGGAAAAAAGTGGAATTATGGTAAATGACATAATAATAAAAGTGGGCAATAAAGATATTGAAACAGCATCAGACGTCATAACCGCAATAAGTAAAAATGGTATTAATAAAAAAATAAATATATTATTGAAGCGTAGAAATAAATTTATTAGTTTACAAGTAATACCAACTGATATTACTAATCTACAAAATAAATAAAAGTTTCAACCATCATTCTGTTTAAGTATTTCCACACACCTAGAAATACAATAACCATCGTTCAAATCACAAGTTGAAATGCATTCAAAATAACTTTCAATAGGATCAGAAATTTGACACTGTTTTTCATGGAAATCATAATTTTTCATTTAAATTATTAAAACTTATTTTTGTAATTTTAAGATTAAACATGGACGGTAAACTATGTAAAGATAAATGAGTGATCTTGCCTAGCTAAATGTGAACTTTTTTAAAAGTAATCAAATTTTTTGCAAAAATAATTATTGATTAATTGCTAATTTTTTTGTTTTTTTTATTTTTTGCTAGAAAATATTCGTAATTACCATCATATGAAACTAACTTTGAATCTTTAATTTCGACAATTCTATTTGCAACCTTTGAAATAAAATATCGATCATGAGAAATAATTAATAATGAACCTTTATAATTCTTAATTGCTAATTCTAAATTTTCTTTAGATTGCAGATCCAAATGATTAGTTGGCTCATCCAATAGCAGAAAATTACTTGGATTAATAATCATCAGAGCTAATGCTAATCTTGCCTTTTCTCCACCACTGAGTTGTTTAATATATTTAAAAACAGTTTCATTTTGAAAGCCAAAACCTCCTAAAAATGTTCTTACTTTTTTTTGTGACCATTCTGGAGATTTATTACATATCAAATCAATAACCCTTTCATCAAGTGAAAGTACTTCAGCTTGGTTCTGTTCATAATAGCTAGTTATTATATTATGTTTCCCAAGATTAATTTCTCCAATTTCAGGAGATATTTTTTTCATAATAATTTTAAGCAATGTAGATTTACCACATCCATTTGGTCCTAATATTGCTATTTTCTCCCCAGAAGAAATATTTAAATTCACATCTAAAAAAAGAATTTTATCCTCATAACTATGAGACAAATTCTTGATATTTAGAACTAATTTTCCTGAGCGAGGACAGTCTGGAAAACTAAAAGCAGGACTTTTTGCTTTAGCTCTAGGAGCATCAATTTTAGAAATCTTTTTTAATTGTTTTTCTCTACTCTTGGCTTGTGAACTTCTTGTTGCACTAGCTCTAAATCTATCTATATACTTCTTCTGGATTTCAATTTCTTTTTGTTGTAATTGATATGCTTTATTTTGTGATTCTTCATTTAAAGATTTCTGTTCAACAAAAAAAGAATAGTTCCCATTATATATTTCAGATATTCCTCTATCTATAAAAATTATTTTTTTACATAATTTGTCTAAAAAATATCTATCATGGCTAATTATAATAATTGCAATCTTAAGAGAAGATAGATATTCTTCCAGCCAGAAAATAGTATCTAAATCTAAATGATTGGTTGGCTCATCAAGTAAAAGTAAATCAGGGTCTTGTAAGATTATTTTTCCAAGTGCAACTTTCATCTGCCAACCACCTGAAAAATTGCCAACTAATTTATCAGCATCTTGGATAGAAAAGCCTAGTTTTGGTAATATTTTTTCTACATCAGATTGCATTTTATAGCCACCTAAAGCTTCAAATTTTGCTTGATATTTTGCAAGTTGATTCACTAATTTTTCAAGTTCATCGGAATGTTTATTTATATCCAATAATTTCATTTTATTCTCAATTTCTAAAAGTTTAATAGCAACAATTTGTATATCTTTGAAAGAACTTTCTAATTCCTCTCTCACTGAACAATTCAAGTTACAATCTAACTCCTGTTTTAAATGGGCAATTTTAGGATTTCCCTCTTTGATGATCGTTCCACTTGTTTGATCTTCCTCTCCAATTAAAATCTTAAATTGGGTTGATTTACCTGCACCATTAGAACCAACTAAGCCAACTTTTTCTCCTTTCTTAATCTCCCAAGTAATATTTTTTAAAACAATATCTGTAGAATAAATTTTACTTACACCTTCAAATCTAATCACTGTTTTTAAAATAGAATTTACAAAATCTGAGGCTTATTTACTAAAAAATAATTTTGTGGAATAAAATTGGATTATGAAAAGAATAGAACAAATTGTAGTAATTTTCATAGCTGCAGCTCTTGCAATTCCAAGTTATTGGTTTTTTTGGACTTTAGCAGGTGGAGGTGGCTACAACAAAAGAATCAAACCCATGACGAATCAAAACAATGATTATTCGCAACCTTTTCCTAAAGACCTCCTCGAGCCTTAACTAACCACATTTTAGTTGCCTCATCGTCAATAGTATCCAAATATTCAATAACCTCTTCTTTAGTCACAGAAATATTTAACTCGTTGCCAATATCGCATATTTTATCTAAGGCTTTTTTGGGATTAGTCAAGGCCGTCATAAACAAACTTTGTTTCTTTTTAGAGTCGTTTGCTATTACCTTATAGAGCTTTTCAGCATTACTGGACATGTTTTAAAAAATCTATTTATTAATAGAGTATTACTTCAGGCTACATTTTGTTCATTATATTTATTAATAGATAAATCATTATCTGTATCTTTTATTTCTTTTGCTGATGCATCTGCCATACTTCTTGCATCTAAACATAAAACCTTTCTTAGTTTAGCAAAGTTAGCTGCATGAGATTTTCTACCATCTTTTTGCGCGTAATATTCAGACTGTTGCAGAATATGGTGAAGATGAGTCAACAAATATGGACTAATTACTGCTGAGACCAAAACATCACTATTTTCATTATCGTAAGAATCAGAATGTACTAATCTTTTTTTCTTTTTATCAATTATCGACCTTTTAGGTGAATCAAATTTTCTTGAATTTTTCATGGCAAAATAAAAACAATTAATTGATAAAGGCATATATTTCCTTACTAATAATATACACAAAGATACTACCCTTGACTAACTGTGTATACTAATAAGTAACAGTTACACATTTTGACTCATGGCTACCCGTCAAAACTCAACAAATGGGAAGCCTAAATCCCCGAGGATTCAAGTAGTTCTGCCAGAATTAATTTGTGAGCAACTAAATATTTTAGCCACTAATGAATCAAGGACAGTTAGTAATATGGCAAAAGTATTAATACAAGAAGGGATAACAAAATACTTGGAGAACGAGGGTAGAGCACTCATCTCAGAAAATAATTCAAATACAGATAAATTTAGAGACGAACTTGAGAAACACGGCGTAAGAAAATTCAAAAGAGCTTCTCAAAGGATTAGATATTATAAAAAATCTGATGAAGAATAATTAATTTTGAGGCAATTTCTGTAAATCTGCAGTTTTCCCCATAACTACCAAAATATTTCCTCTCTCCAAAATATATTTTGCAGGAGGATTAACTGTTAACTCTTCGGCCGGTCCTGCTGCTAGAACATTTACTAAATAATTTTTCCTCAAATTCAAATCTCTTAAAGATCTTCCTATGAATTCCTCAGGGACTGTTATTTCATCTATACCAGTTTGGTTATCTAGTTCCAATCTTTCAATTAGATTTGGTCTCACTAGTTCTAAACCTAATCTTTCTCCTTGCATTCTGGACGGAAAGACAACTTTATCTGCACCAACCCTTTTTAACATTTTTTCGTGCAAATCACTCGTAGCTCTTGCTATTACCCTTTTGACTTTACTACCTTCGCTATCCTTAGCAATAAGAGTTGTAGTTATACTCGCTTCAATAGGTTCACTGATACCTACTACAACAGTATTCATTTCAAGTATTCCAGATTCCTTCATAGACTCTTCATCAGTACAATCTACAACTCTAGCTTCTATCGAAGGCTCTAATTGTCTCAGATCATCAATAGCTTTTTCGGAATAATCTGCAGCTAAAACATCTGCACCATTACTTATAAGTTCTCTACAAACAGCGGTTCCAAATCTTCCAACTCCAACAACTGCAAAAGTAAGAGTTTCTTTTGCTCTCTTTTCAGACCACTGCCACCAATCAGCCATAATAAAAGTCAGTCAATCCTAAACATAAAGATCAGCCCTAGGATAGCCAATCCTCTTTTGTCTATCTATTCTACTCTTATAAAGAGCCTGCCAAACTGCACTTAATAGCAAAAGGATACCAAGTCTGCCCACGAACATACCGACAATAAGAATAAATTGACCAAAATGATTTAATTTTGAAGTCAAACCAATGTCAAAACCAACTGTTGCAAATGCAGATATGCAAGTAAACAGAATTTCTAAGAATGTGAAAGATTCTTTTTTAACAAAAGTATTAGTTGTAGTTAACAGCATTGCCATTAAAAGAACGAAAAGCAAAGATCCAACTGTAATGCCAACAGCCTTTAGAATAACTTTATCTGAAATCAATCTATTACTTATAATTACATCTTTCTGCCCTCTCAAAGTTGATCTAGTTGCAGCCATTAAAGCAATAAATGTAGTTGTTTTTATACCTCCACCAGTCCCTCCAGTACTTGCTCCAATAAACATAAGTGTCATTAATAACAAAAGGCCAGTATCTGAGATAGATTTCAAGGAAATGGGATAATTTGTAAAACCTGCAGTTCTTGCACTCACTGTTTCGAAAATTGATGATAATAATCTTTCAAACAAATTCAAATCATTAAAAAATTGACTATTTAGCAATGATTCAATAATAAAGAATCCTAATGATCCAAATAATATTAGAGATAAGCTTGTCCTAATGACTAATCTAGAATGGAGGCTCAATTTTTTATATGAAAGATTTTTTTTATTACTCCAAATATCATCAATAACCCGCCATCCCAGACCACCCATGACGATAAGAAAAACAAATACAGTATTAACCAAAAAATTTGTTCTATAGCCTTGGAGACTATTAGACCATAAAGAAAAACCTGCATTGTTATATGCAGATATGCTATGAAAAATAGATGACCAAAGTCTTTCCCAATTATTTTGAATATCTACAAATCCAAAAGAATATAAAACAATTGCACCAAAAGATATGATACAAGCTGCAGTTATTGCAATGCTTTGAAAAGTTCGACCAATTCCTCCTACTCCGAATTCATCCAGAGTCTTTCCTTTGTCTAATCTAGTTCTTAGCTTTGCCCCCTTTACAACAAAACCTTGTAAAAATGTCGTAATAGCCATTAATCCCAGACCACCTGATAGAAGCATAAAAGCCAAGAAAACTTGGCCAAAGAAATTTAAATCAACACCAATATCTATTATGGTTAAGCCAGTAACGGTTATAGCAGAAGTAGATGTAAAAAATGCTTCCCACAAACCAACCTTTGAAGATGAACATAATGGGGAACTCAAAATTAAAGTCCCAAAGAAAATAATAAATAATCCTGTAACAATAGTAAATTGAGGTACAGAAAGTCTTCTGTATACATCTTTTAACTTATAAACATTACTTGTAAATTTCACGTTATTTATCTGAAATTAAGAATTATCAATGCTGGCACTGTCAATGACATTATAAGCGTTAATCCAGCTCCGTATTTTGCGATATCAAAAAATCTATATCTTCCAGGACCATAAACCATTAAATTTGTTTGATAACCCATTGGAGTCAAGAAAGATTGACTTGCTCCGAATAAAACAAGCATTATTAAAGCGCTCGGTGAAATTCCTAAAACATTTGAAAATTCAATAACTACAGGCAAAATTAAAGCAACTGAAGCAGCATTACTTATAAATTGAGTAAGAATAACTGTCGATACAAATATTACGACTAGTGCAAAATACAGGGGCATTCCATTAAGAACAAAATTTAAATTGACAGCTATTAAATCTGCTAATCCTGTTACTTGCATAGCAACACTAAAACATGATAAAGATCCCAACAATAAAATAACGTCTAACCTAATTGATTTTTGGATTTCTGCAGGTCTTAAACATCCAAACGCAACCATTGCAATAACTGCTAAAAGAACTGAACCTACTAATGGAATATTAGTAACCGAAGGCAAAACCACCATTCCTATAGCAATTGCAATTGATATAGGTTTTTTTATTAAGACAGGTAAATCATCTTCGAATTGATCTAAAACAAGTAAATCATTACTAGCCTGCAAACCTCTTATTGAATCTAACGGAGCTTGCAATAATAAAACGTCTCCAGCCCTTAAAACAGCTTGGCCTAATCTCTCTTGAACAGTTTGTTGACCTCTTCTCAGAGCCAAAACTGTTGCATTATGACGCTGCCTAAATCTTAATTCTCTCAAACTTGCACCAGCTAAAGTTGAGCCAGCTGGTAACAAGGCTTCAAAGGTTTTAGTACCTTCATCATCTGAGAAAACATTATTTCCGCTTAAAGATGGTTTTTTCTCTCCTAATAAAATGGTATGTTCCTGCTGCAGCCTAAATAAGTCTGCTCTTGTAACGCGGATTATTAATCTATCATCCGGTTCAATCTTTCTATCTGCTAAAGGAGGAAGAATAACTTTGCCATTACGTTGTAACTCTAGAACATCAACGTCAAATCGTCTTTGCAATCTACTATTTCTTACAGATTGTCCGACTAACTCTGACGAAGAGGGGATAGTAACTTCGGTAAAGTAAATATTCATATCTCCATTTTTAATAAAATCCTTATCTCTTCCTCTATCTGGTAAAAGCATGTCAGAAACTAAAATCATATAGATAGTTCCTATCAGCCACACAGGAACTCCAATTGAAGTCAAACTAAATAATTCCAAAGCTCCATAACCTAATTGCTGACTAATATCACTTACAAGAAGATTTACTGAACTACCTAATAATGTAAGAGTTCCACCTAATAAAGTAGCAAAAGAAAGAGGTAATAAAACTTTAGATGGTGATATATTTCTGCGCTCGCACCAACCTTCAATCAAAGGTAACAAAGATGCTACTACTGGAGTATTAGGTACAATTCCAGATAATGGAGCAATCAAAAAAGCTATTAATGAAATTAATTTCCTTGGTGTTCTAATACTTTCTGAAGAAATCAATTCTCTCACTCTGTCTAAGGCACCACTTTTAAATAATGCAGAGGAAACTGCAAATAAACCCATAAGAGTAATTAAAGAGGGACTACCAAATCCAGCTAAAGCTTTTTCAGGGGAAAGAACTCCCGTAGCTATAAATATTCCAACACATAACAAACCTGTCAATTCTGGCGCAATAGTATTTCTTATAAACAAAATTATTGACATTATTAAAACAACTACCGTTATAAACGCATCATAATTATTACTAACAACTGCAATTAAATTCATATGAAACTTATTTAACTCAATATACCCAAAAACAATATTTCAAAAAAGTTTAATTGGAATTATTTTTTTTAAAAAACTTTTTAAAAATAGATTTTTTTTGGAATATCCATGAAGATGCAGATTTTAAGCTTTCAGAAATATCAGGCAACTTAGAAGCATATATAAGTCTTCTTGCCTCAAAAGCCAATTTCCCAGATAAAGTAATCCCAAGCCCAGTGATTGAAGCTTCACCTATTCCTAGGCTAATCATTTCACCATTGTCTTGAAATTCAAAAGGTAAAAGATCCTTCCCTTGCATTAATAGTTCTAGATTTTTAGCAAGATGATTTCCTTCCTGCATAGCAACTTGAGCTGTTATGGGTAAATCCTCCATTCCTTCAATAATTGAAATATCGCCAATAGCAAAACAGTTTTTATGGTTTTCTATTTGCAAATTATTATTAACTAAAATTCTTCCAAATTTTTTTGTTATTTCATCAGTTTCCAAATAAGACAAATTCGGTTTAACACCTGCAGTCCAAATAACAATATCTTTATCCAAAAAAGTTATTCCAACCTCATTGGAAATACTAATTTTAGTTTCTGAGACTTCTTTAACTGTTGAATTTAAAAGAATATTGATTTTTCTTTTTTCTAGTGCCTTCTCTGCTTGTTCTCTATTAAAAATTTTGTTTCTATTAAGAATTTCATTTGATTTTTCTATTAAATTAATTTCAAATTGGTCTGTGAATATATCTTTAATTTTGCATGCCAACTCAATACCAGAGGGACCACCACCTACTATGAATAACTTTTTATGAATCGAAGTTTTTTGTGATTTGTTTAAAAAAGATTGTAATTTATTAAGATCACTAAAATCATTAAAAAAATAACAATTTTCATCTACACCTTTAATAAAAAAACTATTTGGAATAGATCCTGTACAAATTACAAGATATTGATAGCTTAATTTTAAGTCGTCACTAAATTCAAGAATATTTTCTTTGAAGGAAATCTTGGTTAAACAATTTTTTAAAAAAGTTATACCTGCATCAGAAAAAATATTTGCAAATTCTGGCGTAGCTTCCCAACTTCTTATTTCTTTACTTAAAACTTCGTACATTAAAGGTTTAAATACAAAGTGAGCTTTAGAATCAACTACAAGAATAGGTAAAGAAGGATTAAGATTTTTTAAATTTAACGCAAAAGTCATACCTGCAAAACCTGCTCCAACTATTACTATTGGTTTTTGTATCGATTTCATTAGCGAAATATTGTTATGCGTAAATGTATTATTAAACTATACGAATAATTTTCAAATTGAGCGAAATAACATTAAACTGATAATCAACTTGAAGAATGATTGAAAACATCCATAAAAATATTCAACCTGAATTAATAAAAAAATATAATCTGGAGCTAATCGATATGAAGCCTCAAGCAATGCTTAAATGGGGTTATGAAAAGTTTGATAATCAATTTGCCATAACAACAAGTTTTGGCATACAGTCATCAGTGCTTTTAAATATGGTAAGTAAATTATTTCTGCAAAGAAAAATCAAAATATTTTGGATAGATACAGGTTACCTACCTCCAGAAACATACCAATATGCTGAAAAACTTATTGAAGATTTATCCTTAGAAGTAGAAGTTCTGCAAAGTAAATTATCTCCAGCAAGAATGGAGGCTATACACGGAAAACTTTGGGAAACAAATAAAGTGAATGATTTAGATAAGTATCATGAATTAAGAAAGATAAAACCTTTAGAAAATGGTCTAGAAAAATATAATATTTACTGCTGGGCAAGCGGTGTGAGAGCTGGCCAAACAGAAAACAGAAATAAAATGAGATTCCTGGACATTATTCGGAAAAGGCTTTCTTTAAGGCCTTTATTAAATTGGACAAATAAAGATATTTTTTATTATATGAAAGAGAATAATCTACCTGCTCATCCACTTTTTAGCAAAGGTTACTCTACTGTAGGCGATTGGCACTCCAGCACTCCTGATGGTATCGAAAAAAAAGGCAGAAATACACGATTTGGAGGGATTAAACAAGAATGTGGAATACATACAAATAATTGAATTGATCATACAAAAATGATCTCAGATATAAATTTTTTGTTAGTGGGCAATAGTAGGCTTCATTGGGCTAACTATTCTAAAAAGCAATCTAAATTCTTCCATACCAAAAAAGAACAGAAGGTTCCAGAAAATATAGATGTCAATCAATTAATTTGGGCTTCTGTAGGAGAATTACCTAATTTTTCACTGAAAGAAGAAAATGAAATAAAAACCAAAGATATTCAGTTATCAAATCTCCCTGATTATTTGGGAATTGATAGAGCTCTTGCTTGTCTCGCAGCTCTAAACACTATTGAAAACCCTTTAAAAAAAGATTTGGTAATTGCAGATTTTGGAACAATATTATCGATAACAAAATTAAATTCAAATGGGTCGATTCTCGGTGGTCAACTTATTCCAGGGTTTCTAACACAATTAAAATCAATGGAACAAAACACAAAAAATCTTAAAGTTCCAAAAAAATATGAAATCCCTACAAAAGATTTTTTGATTAATACAGAAGAGGCAATTTTAAAAGGAGTAATAAATTCTCTTACTGGTGTTATTAAGAGTTCATTTAATCCACTAAAGGATATCTTGATAACTTGTGGAGGAGACTCTGAATTCTTTGCAAAATCTCTAGAAACAAACAAACAAAATATAATCAATGCTCCTAATTTAGTTATGGAGGGCATGATCATGCACCAACTATCTTTCAAAGAATTAATTTAATCCAAGATCCGCAATTATATGATCAGCCATTATTGCTGCTTTTACCTTGAGGTAAATTTTTTCGATATTACCATCAGTATCAATTAAAAATGTATTTCTCATCATACCCATATATTCTTTTCCCATAAATTTCTTAAGTCCATAGCTATCGTAATCAGAAGAAACTTTATAAGGTTCAGGATCAGTTAAAAGAATAAAAGGTAAATTAAATTTTTCTATAAACTTCTGATGAGAAGCGGCATTATCTTTACTGATACCAAGAACAACAATATTATTTTTTTGGAGTAAATCCCAATTCTCTTTAAAATTACAGGCTTCTTTAGTACATCCTGGAGTATTATCTTTTGGATAAAAATATAGTATTATTCTTTTACCTTTAAAATCACTAAGAGCAACTTCTTGCTCAAAAGAATCTTTTAATTTAAATTCTGGTGCTTTGTCGCCAACCTTAAGAGCCATTGAAATTATTAAATGAGTATGAATATAAAATACCAAAAATTTGGTTTTATGAGATTAAAGGTGTGCAAGATATCGCAACGGTAGAAGAAATTAAAACTGCAAAAAATCTATCAAGTTCAAGATCAAAGATTTTTTTAGAAACAAGAGCTTATTTACGACAATCACTTTCAACACTTTTTGATTTAGATCCCCTAAAAATTCCGATTAATGCTCATCCTGGACAACCTCCAAGTTTACCCTCTGGCATGGGAAATATAAGTTTAAGTCATTGTATAGATGCCATTACTATAGTCTGGCATAAAAGCAAAATAGGGATTGATATTGAGAGAACAGATAGAGATTTTAACCATATAAAATTTGCAGAAAAATATTTTTTTCATACCAATAAATCAATCCATAATAATTGTTTGACAAAAAATATGATATTAAATCAATGGTGTGCTGTTGAAGCGGCTATAAAATGGGATCATGGAAAATTAGCTAAAGACATAAACCATTGGCAATATTTTGAAAAGCCAAAAGAGTTAATTCATAAGAAGAAAAACATACATTTAAATTATTCACGGATTAACTTCCATAATTGGACTATTGCTTTAGCTTACGAAGAGAAAAATTCTTTAAATCCTGAGATTATTTGTTGTTCGAAAAATTTTTAGTTTTCTTTTCTTCTAAGCAGTTCTTCATATTTAGTGTTCTCCCATCCATTATTATTTGGTTCCCATATTTTTAAACCTCTTAAAGATTTAGGAAGATATTCTTGTGCAACCCAATTACCTGGATAATTATGAGGATTGACATAACTATTAGAATTATTTTTTAAATGCAGTGGAACATCAAAAGCATTGGTAAATTTGATTGTTTCAATTGCTTTAAAAATACTTTTCGTACTATTACTTTTTGGAGACATGGCTAAATATAAAGAAGCCTGCGTTAAAAAATATAATCCTTCTGGAAAACCAACCCTATCAAAAGCATCACAACAGGACTTTACAACTACTATGCCATTAGGATCAGCCAGTCCAATATCTTCACTGGCAGATATAAGAAGTCTTCTAAAAATAAAATTAGGATCTTCACCAGCCTCCAGCATATTCGCAAGCCAGAATAAAGTTGCATCTGGATCAGAACCTCTTATGGACTTAATAAAAGCACTTATTACATCGTAATGATTCTGACCATTTTTATCGTAAACAATATTTTTCTTTTGAATCGCATCCTCTGCTATTGAGAGATTAATGTTGGTTTCTTTAGCATCATTTTCAGCAGTTGATTCTATGGCCATCTCTAAGGCATTGATTAATGTTCTTGCATCACCGCCAGAAAATTTAATTAAATGGCTTGTTGCATCCTGGGTTAAATAAACCCTCTTTGAATCTTTTTGTTTTGAATAGTGAGTTATGACTTTTTGTATTATTCTCTGCAAATCATTTTCAGCCAAAGGAAGTAACGTAAAAATACGAGACCTACTAACAAGCGCTTTATTAACTGCAAAGAAAGGGTTTTCAGTCGTAGCACCAATAAAAGTTATAGTTCCATTTTCTATTGATGGTAATAAAGCATCTTGTTGAACTGTTGTAAATCTATGAACCTCATCTATAAATAAAATTGTTTTTCTTTTTGAATTTATTAATCTATCTTTTGCATTAGCGATTTCATTTCTTAATTCTTTAAGACTGGATAATACTGCATTTAACTTAATTAATTTTGAACGAGTATTAAAAGAAATAATTTCAATTAGAGTAGTTTTTCCAACACCAGGAGGTCCAGAAAAAATAAAATTAGTAATTTTATCATTTAATATTGCACTTCTTAAAAGCGAATTCTCATTCAAGATTGGTTGTTGACCAAAAAAATCTTCCAACTTCTTTGGTCTTAATTTATCTGCCAAAGGCGCATTATTTTCTATTTGGGAATAGTTAGTAAATAAATTTTCTGAATGCATATTAATAAAATCAAAAAATCATTACTTTCAAGTCTATGTAATTACTGTAGGAGTTTCCATTTGAGTAAGTTTTGAAATGTTTAATAAAGCATCTAAATCATTTATTAGAGGTTTCAAAGCGACCTGAGGATTTAACGAAAGATTCTCTTGAGGATTGAAAAATTTCTCAAAGTAAAGTCTTAATGTTGCACCCTTAGTTCCAGTTCCAGAAAGGCGTACAATTACTCGAGAATTATCATCAAGCACCAACCTTAAACCTTGATTTTCACTTATGGAATTATCAACGGGATCTAAATATGAAAAGTTATCTGCAATTTTAACTAAATGGCCCGCAAAAGTGGTTCCTTTTAAATTTTCAAGCATAGAAGTTAGATTACCAAAAATTTGATTAGCAATATTTGAGGGGATTGCCTCATAATCATGTCTTGAATAATAATTCCTACCAAATTGTTTCCAATGATTCTGCATCAAATCACTGACCGAACATCTTTTCTCAGCTAAAACTTGTAACCAATACAAAACTGCCCATAATCCATCTTTCTCTCTTACATGATTACTACCTGTTCCGAAACTTTCTTCTCCACATAAAGTAATTAAATTAGAATCTAAAAGATTTCCAAAAAACTTCCAGCCCGTAGGTGTCTCAAAACAAGGTATATTTAATGCTCGAGCAACATTATCAACCGCTGAGCTGGTTGGCATGGATCGTGCAACACCTGTAATACCATCTTTATATCCAGGAACACATTTGGTGTTAGCAGTGATAACTGCAAGGCTATCACTAGGATTTACAAAACATGCACTTCCTAAAATCATATTCCTATCTCCATCTCCATCGCAAGCAGCACCAAAACTATAAGATTTTTTATTTAATAACAAATCAGCCAAATGGGATGCATAGGTAAGATTAGGATCAGGATGTAAACCTCCAAAATCTTTTAACGGGTTACCATTCATGACACAATCATGAGAAAGACCCATTTTTTCAACAAAAATATTTTTTGCATATGGGCCTGTAACCGCATTCATTGCATCAAAGATTAAAGAGAAGTCTTTCTTTAAAAAATCACTAATTTGATCAAAATCAAAAATTTTCTCCATCAAATTAGAATAATCTTTCAATCCATCAATAATTTCTAAGGTAGTTTCACCGTAAGAATAAGTTCCATATTTACTAAAATCAGGCAATTGAATTTTACAAATTTTATAATTAGTTAGTAATTGTGAAGCCTTAAAAATCTTATTAGTAATTATCTCTGGCGCTGGGCCACCATTAGAGATATTTAATTTCACTCCAAAGTCGCCATCAATCCCACCAGGATTATGACTTGCAGAAAGAATAATTCCACCAATAGCGTTTTCTTTTCTAATTAAATGTGATGTCGCAGGAGTAGATAATAAACCGTATTTAGGAACAATAACCTTTTTAACTTTATGAGCAACGCATATTTGCACAATTTTTTCTATAGCTTCAATATTGCCATATCGGCCATCACCACCAACTACTAATGTTGAACCTTGTAAATCTTCCAAGGATTCTAAGATTGCTTCAATAAAAATTTCTAGATAATGTTCTTCCTGAAACTTTAAAGTACTTTTTCTTAAACCAGAAGTGCCTGGTTTTTGATCTAAAAAAGGAGAACTTATATTAATTACATTAACTTGAGTCATATGTTTAAGAAACTTCCAAGAATCTAACTAAATTAATGAGGCATTTCTGATGTTCTTAACATAGCGATAAACCATAATGAAGAAATCAATAATGCACTGAGGATTCCGTAATTAACACCAAATTTAGAGATTGTGATTGGAACTATAATTGGAAATGTTAATGCTCCAAACAAAGGTGTAAAAGCTACAATTTTTTTCAACATTAATTTAATTAAAACCATTCTGGGTCAGCATTATCTTTTTCATTAGTATCGTCTAGTGGAGTCGCTCTATCAAATTTCATTGATATACTTTTTTCTTGCGCACCAGATACATCAACAGCTTTAATATCGTATTTTTGAGTCCCATCTCTAAATGGAACTTGAATTCTAAACGTGCCATCAGCCGCAAGAGGAACGTCTTCTCCACCAATTGTTAGTTTTGCAGAAGGTTCAGTTGCTCCATAAACAATTAACTCAGCATCTGCAACAAGCCAAAAAGATCTATTTTTAATAATTCCACGTCCAGATTCATTTAAACCAGAAGACCATTTACCAGCACCTGAATCAGTAAGGTTATCATTTTGATCTGTTGAATTTACATTTTCCATAAATTCTTCTGAACCAACTTTCCTTCTAAGAGTGATGTTAGTTGCTGCTTGATATAACCTTTCATGGATACCATTTTGTTCTGAGGTAACGTGATTTGAAATATCTGGAATTGACTCAGACGTAGCATCCAAATTAAATGGAACAAATTTGTCAAGAATTTGCTCAGATGGATGGGATCCAGGGACACGACTTGTTGAAGAGAATGCCAGAGACATCCATTTAAAACCATATTTATAACCTAATTCAACTTTATAGTCTCTATCTGCCAGTGGGATTGGTAAGTACCACTCAGTACTATAACTATCTACTGTTATTTCCCTAAGTGTTCCTTGATTTAGATTGCTTCCGTCAGAACCAGATGCATCAAATAATCGTAAACATAATTTATTTGCCCCCAAAGATTGTGCTTTTTCTCTATCAGCGTCGGAAATTTGCCAAAAAACATATGCCCAATCTGGATCTCGGGGCAAGAAAACTACGTTTGTTTTAACTTCTTCATTCCTGTTGAAGGTATTGAAATCAGAAGTATTTTTAAGATCTGACTGGGGTGTACTTATATTTGTTTGCTTAAAAGATTTTTCTTGATATTTAAGTATTAAGTCAACTAAAACAGCCTTTGTTTTACGACTATATAGAGGAACTGATAATTTACTTGCTTGTTGACGTAATTGTCTGAGGGTTAGTGAGATTAATTCTCCTTTATTCATGATCCCATCAGCCACTTTAAAATCTCCGTTTTTGTTTGGGATCAGTATGTTCTTTTTTTTTAGCAATTGTGTGTCTTTTAGCTCTGTCGTCAGGATCCTCTGACTACTCATAAATTTTCAAAATTCATATTTCTCTTCAAAATAGTTGGTATCAGAGGAATTAATTAATTTTCAGAGATAGTTTAAATGTAAATTAATTTTCTTTTTTTTTAAATTTTATTACCTGAATTTGTTAACAACTCAACAAAAATATATTTTTTCTTCGGGATCAATTAAAAGGTAATTCAGCGTTGTTCAACTAAAAGTACTAAATCATCAATCTCTAAATCCTCAATACTTTTACCTATTTTTTTGGAAAAAGTACTTAATTTTTTTGAAGTAGATTCTAACTGCTCATAAAAAAGATCACTAAATTGTTTATCATCAAATTTTTTGGATTGGTTATCACACCATTCTCTCAGGGGATTTTTTTTGTGATATTCAAAACTATTATTTACATTGATAATTTTTAATATCTGGAGGCAATGAGCGAGAATTCTTAAATGATGTTTCTGCATTAGAGGTAGATCAAGATTATCAATTTCTTTAATAGTTTCTATGTTTAATGGGTTAGGTAAGGGATCAAGATGATTAGACATTAATTTTTAGTTTTAATAAAGGGAAAAAACTCAATATTGGGGGTATCTTTCGTTAAAGTATATAAGCTAATAATAATAGGTTAATTTTTGGGTAACATGGTTAACGAAAATTTAGTTAAGGATGCAGTAAAAGAGCCATACAAATATGGCTTCGTTACAGATATTGAAACTGAAAAAATTGCAAAGGGATTAAATGAAGATATTATTAGACTTATTTCAGAAAAAAAAGAAGAGCCAGAATACCTCCTTGATTTTAGATTAAAAGCTTTTAAGAAATGGCAAACAATGGATGAACCCAATTGGGCAGGATTGGGATATAAAAAAATCGATTATCAAGATATAATTTACTACTCTGCTCCCAAACAAAAAGAGAAAATTTCTAGTTTAGATGAAGTTGATCCAAAACTTCTTGAAACTTTTGATAAATTAGGAATACCCCTTACGGAGCAAAAAAAACTCACAAATGTAGCAGTAGATGCTGTCTTTGATAGTGTTTCTATAGCCACAACTTTTAGAGAAGAACTTGCTGAACATGGAGTTATATTTTGCTCAATTAGTGAAGCAGTAAAAAATCACTCGGATTTGATTGAAAAATATTTAGGTACAGTAGTTCCAGCTAGTGATAATTATTTTGCAGCACTAAATTCTGCTGTTTTTAGTGATGGTTCTTTTGTTTATATCCCAAAAGGTGTTGCCTGCCCTATGGATCTATCTTCCTACTTCAGAATAAATAGTGGAGATTCAGGACAATTCGAAAGAACGCTAATCATTGCTGAAGAATCAAGTTCTGTAAGTTATCTAGAAGGTTGTACAGCTCCAATGTTTGATACAAATACCCTACATGCAGCAGTTGTAGAGCTTATAGCATTAGACGACGCCTCAATAAAATATTCAACAGTGCAAAATTGGTATGCTGGTGATGAAGAAGGTATTGGCGGAATTTTTAATTTTGTCACCAAAAGAGGAAAATGTTTAGGTAAGAGAAGTAAAATTAGCTGGTCTCAAGTTGAAACAGGGTCTGCAATTACATGGAAATATCCTAGCTGTCTTCTTTTAGGGGAAGAATCTGTAGGAGAATTTTATTCAGTGGCACTCACCAATAATCTTCAGAAAGCCGATACCGGCACAAAAATGATCCATATTGGTCCTAAGACCAAATCAACTATTGTTAGCAAAGGTATTAGTGCAGGCAACTCAATAAATAGCTATAGAGGTCTTGTCAAAATGGGTACCAAAGCTAAAGGAGCAAGAAATTACAGTCAATGTGATTCAATGTTAATTGGGGATCAAGCTTCTGCAAATACATTCCCTTACATCAAATCTCAACAACCCAATTCTGAAATCGAGCATGAAGCAAGCACATGTAGAATCTCAGAAGATCAACTTTTTTATCTCCAAAGCAGAGGTATAGAATTCGAGGAGGCAGTATCTATGATGGTCAGTGGTTTTTGCAGAGATGTATTTAATCAATTACCTATGGAATTTGCTGCTGAAGCAGATAAGTTACTGGCACTTAAGCTAGAGGGATCAGTAGGTTAATGAATCAATTTCTAAACTGCAATGCAAAGTAAAATGAAAGAATCAGATCCAATTTTAGAAGTTCAAAATCTCTCTGCATCTACTGATAATCTTCCAATTTTAAAAGGGGTTTCACTTACTGTCTATCCTGGAGAAATCCATGCCATTATGGGACGAAATGGATGTGGTAAAAGTACTCTTTCGAAAATAATTGCAGGACATCCCTCGTATAATATTACAAATGGCGACATAAAATTTTTAGGTGAAAACATCAACTCTCTAGAACCAGAAGAGAGGGCTCAATCTGGAATTTTTCTTGGTTTTCAATATCCAATTGAGATTCCAGGTGTAAGTAATCTTGAGTTTCTTAGAGTTTCAACTAATGCTAGAAGAAAATTCCTCAACAAAGAAGAATTAGATACTTTTGATTTTGAAGAACTAGTTAAAGAAAAGTTAGAAATTGTGAAAATGGATCATGCATTCCTATCAAGGAGTGTAAATCAAGGATTTTCTGGAGGTGAAAAAAAAAGAAATGAAATTCTGCAAATGGCTTTACTTGAGCCCAAAATAGCAATATTAGATGAGACCGATTCTGGTCTAGATATTGATGCACTAAGAATAGTGGCAGCAGGAATTAAAAAAATATCTAATGCACAAACTGGAATTATACTAATTACCCACTATCAAAGATTATTAGATGAAATTGAACCAACTTATGTCCATGTTATGTCAGACGGACAAATAATAAAAACTGGTGAGAGTGATCTTGCTCTAGAGCTTGAGAAAAAAGGGTATGAATGGACTGATAACTTTATAAAAGAGAGCTAAATAAATGGAAATTATTGAAAAAATAAAAACCAATAAATCGATTGATAATCCAACAGAAATACAAAAAATCTGTCTAGATAAATTACAATCAAGCCCCCTCCCTAATCCTAAAAGTGAACAATGGAGACTTTCAAATAAATCAAAACTTTCAAACTTCTTAGACTACTCGGTTAATGAAAAAAATCCAAAATTTGATACACCTTTTCCAAATACTTCTCAAAGTACTATTAGGCTAATAATTGGTGATAATTGCCAAATTAATTTAATAGAGGAAAATTATTCAATAAAGCAACTAAGTGAGGATAAATTAGTTAAATATATCAAGGAACAGATATCTTGTTTTGATCAAAACGAAAATTGGAGTGACTTACTAAATCTTTCTTTAAACTGTACTAAGAATACCCTGGGATTAAAAATAAGTGGATCAGAAATCCCTCCTATTGAAATCTTTAGTCACGCATCAAGTAATTCTTTCAACGCAAAAACCCTTGTAATATTTTTAGAAAAGAATTGTGATATTGATTTATTACAAGTAAATCTTGGTAAAGACAACTCTTCATTATCGCAATCAACGTTTTTTTGTTTAGAAGAAAATAGTTCCGTAAACCATGGTGTTGTTTCTTACGGTGAAAACAAATCAAATTTGTTAAATTCACTCAATGTAACTCAACAAAAAAATAGCGAATACAATTTAGGATCTTTACATTTCAAATTTAATTATGCAAGATTTGAAATTCGTATTCAACAATCTGAAGGAAACGCTAAAACCAATATCAAAGGTATGCAAATAACAAAAAAAGATGAACAAATTTCTACTTTTACAAAAATAGAATTTCATGGGCCAAATGGATTTCTAGATCAAATCAATAAATCACTTGCTGACGATAAATCACATGCAATATTTGAAGGTTCAATAATAGTTCCGAAAATTGCCCAGCAAACTGATGCTTCTCAATTAAGCAGAAATTTACTTTTATCAAATTTCGCGCAAATAGATACCAAACCTCAATTAGAAATAATTGCTGATGATGTCAAATGCAAACATGGAGCTACAATTTCGCAACTCAATGAAGAAGAACTTTTTTATATGCGAACAAGAGGGATCACATTATCAGAAGCAAGTAAACTACAATTAAGTTCTTACTTTCAAGAAATAATTTCATTTATTCCCGTTTCAAAAGATAGATGGGATTTGCTTGATAAACTTTTAAATGAGACTTAATGGAAACGATTCAAAATTTTCCTGAAATAACAAAGAAAGACTTTCCTCTTTTAAATAAAAACTTAAAAAGTAATGAGCAAATTATTTATTTAGACCATGCTGCAACCACTCAAAAACCAATACAAGTTTTAAAAAAAATTGATGAATATTATAGAAACTTTAATGCCAATGTACATCGAGGAGCACATCAATTAAGTGCTAAAGCAACAGAAGAATTCGAAAATGCAAGATATTTAATTAGTAAATATATAAAAGCGAATTCAACAAAAGAAATTATTTTTACAAGAAATGCCACCGAAGCAATCAATCTAGCTGCTAGATCATGGGGTGAATCTTCATTAAAAGAAAACGATGAAATTCTCTTATCAATAATGGAGCACCATAGCAATATTGTTCCATGGCAAATGGTTGCAGCAAAAAATAAATGTAAATTAAAATTTATAGGTATAGATAAAAATGGGAAACTAGATATAGACGATTTTAAATCAAAACTCACATCTAGAACTAAGCTTGTTAGCCTAGTACATGTTAGTAATACGCTAGGTTGCTGTAATCCAATCAAAGATATAACTAAATTAGCTAAACAAAAAGGTTCTTTGGTGTTAATAGATGCATGTCAAAGCTTAGCGCATCAAAAACTGGATGTGAATGAACTTGATATAGATTTTTTAGCGGGATCAGGACATAAACTTTGCGGTCCTACAGGTATTGGTTTCCTCTGGTCAAGAAAAGAAATCCTAGAAAAAATTCCTCCTCTCTTTGGAGGTGGTGAAATGATTCAAGATGTTTTTGAAGAGACAAGTACGTGGGCAGAGCTACCACATAAATTTGAAGCTGGAACTCCAGCCATTGCAGAAGCAATAGGTCTTGCAGAAGCAATTAATTATATAAACAATATTGGATTGAATGAAATTCATGAATATGAAAAGACTATTACTAAATATTTATTTGAAAAATTAAAGCAAATAGAAAATGTTGAAATTATAGGCCCCTCGCCTGAGATAGATCCAGAAAGAGCATCACTTGCCACCTTTTATGTAAAAAATATACATTCAAACGATATTGCTGAAATTCTTGATTCAAAAGGAATTTGCATCAGAAGTGGGCATCATTGCTGTCAACCTCTACACAGATACATTGGAATTAAATCAACGGCTAGAATTAGCATGAATTTCACAACCAATAAGGAAGAAATTGATATATTTATAGAACAATTAAAAGACACTATTAATTTTCTAAAAATAAATTCTTAAATATTCAACGCATTTTTTAAAAATTCCTGAGATTTTTGCATTACTACTTCTCTATTTTCAATATTTTTAAACCCATGCCCTTCATTTTCAAAAAACATAACTTCTGAATATTTATTATTCTGAATCAAAATTTCTTGCATTTTTAAAGTTTGTTTATACGAAATAACTGTATCTTTTTTTCCATGAAACAATAAGATAGGTTTTTTTATTTTGTTAATGTGATTTATTGGTGATCTATTTATATAATCATCATGATTTTTTTCATAATTTCCTACCAAAGAATTTAAATAATCTTTTTCAAACCTATGCGTATTAAAATGCATATCCTTCAAATCTAGAACAGGATATTTACAAATTGCAGCTGTAAAAATAGATCCATATGATAGACAATTCAAAGCAGTGAGTCCACCAGCACTATTACCAAAAATTACCACTTTCTTACTATCAACTAGATCTAATTTAAGTAATTCAAGCACCAGTGCTTTGCAATCATAAGAATCAACAATGCCCCACTTGTAGTTCAACCTATCTCTATATACTTTCCCAAAACCGGATGATCCTCCATAATTTACTTCAGCAACAAAAAATCCTTTGGAAGTCCAAAATTGAACTTCAGAATTATATGATCCATCAAAAAATGAAGTTGGTCCGCTATGAGCTCTTACAAGAAGCGGTGGCTTTCTAAAATTATCAACAAGCGGTCTATACAGAAAAGAATGAGTAGATTGATCTTCAAAACCTTTAAACCAAAATGTTTCAGGTTTGGAAGAGGCTTTTATATGATCAATGTATATCTGTTCAGACAAATTTGATAACACTTTTTTTGCAAAATCAATTTCAAGCACAATTCCCAAAAAATCAGATCCATATCCTTTTAAAAGAACGTTATTCCCAAAAACACTGAAATCACTTATTGAGGTAAAAGGAGTAGAAAATTCTTGAATTAATTCAAGATCTTTATATTGTTCCACTATTAAACTATTTTCTTTTTTTGCTAAACAAAATAAATTTTTTATAGCCCCTGAAAAGTATGTTATTCCCGAGACCCATTGTGGCACTCCATATTCAATCAAATTTCTCTCTACTCTTTTCTTAATAAAAATATTCTCGATTTGACTAACATCTAAAAACAATAAGTTCCACCATCCAGAACTATCTTCAGAGCATACTAAAATTGTTTCACTTATCCAATATGGTTGAAAAAAAGAAACGTTTTTATTGGCATTGATCAGCTTATTTGAGAATTTTTTTAATTTTTTTATCTCTCCATCTAAGTCTATTTGAGCAAAAAATAGATCATTCTTCTCCCAGGGCATGTATGGAGAATCCCATTCGATCCAGGAAAGTAAGTTAGAAGAAGTATTAGAAGATAATTCTCCAGCAAAATTTTTAAATTTTTTTATTCGATGAATATCTTGTTTAGTTTTTTTTTAGGTTTAAAGAAAATAAATAATCTCTATTATTTATTTCGCAAATACCATACAAAAAACAATTTTCAGTAATAACAAATGAAGAATCGAAATTTCCATCAATTGATTTAGATAGTTGTCTAGGTTCTTGAACTGAATCGAGATATTTATTTTGACTTCTATAATTTGATGCTACCTCTTTAAAAATTTGAAACCATACTGCCTTGGTAATCTGATCTATCCATATCAAATAAAAATTATTTTTAAAATTTATACATTTATAAGATTTACCACCATATCCATGAAAGTTATTTTTAAGATTATATTTTTTACTTGTTAATTTCTGAGGAATCGCCTCTTTTGCATTAAATGGTCTTGCAAAAATGGCATTTTCATTTTGGCCTTCACCAACAACATCAATCCAAAAAATGGTATCCCTAATAATAGTTAATTCCTTAAAAGCTTTTTTTTTAGTGAAAGTTTGCCTTACTTTGAACTTATCATCATTACTCATTTTTAAAAACTATAAACAAGGTAAATTAAAGTGCTAGTATTTTTATAGCTAAACTCTTAACTAAAAACTTTTTTCAAACGTGGCAAACCATTTTTCAAAACTTGCAAAAAAGTCAAGAACAAATGGAAACTCAGAAAAAATTGCAAAAGAACAAACAGGTAAGCCATCTCTAGAAATTTACAAACTTGGTGATGATGTATTAAGACAAAATTCCAAAAGAATAACTAAGGTTGACGATTCGATTAGAAAACTTTCTAGAGAAATGCTTCAAAGCATGTATGCAGCAAAGGGGATTGGACTTGCAGCTCCTCAAATAGGCATTAACAAAGAGCTGCTTGTCATAGATGTAAATTTTGAAGATTCAGCAGCAGAACCTTTAATATTAATCAATCCAGAAATTACAGACTTTGGAACAACCCTTAATTCATACGAAGAAGGCTGCTTAAGCATACCTGGTGTCTATTTGAATGTAGTGAGACCATCAACTATAAAATTAAAATTTAGAGATGAAATGGGGAGACCACGTAAAATGAAAGCAGATGGACTTCTAGCGAGGTGTATTCAACACGAAATGGATCATTTAAATGGAATATTATTTGTTGATAGAGTGACATCAAAAGATGATTTAAATAAAGAACTTATGAAAGAAGGGTTTCACGAAAAAGACGTGATTTCTATCTAATAGATAAATGACTGAAACTACAATCTTTCAAAAAATAATAGATGGCCAAATCCCGTGTGAAAAACTCCATGAAGACGATTTGTGTATTGCATTTAATGATATTTCAGCTCAAGCCCCAATTCATTATTTAGTAATTCCTAAAAAACCAATAGTCAGTTTATATGATTGCGAAGAAAAGGATGCATCCTTATTAGGGCATTTATTGTTTGTAGGAAGTAAAATCGCTAAATCTAAAAATTTAAATAACTGGAGAACAGTAATTAATACTGGTGAAGAATCTGGGCAAACAGTTTTTCATTTACATATTCATTTTTTAGCAGGAAGAAAAATGAATTGGCCACCAGGTTAAAACTCTCAAATTAAAAAATTTTTAGCTATAAGTGATTAAACATATAAAAAAATGACCTCTCCAGAATCCTTAATATCTAAAAATAAAAATTTACGAAACCTTATCTTGAAAAATTGGGAAAATTTAGATGATTCACAAAAATCAATTTTAACCAAAATATGGAATGTTTTGACCTATAAATGGCAACTTCAAATTTTATTGAACCTCCCTTTTTTAATTTATTGGCTCCTAGATAAAAACTTCGAAAGTATTCATAGTTTCAATCAAAACATTTTAAACAAATTAAATTTACCTGATTGGATAATATCTTTTCTTGGATTTACCAACTGATTCCAATATTTAGTTTTCTGCAAAAGTTATTATTAAAATTGATGTTAAAATAAAATTTTTTAACACATAATAAACTTCAGATATCAATCATGCCGAAAGAAATATTAAGTCCAAAAAGAGATATCTCGTCTCAATTAAATAAGATAAGAAAACTTACACAACCATATTTTTTACCATATACTTCAAATAATGGATGGTTATTTATATTACTTTTATTCGCCCTAATCTTTTGTGTTGTACCAGGAACGGTTTTATTTATAGTTACAGGTTTAATAAATTTACTTAGCAAGTCATCACCTGATTTAACAAAAGAATATTTAAGTGGAGTTGAAGAAATAATTGACAAAATTTGGAACTCCAATCTTGGGTTAATTGGTACAATTTTTTTCTTATTCGGTATTGGATCTTTTGCTTCATTTCGCAATCAATTAAGGCAAAAAAGATGGATCCCTTGGCTTTTTCTTGGATTGGTTTTATTAATGCTACTCTCTGTCAATGGAATTAATGCTGGCATATCTTTCTTAGTAAGAGATATTACGAATGGATTAATCAATCAAAATGCCAGTGAAAGTTATAGAAAATTATGGATTTTAGGGATTTGTTTTATTGCTGCATTACCTATACGTAGCTTTCAATTTTATTTATCGGCTAAACTTCAACTACTTTGGAGAGAATGGCTTTCTAATAATTTAATTGATAATTATTTAACCGACCGAACTTATTACATATTAAATCCAAATGACGAAGATGAAACTGAAATTGATAATCCAGACCAAAGAATTACGGAAGACGCAAAAGATTTTACTGCTCAAATACTAGATTTATCATTAAATATATTCGACTCAATTTTAACTTTTACTATTAATATCGGAATTCTTCTTAGCATTAGCAAGAACTTAACACTAGCTCTTGTTTTTTACGCTGGTATACTTTCAATTTTAATTATATTTGCAAGTAAAAAATTGTTTAAATTAAACTTTGCACAATTGAAATATGAAGCAAATTTTCGATATGGATTAGTGCATGTACGAAATAATGCTGAATCTATAGCCTTCTATTCAGGAGAAGATGAAGAATACCAAGAAGTTAATAGTAGATTAAAGTCAGTAGTAAAGAATTTTAATTTATTAATTATTTGGGAGGCATTACTAAGAGTTCTACAAAGATCAACAATTTATGGAAGTGTATTTATACCTTTTATAATTCTATCTGGACCATTACTAGCAGGTAATATGAATTACGGAGAATTTTCTCAAGCTAGACTAAATTATCAATTACTTGAGGGATCTTTATTTTTTATTATCTATAAGATTGAAGCACTAGCAAGATTCTCAGCCTCAATAGGAAGATTAGAAGGATTTCAAAGCAGCATAAAAGAAGTAAAAAATTTAAAATCAAATCAATATAAAAATACTGTTAAAGAAAAAGAGACTATTTATATAA